>JBEHWY010000045.1:0-22074 GCA_048498975.1 Actinomycetota bacterium | reverse complement strand
TCAGGGACTCCGACACGAGCGACCTGAAGTTGATCACCGTCAAGCTGCGAAAGCCGACGGCGCCACTGCCAGAGCCCGCGGCCGAATCGAAGCAGGTGTCCACGAAGTCAGGCGGCGTCGGCTTCTCGGGCGGCTCGGGCGAAATGGGCGTGTATGCGGGCACCGCCGAAGACGTGGTGAACCAGGTGATCGACTACGCGCACTCGCACGGCTTTCCCGCAGTCACGCGCCAGAGCGTTCGCGAAGCCAATGCGGTGCACGGCCCGACGATCTCTGGCACCCGCTCCGACCACCAGGGACCGCCGGACGTCGCGTGGGCGGCGGACATTTCCAACGGCTACCAGACGCCCGAGGAGGCCTCGCTGGCGCGCGCGATCGCAGATGCCTTCGGGATCCCCTGGGACGGCGCCGGGCTCGTGACGCACGTCCACGGCAGCTACCGCCTGCAGCTCATCCACAACACGATGAAAGGCGGCGACCACTACGACCACGTCCACTTCGGCTGCGAGTACAGCGGTGGCTAACCCCGCGCGACTCGGCCCCGCGGCCGTCGCCATCCCACCTGCCGAACTCTTCGAGGCCGAAGTGCTCGACAACGCGAGTGCCGAAGGCCAGGAGGTCCGGTGCGTGCGCCCCAACGTCGACCCCGGCTCGGCCACCGACCCGATGCCCTGGAACCCGGTGGCGCGCGCCGACGGCTTCCACTTCCCAAAGCGCGGTGACCGCGCCCTGCTCGCCTACCCCGAGAAGGGGAGGGGGCGCCCGGTGATCGTCCAGTTCTTCCCGGCGCCCGACGCCGCCCCAGACGTTCCTCTCTGACCCTCGAAAGGAGTCCGCCTTGCCGCTGGTGCCTCAGTTCGCCATGCCCTTTCGCGTCGAGAACGGCGCTGTAGTCGAAGTCGAGCAGGGCTCCGTCGAGGAGATCGAGAGCTGCGTCGAAGCCGTGCTGCGCACGATCGTCGGCGACCGCCGGCTCGACGACCCGACCTTCGGCATCCCTGACGAGACGTTCACCCAGCAGGGCCCGGAGCCGACGGCGCAGGCCTACATCGCCGCGGTCGAGGAGCAGGAGCCGCGGGCGCGCCAGCTCGGACAGGCGCGTCTCGAGGAGATGGTGAAGACCGTCGAAATCGAATCGCAGGTTGGCCGTGTCTGAATACACCTCGGCGCTGGCCGTGCGCGGGTCGGCCGCGATCGAGCTGGAGATAGACGAATTCCTCGAAGCGGCGCTGCCGGGCTACGAACCGCAGCGGGCCGGCCTCTCCTTCTGGCAGAAACGCGCCTTCGCGCGGATCATGGCCGACGTCGAAGAGCAGGCGTCGACCACCTTCGCCGCGATGTTCAAGCGGTTCGGCCAGACGATCGCCAGCGTGCCACCGATCCTCGCCGCGCCGGCGACGGTCACGAGCACCTGGACGGCGATCGACAAACTCGGCCACACGATCCGCGACGGGACCGAAGTGAAGATCGCCGCGCCCGACGAACCACGCGGATTCGTCGTCGTCGGCGACGTGGTGATCGCGCCCGAATCCGAATCGACCGAACCCGGCGAGGTGCTGCTTCAGGCGATCGAACCGGGGACCGCGCAAAACGGCCTGTCGGGGGACGTGAGCCCTGTCAGCGCCGATGCCTTCATCGACACGATCACGCTGGCCGGCGTGACCTCCGGTGGGGTGGACGAAGAGGAGGAAGACGCCTATCTCGACCGCCTCACCGAAGAGATGCAGCTCCTCTCGACCTCGCTGATCTTGCCGCGCGATTTCGAGATCGACGCGCGGGCGGTAGCCGGCGTTGCGCGCGCCCTCTGCGTCCCCGGCTATGACGCGGAAGCCGAAGAAGAAGGCGTGCCACTGGCCTTCACCACCTTCGCGATCGACGAGGACGGGCTGACGGTCAGCGAACCGAAACGCGCCGAGCTGCAGGGACGCCAGGCGGCCAAGACGGTCAGCGGCGTCAACAGCTTCGTCGGCGTTCCGACCTACACCTCGATCGACGCCGAAGCGGGTTTCACCGTCCTGCCGGGGTATGACCCCGAAGTCGTCGAGACGGCCGTGCAGGCGTTCGTCGAAACCTATCTCGCGCCCGCTAACTGTGGCCTGCCGCCCAACGTCGGCGACACCTCGACCAGCGCCGGGTGGGTGGCGGTCAGCGCGATCTACCGCAACGAGCTGATCGCCGGCGTCGACCGCGTGGCCGGCGTTGACCGCGTGACGAAACTGCTGCTGGCGAAAACGGGTGATCCGCTCGCTGACGTAGCGAGCGTGGCGCTCGAAGGCGTGGCGGCGCTGAGCAAAACGGGCACCGTGACGGCGGTGGCCGAATGAGCCGCGTGGCCCTGCTCGGCCCCTACTTCCGGCCGACCACCCCTGCATCGTTTGCCATCGGCTGCGAGGTGTGGGTCTACGAGCGGGGGACCGACGCCCTGGCGACGATCTACGCGGGGGAAACCGGCGGCGCCACGCTCGAACAGCCGCTCGTGACGAACGGCGGCGGCTGCCCGCGGGGTAAAGGCGGCGAGCTGCCGTGGGTTGACGATGCCTCCTACGACATCGAACTCAACGGCGAGGGCGAGCGCCTGCCGGACGAGCTGGCGAAGGGTGGGGCGACTGGTGGGGGTGGCGGCGCGGTCGACTCGGTGGCCGGGAAGACCGGCGACGTGACGCTCGAAGTGGCGGATATCGCAGGGCTCGGCGATGCCGCGGTTCGCGACGTAGGACCCGGCGCCGGTGACGTTGCCGCCGGGAACGTCACGGCATCGCTCGTCGCCGAGCTCGAAGCCGCCGGCGCCGCCGTCGTCTTCGCCGGCTCCGACGCGGCCAAAGCTCGGCCGACGGGCTTTGCCGCAGTCCTCTGGATCGTGGAAGGCATCGAACCCGAACACCGGGAACCGCACGATCCCGTCTTCGACCTGAGCGCCGTGCCCGGCGAAGAAGAAGGCGGCGCAGTCTCCTCGGTCTTCGGCCGGACTGGGGATGTGGTGGCCGCGGCGAACGACTACGCGGTCGCCGACATCGAAGGGCTCGCCGCGGTGATCGCTGCCCTCGAAAGTTCCCTCGCCGGCAAACAGGCCAGCCTCGGCTACACCGCCGAGAACGTGGCGAACAAGGTCCAGTCGATCTCGGGCGGGTCGGAAACCGAGTACCCGTCGGAGAAAGCGGTCGAACTGGCGATTGCCGCGGCGCTGGCGAACGCCGACGTCATGGAGTACAAGGGCGTCAAAGACTGCTCGGCCAACCCGAACTACCCGGCAGCCGACGCCGGTCACGTCTATGTGGTCAGCGTCGCCGGCAAGATCGGCGGCGCCTCGGGCACCGAAGTCGAGGCCGGCGACATGCTCATCTGCAAGACCGACTCCTCGGCGTCGGGCAACCAGGCGACGGTCGGGGCCAACTGGAACATCATCGAGCGCAACGACACCGGCGTCGTCTCCGGTCCGGCCAGCTCCACGAACGACCGGATCGCCACCTTCAGCGGCACCACCGGCAAGGCGATTCAGGACGGCGGCTCGCTCATCTCCGATCTGGTCGCCAAGTCCCTGGTGACCACCAAGGGGGACCTGATCGTCGCCACCGCCTCGGCGACCGTGGCGCGGAAGGCGGCGGGCACGAACGGCAAGGTGCTGGCTGCCGAATCAGGGGAATCGGACGGGCTGAAGTGGGTGGGAAACACCGACTCCGATCCCCGCGGCTTCGCCATCGCCGGCAAACCGGAAGTGAAGACCTACCCTGGCTGGTTCGAGCCCGTCGTCAGCGGTGAGACCAAGAAGCTGATCGGCATGAAGTACAGGATCGCCGGGGGCACCAAAGCGAAAATCACGCTGCTCCAGAACGGCGCTGCGGTCACCGGCTTCAAAGAAGTCGAAGTGAAAACCGAAGCCGGCGAAGTCAGCGGCAAATCGGTGTCGATCTCCAACGGCGACGAGTTCGCGCTGAAAGTGGAAACGGCGGAAGGCTCGATCGAATACATCGAGGTCACCGCCTTTATCGAACGCACCCACAGCTGATGGCCCTAGCGATCTCAGGCTCCAGGGTCGTAGTCGAATTCGGGTCCGCCAAATCCATCTCGCTCACCGCGGGAACCAGGGAAGCGGGCGACGGCCTTCTCGTGACGGTCTGGATCCAGAGCACGACCCAGAGCCCGTCGACTCCCAGCGGGTGGACCCTGCTCGGCACCGCAGCTCGATCGGGCTCCTTCAAGGAGTACGTGTACGGGCGGATCGCCAGCAACACGTCGACCGACAACTTCACCTCCGAATGGGCCGAAGCGAAATCGCGCTTCGGCGAAATGCGGCGGATCACCGGCAAACCGGCGGCGGTGGCGAGTTGGCTTGTGGGGAGCGAAGCGAACGGCAGCGGGACGAAAGCAACGCTGACCGGAGTCACGACCACCAGCGCCGAAAACCTCCTAATCGGGATCTGGGACACCGCGGAAGCAGCAACCGTCAAAGAAGTCTCCGCGGGCTGGACCGCAGACGGAGCAACCTGGACTCCGGTCGTCACCAAGACGCAGGCGAGCGCCGGAGCTACCGGCTCCGTCGAAATCACCTATACGGCGACGCAGAGTTGGCTTGGGCTCATGGTGGCGATCCCGCCGGAAGGGGCGGCCAGCAGTGGCAACCCGGTCGTGATGGTGATCTAGGTGGCCCTGCTCGCGAGCGACGCCTTTACCTCGGCGCTCGGCCCCATCTGGGTCAACGCCCGCGAAGCCAGCGCCACCGGCGGCCGCGCCCGCCTCGCCTGCATCTCGGCCTACGGCGCCCTGGAGACCGACCGCCTCTACCCGATCCGCGACACCACCTACACGGTCGAACTGGCGACCCGCCCGGCGGTCGGCAAAGGCACGACGCAGGCGATCCTTGAGGTCGCCATCGACTCCGAGAACAAGCTCGCGATCTACATCGAGGCCGAAAATCTGAACCTCCAAGAGATCCACGAAGGCGCCAGCACGGAAACGACGATCGCCTATGAACCCACCGCCCACCGCTGGTGGCGCATCAGGGTCGAAGGAACGACCGTCCTCTGGCAGACCTCGCCCGACGGCTCGGCGTGGACGACGCGGCGGACGAAGACCGCGGCGATCGACGTCGACCAGATCGCCGAAGGCAGGCTGCTCTCGGGCTTCTACGGCGAAGAGTCAGGGCTCAGCCCGGCCTATGCGGAGTTCGACAACTTCTCGATCGACGGGCCGCTGTTCGCCCCCGAAGCGGTGACCGGCGCACCGGCGGGGCCGCCGCTCTCCCGCTCGGCGATGCTCACCGGCACCGTCAACCCGCGGCTCTCGGACACCTCCTACTACTTCGAGTTCGGGACCACCGTCGAATACGGGCGCCGCGCCCCGGTCCCGGCCGCCGACGCCGGCACCGGCAATGACCCGGTGGACGTCTCGCAGTTCGTCTCCGGGCTCGCGCCGGCCACGACCTACCACTACCGCCTGGTGGCCGAAAGCGCGGGCGGCACCGACCACGGCGACGACGCGACCTTCACGACCTCTGCGGGGATCCGGGTCGGCGGCGCCGTCGTCGATCCCGTGGTCCGCACCGTCGCCTTCACCGGCGATGAGATCGCCGACTTCCACGAAGTGCACGAGGCGCCGGGGGCGATCACCGAAGTGCCCGACCCGGCCGGCAGCGGCGACACCGTCTTCAAGCTGACGGTCGGCGATGACGACGTGTTCCCGGTCACGCCCACCGACAACCCGCGCGCGCAGATGCTCTCGCCCGACCTGATCGTGCCGGGCGGCGTCTACAGGCTGAGCGGCGCCTTCTACCTGCCGGCCGACTTCCCCGAATCCACGCCGGCGGTCGGCGAAGAAAACGGCTTCATGTCCGTGCTCGCCTACTACGGGCCGCCCTTCGCCGGCACCGGCCCCTGGGAGATCGCCATCAACGGCGACCCGACCGCCTCGATCATGTGGCAGCGCAACGCCTCGCACGGCTTCGACATCCCCTGGGAAACGCCGCTGGTGAAGGAGGCGTGGGTGCATGTGGAGCTCGACTTCCTCTTCGCCCGCGAAGGCTGGGTCGAGCTGCGGATCGATGGCGAACCGGTGACGTTCTTCGCGCCCGGCAGCTCCTACAACCCGAGCAAACACGAACCGACCGAGAGGCTGGAAATGGCGACCCGCGACAGCTCCAACGACAGCGGCCCCAATCACGCCAAGATCCTCAACTACCGGCTGCGCGGGATGTACGAATCGGTGACGCTCTACCACCGCCCGCTTGTGCTCGAGCGGATGGCACCGGCGGCGGTGCGCTGATGGCTCTCGTCTTCGACCCGCCCACCGCGCCGCCGCTCCCGCCCCCCGCTGATACCGGCGCCAACCTCTGGGAGCTGCTCTACTTCTCGCTCGGCTTCCACGTCGAAGACGACGAGGCCAACGGCTACCCACTGCGGCGCTTCTGCGAAGGCTGGTGCGCGCCACTTCAGTCGCTCTATGACATCGTTCGCGAACGCGCCGACATGCCGGCGTTCGGGATCCTCTTCGACGTCGACCTCTGCCCGGCGGCGTGCCTGCCCTACCTCGCCCAGTACGTCGGGGTGGTGCTGACCCCGGAGATGACCGAGGCGCAGATGCGCAACGAGATCCGCGAGCCGACCGGCTGGGCGCGGGGGAGGGAGCCGGCGATCAGGATCGCGGGGCTACGCACCCTGCGGCCCGTCGGCGCCGAGCCCCTGGTCTTCGTCATCCGCCCGCGCACCCCCGAACCCGGCGTCCACTACATCCGCACCCTGGCCTCCCAGACGCCAGACGAGGAACGGACGCGAGCCGCCTTGCGGGCCGCGCTGCCAGCGTGGGAGGTACTGGACTACGAAGCCTTCGACAGCGCCACCTACGCGGACATCGACGCCGCCCACACCACCTACGCCGACGCCGACTCTGACCTCGGCACCTACTCCGACGAAATCGAAAGCGGCCTCTGAGGAGGGGGCGAGCAGATGGCCAAAAACACCGGAGCGCCCCATTTTCTTCCCTACCCCGAGGCGGACGACAACAACAACGTCCCGGCCGACATGAAAGCGCTGGCCGAAAAAGTCGACTCCGAGCTGGACGCGATCGCGCCGGGTCAGCTGGTCGGCGGCGCCGCCGGCAAGCTCCTCATCTGCGGATCGACCGGCGCGGGCGCCTTCAAGGCGATGAGCGGCGACGCGACGATCGACAAAGAAGGGAACCTCCAGCTCGGCGCCGGGGTAGTGGATACGGCGACGCTGGCCGACAAAGCAGTGACCACGGCGAAGGTGGACGACGGGGCGGTGACGTCGGCGAAGCTCGGATCAGGGGCAGCGCTAGCCAACCTTGCATCTGGCTCAATCCCGACCGACAAGCTCTCCCAAGCCAAGCTGACGTGGTACACGCCGAAAGTCATCGCCACCGAACAGAGCCGGACCAACACGAGCTTTGGCAAGATGGCGACGCCCGACGAAATCAGCGGAATTGTTGTTCCGGAAAACGCCCTACTTCTGGTCGGCTACTCGGCGAACTGGAAAGCAGAGTCCGGATCGGGTGGCCGAGCGGCGATCTTCTTGGGCACGAACCAACTCAAGGCGAACTACGGAACCCAAGAAGCGACTGCATCGACCGCACTTGAGCGGCTGACCACCTACGCCGGTGGCCTGATAAGAAACTCGGCGGAAATCGGCACCGAATTTTCAGCGACGGGTGAAGTGCTCGGTAATGATTCGTTCGGCGGCTTTTGCATCGTCCAACGCCTCGCCGCTGGTACCTACACGCTGAGCATCCAGTTCAAAGCGACTAGCGGTGCTGTCACCGTTCGGGACCGGGCGCTATGGGCCGCGGTTCTCGGCTAGGTAGCAGACAGACCGACCACAACCCAGCGTTCTTCCGACACCGGGGTCACGACTTCATTCACAAGCGAGCCGTCTTCTTCTTCTTCGGCTTCGTGGCGCTCATACCAGAAGGTCGCGTTGCAACGAAGCCGACGCGGGCCAAGGCGTTTGCACTCGTGGGGATGCCCGCCTTCACCGCGGATTAGGTTGCGGGCTGCTTCTCCAGTGAGGATGAAGCGGAGCGGGGATTGTGCCCCCGCCTCTGGCGCGCAGAACACGAGCAGCGCCGTTGCCACGAGCAAGATCGGTAGGTAGATTCGGAGTCGCATCACCCTGCGTCCTCCGTCCACAAGGTCACCGCCGCCACGCCCAACACCACAGCGGCGACGGCGCTTACCCAGAGCCCCCAGCCGGGACTCACGAGGTGGACGTTTCGCCCAAAGACCTCGCTGCTGGAGTTGGCGACCCGGACCAGGTCCACGATGGCGACGACCGCCGCGAGTCCGGCGAGGACGCCCGCAAGCAGGTTCCAGGTTGAGCCGGCCGCTGCGAGGTAGACCACGAGCCCGGCAATGACCGCCGCTCCGAGCGTGAACACGCCGTCGCCTTCGATGCCCGTGCGGTCGACGAGGAAGGTCGCCTGCCACGGGCCGAAGGCCCCGACCGCCAGCAGCAGCGCTGCGATGAGGGCGATGACCCGCGTTTTGCTCTGCGCCGCTTCCGCCATAACGGCCGCGACCGTACCAAACCCACACCGAAGGAGGATCGCTTGAGCAGGGACCGCAGGGATCGCCGCGACTCCGACAAGGAGCCGGTGGAACTCAACGAGAGCGACCGGCGCGGGCTCTACCAGCTGCTCGAGGGGGACATCCCCGCTCGCCTGCGTCGCATCGAGTTCGGCGGAATCGCGCTGACGCTCGCCGTCGCCTCGCCCAAGGTCGGCGGCCCGTCGGTCCACGAAGTCGCGGGCGGCCTCATCCACTTCCTGTTCTGACCCCGCCGCCGCTGAGCGGCCCCTACATCCCGAAAGGAGGGCACTCGTGCCCACCCGAACCAAAGCCGCCGGCAAGGCGGTCCACCGGCCCCTGCATCTCGCCTCCCCACCATTGAAAGGTGAGGACATCCGCGCCCTGCAAGGGCAGATCAACAGGCGCTTCGCCCACTTCAAGATCGACCGCCTGATCGCCGAGGACGGCGAACTCGGCCGGGAGACCTTCGAGGCCGCCCACGAGGTCGCGCGCTGCATGGGCGCCGTGGGACTCGCGGTCCGCAAGCTGCGGCGCGGCACGATCTCCGAGGGCACCCAGAGGCTGATCCGCGGGCGCAAGGCCAACCCGGCTGAGGCCGCGGCGTGCAAGGCGCGGGCGCTCTACCGGCGCACCCTGCGCAAGCGCTACGCGAAGTCGGCCGGCGAAAAGGCGGTCGACAGGGCCCTGAAGCTGGTCGGCGTCCACGAGGAACCGGCCGAATCCAACTGGGGCGCGCAGGTCTCAAAGTTCATCCAGTTCACCGGCTACACCGGCCCGGTCTTCTGGTGCGGGTGCTTCGCCTGCTGGGTCGTCTGCAAACTCGGCGGTGCCAAGATCCCCAACCGGATCCGGATGGGCTACGCGCCCTACATCACCGCCGACGCGCTGGCCGGCGCCAACGGCTTCGTCTCGGTGCCCGTCGTGGCGGCACAGCCCGGCGACATCGGCTGCCTATGGGGCGGCGAGCACGTCGTCGTCGTCCGCGAGACGCCGAAGTACGGCGACACGATGGTGAAGACGATCGAGGGCAACACCTCGGCGTCGGACGGCTCCCAATCCAACGGCGGCTGCGTCGCGCTGAAGGAACGGGCCATGTCCGACTTCGACCAGGGCGTCGTCGCCCGGCCCGCCTGGCACTAAGGCAGCGATGAGTCGCATCGCCGACTTCTTCACCGCCATCGGCCGCGCCCTCCGGCGTCTGGCCGAAATCTGCAAGTACGGCGACTAGCCGAGAGGAGGTGAACATGAAGAAGCGACTTCAGAGCACCACCCCGACCGCGGGCGCCGCCGGCGCCGCGCTCGGTGGCATCGCGGCCTACTTCCTGCACGTGCCGGAGGGGGTCGGGATCCTGTTCGGGACCGTCGGCGCCTTCGCGCTCGGCGCGGTCTTCCCCGGCAAGTAGCAGCGGCACGGGTAGCCAACGGCGCGGTTCGCCGCTGCAGCTACCCTCGGCTTCGCAGCCGATACGAGACCCCCGTCGCCCTTCGAGGCGGCGGGGGTCTTCGTCGTTGTGGGGGTCTGAAACGAGCGGCTGGTTTTTTGGGAAACTGGCCGCTAAGCCAGCGCGAGCGATTTCCCGAGTATGCCCAGCGCTCTCACGCTGCGGGTGTGCGATTCGCCGAAGAGCCTGCCAGCTTCGGCGAGCTTGGGTAGCGCCTCTTGCAGGCCCTCGACGACGCGTTCGGCTCGTTTGAAGACTTCCTCGTCGGACATCTCCCAGACCTGAGTCCCGACGAAGCCTGGCTGGCGCAGCAAGCGTCTTAGTTGTAGTGCGTTGTCATAAGTCCTGGCGATCTTCATGTGCAGTCCGACCACCTTAGCGCTACAACCAGAGCCCCCGCCACGGAGAGGATGGCGGGGGCTCTTTGTCGTTGCCGGGGGTGGCTTAGGAGGAAGGCGAGAGGATCTCGACCACGCCGTCGCGTCGACACCGGGCGAGCCCGTAGCTCTCCAGCACGAAGACGTGGTAGTGGACCACGGAGCGCGATTGCTTCAAGCGCTCGCTGAGGGTGGCCAGGGGGGTTGGACCTTCCACCCTCAGCCAGCGCTGGATCTTGGACCGTAGGGGGTGCGGATGGGAACGCTCGTGGGCTGCTTTGCGAGCGATCTTTGAACGCTCAGAACTCATCACGCGATTTAGCTTATTCATTCTAGACGCGGGCGTCTAGGGTCGTCAGCGTTCGGCGGTCGTGAAGCCGCAAGCCGCCGTCGGGGAGACGATCCGCCACCATCGCCTGAGCCGCGACCTGACCCAGGAAGAATTGGCGGCGTTGGTCGAGATGCACACGCCCGAAATCAGCATGATCGAGTTGGGTAAGCGAGACCCCCGGTTGACCACGCTGGTGAAGATCGCGCGGGCGCTCGGCCTGGAGCCGGCGGATCTATTGCGCGGGCTGTAAGTCCGCCCGCGCGGCCATCGCTTCTAGCTCGCGCCTCTCCAGCCAGTCGATCTCCTCGCCGCGACCCTGGCGCTCGCGGACACTCTCGGCCCAGGCTTGGCGCTCGGCCAGCGGGGCGCTACGCGACGGGATGCCCAACTCGCGGCGGTGTTCGAAGATGCAGGCGTAGGCGACTCGGATGATGGACATAAGGTGCTCCCTTCTGTTGGTGGAATCCAGGGGGCCGACCGAGATGGGCCGGCCCCCTCGGGCGCTTAGCCCATCTTCTGGATCTGGACGACGGGCACCGTCGTTCCGCAGGTCGCGATCTTCATTCCGCCTCACCCCCTTCCCCGGTTCGGTTACCCAAGGGAAGGTACGAATGCTGGAGGCGGCTACAGCGGTCAGACCCCGGATCGGTTTGGCAACGCCGAGTGAAAAGGGCTAGCGTTCTTGCTCAGGGGGAGTCCACTAAGAAGGGGGAGCCATTGACGACCGAGACCACGGACAAGGCGTTCGACCTGATCCGAGCGCTCAGCCATCCCCATCGCGTGCACGCTCTGCACGTCCTCAACTTGCGGACCGCCAGCCCTTCGGAGTTGGCCAAGGAACTCGGCGAGGATTCGAGCCTCGTCGCGTACCATGTGCGCGAGCTGGCGAAGGCAGGGTTTATCGAACTGGTCGACAAGCGCCAGGTCCGCGGCGCGACCGAGCACTTCTACCGTGCGACCGAGCGCGCCTTCTTCAGCGAGGAGGAGTGGTTGCAGGTTCCGCCCGCGATGCAGCGTGCGATCGTCGCGATGCAGCTGCGCGAGACCGGCAAACTGCTCAGCGAGTCGGTCAACGATGGGACCTTCGAGCGCCGCGGCGACCGCCACCACAGCCTGCACGAGGGCGCGGTTGACGAGCAGGGCTGGCAGGAAACGATGGCGATCCTTGAGGACGCGATGCATCGGATCATGGAGGCGCAGGCGCAGGCCCGCGAGCGGCTGGCCGCGACCGACGCGCCGCGCGTGCCCCTGGTCGTCTCTCTGATCGGTTTCGAGAAGAGCACCGCTAAAGCGCCCTCCACCATGTAATCGCCACAATCCAAACCCCGTTGGCTAGGGTGCCCCGCTCAGCAGCTTTGTACTAGGGGAACTGAATGATCGAGAAGAGCCAGGGGACAGGCGAGCAGGAACGGGCGAGGCAGGCCGAGCGGGCGATGACCATCGCCTACACCGCTCTGTGGCAACTCCGTGAAATCGACCCCGCAGCCGAGACGGCCGAGCTCCGTGCGGCACGGACCCAACTGCGTCGACGACTTGACGCTATCGACGCCCGCGCTGCGACTTCTCGCCGCCCGGCTCTCCCGAATCTGCGCCGATGGCTCGGCGCAGCACCTCGCGCCAGATCTCTGCTGGGTCGCACCCGCAGACCTCCGCGTAGGCCGCTACCCAGTCGTCCACTCGGCTGAACTTCGGGCCGGACTCGCCCCGCTCGAACTTCCGAACCGAGTTGGCGTCCTGGTCGATGATCGCCGCGACGTGGCTGTAGTTGGCGCCGGCCGCGTGACGTTTCTCGCTCAGCACCGCTCGTAGTTCTTGGAGCACCGGGGGGCGTCTCACTGCGCGAACCCTAGGTGAGTTTCGGAGTTTCCGCCAATCGTCAACCTTTTGGGTTGACTTTTTTCGTCAACCTGTTAGGTTGACTAGAAATGACGGACGCCGCACACACGAATCGCCTCAAGGAGTTGCGTGAAGCCGCCGACCTGAGCCGCCCCGCCGTCGCCGACCTGCTCGGCATAGGCGAGCACCAGGTGCGGCGCTGGGAGAGCGGGGAGACGCAGATTCCAACCAAGCATTTGGTGTCCCTCGCTGATCGACTCGGGGTCACCACCGACCATCTGCTCGGGCGGGACACCGTGGCAAGGGCCGCCGCATGAGCTTCCTGGTCGAAGTCACCCACCCGACCTGCGCGAGCGACCAGCACGACCGCCGCATCCCGTGCGGCTCGCTGGTCGACCTGGCGGCCGAGCTGGACGAGGCAACCGGCTGCGGCGTCTGGGCAGCCTTGGAACTGGCGGCAGAAATCGTCCACGGCGACTGCCACTACATGGAGTTCGAGGACGAGGAGACCGGTCGCCTCGTCTCGGCGCAGCGGGCTACGGCGGGGCTGGTGGTCTAGTTATGGCCCGCGAGTACGCCTGCTCGGAATGCCGCGATCTGGGCTGGGTCTTCGACCGGCGCTTGGACAAACCGGCGCCGATGATGCTGGAGCTGATGCCCTGCCTGATCCCCGACTGCGAGGCGTCGGGGCGCCCAATCCAGAACATCAACTTCAGGGGCATCGAGTTCAAGCACGCCTCCTACCACCCGGCCAAGGGCTACGTCATGTCGGTGAGCGGGGGTGCCGAATGATCCTCGCCGCCCTCGCCGACGCCGGCGCCTCCCTGCTGGTCGGCGCCGTCTTCGCCGCCGCGGTGATCGGCGTCGCCACGTTGATCGCGCGCCTGACCCGCCCGCGCCCCGAGCGCCACCGGCCCGCCCCGAGCGAGCCCGTCGACCTCGGCGCCGAGTACTTCGACTACCGCAGCAGGCGGGACCACTTCGAGGAAGCCCGAGAACTGAGACGGGCGGCCTGATCCCCGATGACCTTCCGCCACCCCCTCAACGAAAACAGCGGCCGCGGCGCTGACACGCCCGACCGCCCGACCCACAAGGAGGCACCCTTGAGGACCGCTGACCCAACCCTACCCGAGATCCTGGAGGCCGCAGACGACGGCCACCTGGTCGACATGGCGATGTACCGAGCGATGCGGGGCCGCGGTGCGGCGCCGGTCGACGAGGACTCGCCCATCGACGCCGAGGCGCTGGCGTTCGCCGAGCGCCGGATCGCCGACTTCGCCCAGAAGGTGGGGGAGGCCGAGACGATCCTCGCCAGCATCGGCGGCTTCGTCTGGGGCAACCCCCTCGGCGACGCGGCGGTCGGCCGCGCCGGGATCAAGCTCGGCGAAGCCCGCGAGCAGTACCTCACGCTGTTGGAGGTCGTGCGGGACTTGGAGGCGCGGTCGTGAGCGCCGCGGAGAACGGGGCCGAGGTCGTGGACGCGACTGTAGTTGAGGATGTACCGACGGTTCCGGACCTCGGCGCCCTCGTGCCGACCGGGGGTACCGAACTGGCCGTCACGCCGTCGGTCACCGCCGACGAGCTGGTCGAGCGCCTGAGCGTCATCGAGCAGGCCCAGCAGAAGGCCATGAAAGCTGAGGTCGACTACGGCGTGATTCCCGGCACCGGGAGCAAGCCCACGCTGCTGAAGCCCGGCGCCGAGAAG
The DNA here is from genome assembly GCA_048498975.1 of Actinomycetota bacterium. Lineage (GTDB taxonomy): Bacteria > Actinomycetota > Thermoleophilia > Solirubrobacterales > 70-9 > VAYN01. Next base: position 7,850 of record JBEHWY010000045.1, on the reverse strand, counting down.
CTGTCGGTCCTCTTCCAGCTCGACGTACAGCTCGTCAACGAAAAGCGCTGGGAGGCCGACCACCACCTGACCGTCATCTCGCGGGCGACCGCCTACCACGCGCCGACCGGTGCGCGGCTCGGCTACGGCGAGGGCATCTGCACCACCCGCGAGAAGAAGTACGGCAAGCGCACTCAGGACCGGACGTGTCCCGAGTGCGGCGCGGAGACGATCAAGCGCTCGAAGTACCCGCCGCGCAACAACCCGAACGCCGACCCCGGCTGGTACTGCTTCGCGAAAATCGGTGGCTGCGGCGCCAACTTCGACGCCGGCGACGAGAAGATCGCGTCCCAGGCGACGGGGGAAATCGACAACCCCGATCTGCCCGACACCTGGAACACGGTCGTGAAGATGGCCGAGAAGCGGGCGCGGGTCGACGTGGTGCTCGCGGTGACCGGCGCCTCAGCCCTATTCACGCAGGACGTAGAGGACGGCCAGTCGAGCCCCGACGCCGAGACCGCCGAGCAGTCCCAGCGGGCGCCCGCCCCGCAGCAGACGGCGGGACCGACGCCCGGACCGAAAATCCCCGGCGAAAAGGTCATCGAGCTTCGCAAAGCCATCGCCGCGCTGAAGCCCACCTACCGCGAATTGGGAATGGCGCTCACCGCCGCCGGCGCTCCGTGGGTGGGCGGCGAGGACGCCGAGGGCGTGCGCCGCTCCCTGGAAAACCTGACGCTCGACCAGGCCACGAAGCTGGGCGCTGAGTTCGAGCGGATGGCCCAGGACAAGAGGGCGACTCAGCCGCAGGCTGGAGGTGCGGGCTGATGTCCCTGAGCCGCGAGCCCAACCGCATCGAGACCCTGCCCAACGGCGTGGAGGTCCGCTTCTGGGACTCCGTCGGTGTCGACGGCAAACCCCAGCGCCGCGCCTACCGCGTCGGCGGCCGCAAAGAGACCTGGCCGTCGGTGTCGACCATCGCCGGCATCTTCGAGATCCCCGCGCTGATGCCCAAAGCGGTGAAGATGCAAGAGGAAGCGGTGATCGAACTCGCCAAGCGCGGCGAGGTCGAGATCGCCTCCCTGACGCAGGCCGAGCTTCGCCGCGAGCTGCAGGCCATCGGCCTGCACTACGACTCCATCTGGGGCGAGGCCCGCAAGCGGGGCGATGTCGCCCACGACATGTTGCTCGCGCTGATCCGCGACGGCGTGGTGCCGAACCTCGCCGACTACCCCGATGACCTGCGGCCGTGGATCAGCGCCGGGGTCAAGTGGGTGATCGACGAGGAACCGGAGGTCATCGACGCCGAGTACTTCGTCGCCTCCACGACGTGGCAGTTCGCCGGGCGCGGGGACCTCTTCTGCATCCCGCGCAAGGGCCCGCGCGCCGGCAAGCTGGTCCGCGTCGACTACAAAACGGTCTCGGCCTGGAGTTACGAGAAGCTCCGTAAGGACGAGGAGCCGCCGGGTCGACTGCGCCCGCCCTACGACGAGAATCTGATCGCGCTCGCGGGCTATGAGCTGGCGGCCGTGGAGTCCGGCTACTCGGCCTCCGACGTGCGGCTCGTGGTCCGGCTCGGCCCCGACGGCAACTACGACGCGACCGAGAGCCACGCGACCGAGGAGGTCTTCCTCGCCGCCAAGACCGCGCACCGGGAGAAGGGCTACCTGCTCACCGGGCGCCCCGAGGAGGCGGTCGCATGAGCGCCGAGGTCGCCAACCGCACCGACGTCGTGGACGCGATCGCCGACTCCGGGCTCGTCGAACTGGTCCCGGCCAACCTGCCGACCTCCCCAGAGGACGTGGAGGCCGAGGTCGCCCGCGCCCGCGAGCAGGCCCAGTCGATCATCGTCGACTCCGAGGCGACGGCAGAAGCCGCGCTCGAGCTGGCCAAAGCCGTCAAGCGACGGGCGGGCGAGATCAAAGCCGAGCGCGTGTCCCTGACGAAACCGCGCAAGGACGCCGCCGAAGAGATCAAACGCGTCTACGACGGGATGGAAGCGCCCTTCCTCGCAGTCGAGAAAGAGGTCAAGGGCACGATCCGGGCTTGGGAGAAAGCCGAGGAAAAGCGTGTCGAAGAGGCGCAGCAGGCTGCCGAGGAAGAGCGAGCCCGAATCGAGGCCGAGGCTCGCGCCAAACGTGAGGAGGCCGAGCAGGCCGAGCGCGAAGCGGCCGAGCTTGCTGGCGAGCAGACGAGCGTCGAGGATCGGCGAGCGGCTGAGGAGCTGGCGGCCGAGGCTCGTCGAGAGGCCGAGCGCGCCCAGGTCACCGAGCAGGCCATCGCCTCGCTGCCACCCGAGCAGGCCGCCGCGCCGCCCAAGCTCAAGGGGTTCTCCTCGCCCAAGCGCTGGACCGCCACCGTCGTCGACTTCGACGCCCTGCCGGACAAGCTCCCGGACGGGACGCCGCTGAAGGTGGTGGACAAGGTCGCCTTGGACCGCTGGATGCACGGCCAGGTGAAAGTCAATGGCGGCGTGGCTCCCGAGCTTCCCGGCGCGAAGTTCGAGAAGGTCGAGACGGGATCGGCGGTGAGGGCGTGAGCTACGTCGGTACCTCGCAGTCCGAGCACATCGTCGGCGGTGCGGTCGAAGAAGAGGTCGAGCGCGCGATCAAGGACAGCGAGCTAAGCGCCCACCACAAGGCCGAGTTCGCGACGCACTACATCATGGAGCGCTTCCGGACTGACCTCGTTGTGGGCGAGGCCCTCGCGGATCTCCAGGCACCGGGGGGGGCGCAGCAGTGACGTTCTCGACGGCCATCTTCCTGGCGCAGATAGTCGCCGTGCTCCTGGCCGTCGCGCTGGGTCGGCGACACGGCTATGAGCGCGGCTACGAACACGGTCGTGAGGACGGCCGCCGAGAAGGCGAGCAGCTCCTCACCCTGATCGAGCAGAAGGTGAACGCGCCGGGGAGCGGGCACGGCAGCGTCTTCGACCAGCGGAGCGCGGCGCCGTGGCAGTGAACAAGCGCGCCCCTCGCTACTGCGAGTGGTGCGGCAAGAAGATCCCCCGGCGGCGCCCGAACAAACGCTACTGCGACGCGACCTGTAGGGCTGAACATGGCCACGCGCGACGCGGTACCCCCGGTAGGCCCGACAAACCGTTGCAAAGCGTTGCCGAGCAACGCAAACGGGCGATCCGCGACGGGTCCGGGACCCGCATGTACGTGGTCCGCGACGACGTGGTTGCGCTTGCCGACGTTCTCGCCGGCCGCGAGCCCGCCCCGGAAGCGCGCGAGCGGCTGGCGGCGAAGGTGCCCGCGGCGCTTGAGCGCATCGAGAGGAAGGCGGCGTAGGTGTCCGTCCTGCCGATCGCGATCAGCGAAGACGATCCGTTGGTCTGGTACCCGGCCGAGGGTGTCTCTCGCCGTGCGGCCAAGCGCGCCGCGGCGGCCGAAATGGATTGTGGCCCCGCACGTCGGTACCGCGCTTGCCGTCGCTACATGCGCCCGCTGGACCAGCAGGACTGCCCGGCGTGGCCCCACGGCGAAGACGAGGACGGTGAACTTCCGGTCGACTGCCGCTGCTACTGGATCGAAGAGGGCTGGCACGAGGAGTGCGAGCGCGCCCATCCCGACGCGATCGCCGTCTGGCGGATCGAGTTGCGCGGTCAGCTCCGCTACTGGTTCTGGCACCAGATGCGTAAGTGGGTCTACCGGACCCGCGCGTTCGATGGGAGGCCGGTTCTGTGGGGCGGCCGCGTCGACCGGAACGCCACCTGGATCGACTACCTGCTCACCGGGCGCGCCCGCGGCTTCAAGGTCTACTGCGGAGATCGCTGGTTCAAGCCGGGAGAAACCGAACTGCTGTGGTGCCCGAGTTGCAAGGCGACCACTCCGCACGACCCAGGGTTTCGGGGCGAAGGGTGGTGCCTCGCCAGCGGCCACGGTGAGAAGAAGGCGGCGCCGTTCGCGACCGACGTGAAGTTCAGCGACGGGCGGGAGGCGCTGTGAGCGGCCTCGTCCTACGCGACTACCAGGCTGAATGCGTCGCCGCGATCAAGGCGGCGGCGGCCCGCGGCGTCGACCGCCAGCTCGCGGTGCTGCCTACCGGCGGCGGCAAGACGATCATCTTCGGGACGGTCGCCGCCGAGGTAGTCGTCGCTCCCGAGACCGTCCCGCAGATCGTCGCCACGGTCGAGGCGGGCGGCCAGGTCCTGATCCTCGCCCACCGCGACGAGCTGCTGACGCAGGCCCGCGACAAGCTGGTCGCGATCGCGCCCGAGCTGGAGATGTCGATCGGCTTCGTGAAGGCCGGGCGCAACGACGTGCACTCGCCGGTCGTCATCGCCTCGGTGCAGACGCTTGCCCGGCAATCGCGCCTTGAACAGCTCCCCCGCGACTTCGCCCTGACCATCGTGGACGAGGGACACCACGCGATCGCCGACTCCTACCAGCGGGTGATGGACCACGTCACCGGGCTGATCCTGGCGGTGACGGCGACGCCCGAACGCGCCGACGGCAAGAGCCTTGAGGACCTGGGCTTCGAGATCGTCTTCGCCCGCTCCATCGAGTGGATGGTCGACCAGGGCTACCTCTGCCCGCCGCGGGGGAAGAAGATCTCGGTCGAAGTCGACCTCTCCGCGGTGAAGAAGAGCCACGGCGACTTCCAGAGCGAGGCCCTGGCCGACGCCCTGGAGGACGCGGGCGCTCTCTCCGACGTGCTCGCCTCTTATATGGAGCACGGGGAGGGGCGCAAGTCCCTGGTCTTCTGCCCGACGGTGGCGATGGCCCACCACTGCGCCGAGGTCTTCCGCACCGCGGGCTTCGCCGCCGAGGCGATCGACGGGACCACGCCGGCCGAGGAACGGGCCGCGATCCTGCGCCGCCTGCACACCGGCGAGACGCAGATCCTCGCCAACGTCGGCGTGCTGACCGAGGGCTTCGACGAGCCGAGCGTCTCGTGCATCATCATCGCCGCGCCGACCAAGAGCTCGGTGAAGTACACGCAGATCGTTGGCCGCGGGCTGCGGCTGTACCCGGGCAAGAGCGACTGCCTGATCCTGGACGTGGTCGGGGCGAGTGAGGAGAACTCCATCGCCTCGCTGCCGGCGCTGTTCGGGCTGAAGTCGCTGCTCGATGGCGAGGACGTGATCACCGCCCGCCAGCGTGAGGACCGCGAAGCAGCCGAGGCCGAGCGTGAGGAAGAGGGCGCCGGCGAGCAGGAGCGCCAGCAAGCCGTCAACGCCCGCGACGAGCGCCGCCGCCGCAACGCCGAATCGATCGAGTTCTTCAGCCGCGAGCGCATGAACTGGACGGTGATCGCCGACAAGTGGACGATCCCGCTCAGCACGGAGCAGACGGTGGTCCTCTGGCCCCAGGTCGACGGCGAGCACTTCGACGTGCTGCTGGTCAAGGGCGACGCGAAGAGCTTCCGCTTCCTCGCCCGCGGGCTCGACTTCGGCTACGCGACCGGCGCCGCCGAGGAGACGATCCGCAAGCACGGCAACCGGATCCTCGCCGACTCCAAGGCAGCCTGGCGCGAAGACGAGGTGACCAAGGGCCAGCGCGGCTACCTCTACAAGCTGGGGCTCGGCGGGGAGAAGCCGGCCAACAAGGGCGAGGCCGCCGACCTGATCACGCAGGCGACGGTGGTGAAGACGCTGGAGCGAGTCGAGGCGGCCATGCTCGAGCGGGAGCTTGACCGCCAGCTCGACGCCGACCTGGAGCGAGTGGCCTAGGTGGCCCGGATCAGGACTGTGAAGCCCGCCTATCCGAAACACCGGAAGGTCCGCGCGGTCTCCCGCGACGCGCGCCTGCTGAACATCCACCTCTGGAACCTCGCCGACGATGAGGGCCGCCTGCAGGAGCTGCCGCAGTGGATCATCGGCGAGGTCTTCCCGACCGATGAGGACGTGACTCCCGTACTCCTACGGGAGTGGTTGGGGGAGCTTCAGGGAGCCGGACTGATCGTCCGCTACGAGGTCGACGGAGAGGCCTACATCCAGTGCCACGACTTCAACGACCACCAGGTCATAAACAAGCCGAAGGCGTCCGAGATCCCCGCTCCCCCAGCGGGCGAGGAGGAGTCCGGTAGCGCTCCCGTACTTGTACCGGACGACTCCGACCCGGAAGTGGAAGGGGAAGGGAAGGGGGAAAAGGAAGAGGAGACGACGGCGGCCGACGTGATCGTCCGGCGACTGGATCACGTCGCTTTCTCCCGCGGCGCCAAGCCGCCGAAGGTCGATGCGGCGCTGAAGGTCTGCGCCGACTTCGCCGACCGAGACCTCGACGCGGAGGTCGAGAAGTTCGCCCACTACTGGGTCGACGGCCCCGGCGAGAAGAGGCCACTCACCGACGTCGCCTGGGCTTGGCGGAACTGGCTGGAGCGGGCGAAGCCGCGGGCTGTCGCGGCGGGTTCGAGCGCGTCGCAGGCGCGAGCCTCCGTCACTGATGATCTTCGCCGCCTCGAGCGGGAGGCTGCCGAGGCTCGCGCTGCTGAAAGGGCGGCCGCGGCATGACCCGGGCCGAGTGGATGGAAACGCTCGCGCTGATGCGGGTCAACTGGCCGCACGTCGCCGCCCCCGACGGGCCCGTCGCCGAGAAGGGCTTCCGGGACCTGCAGCACCTACCGGGCGAGCAGGTCGTGGTCGCCGTCGAGGCGCTGTATCGCGACGGTCGGGAGTTCCCGCCCAACGGCGCCCAGATCCTCGCCAAGATCAACGAGCTTTCCCGCGACGACCTGAGCGCGGGCGAGGCGTGGCGACTTGCGCACCGCGCCGCTCGCATCGCAGACCCCGACAAAGCGCAACGCTGGCTCGAAGAGCAGTGCCCGGCAGCGGCCGAGGCGGTCCGCCAGATCAGCGGCCCCTACCTGAGCTACATGAAAGCCGACGAGCCGACGGTCAGGGCTCAGTTCCGGGACATCTACAACAACGTGATCAAGGCCCAGCGGCGCGACGATCTCTACGCCGGACTGCCGAACGCCGGCCTTCGCGGGTTGGAGCGCGGTCCGCGCAAGCTCGGCGCCGCGCTCAAGCGGGCGCTGCCCGCCCCGCCGGCCGGCGTGACCGAGAGCGGGGCGGAACCATGAGCGCGACCGTCGTCTACATGCGCGCCATCGGCCGCCGGGGTTCCGCGACGAAGGCGGCGCGCTCCCGCCAGCGCCGGGCGCTGCGAGGGCAGGCACCGAGCATCGTCGCCGCGGCGATCGTCAACCCGCCACGCGAGCTGGCGACCTACAAGCTGCGCCTGCTCTTCGGCCCGAAGGAGGGCGGCAGCGAGCGCGGCCTCGTCCCCGGCGTCGGCGAGGCCAGGTTGCGGCGGGTGCTCGCCGGTCTGGCCGCTGACCGCGACCTCCCTCGCCAGAACTGGCACTCCGAGTTGCGGCTGAACGAGTTGACCCCCCGCGAGCGCGAGCACCTGGCCCTGGCCCTGATCGCGGCGGCGCCACCGAGTTGGCGCGACCTGCATCACCCCTCTTCTTCACCTCAAACCGAACCCGAAAGGAAGGCGTCATGATCGAGATCAAGCACCGCTTCAACGGAAGGAAGGCGTCATGATCGAGATCAAGCACCGCTTCAACGGAAAGGTGCTGTACACCGCCGAGAACGCGCAGGACGTTCGAACGGCAGTCGAAGAGGCGGTGAAGAACGGAGCGAACCTCGGCTCCGCGAACCTCGGCTCCGCGGACCTCCGCTCCGCGGACCTCCGCTCCGCGAACCTCGGCTCCGCGAACCTCGGCTCCGCGGACCTCCGCTCCGCGGACCTCGGCTCCGCGAACCTCGGCTACGCGGACCTCGGCTCCGCGAACCTCGGCTACGCGAACCTCGGCTCCGCGAACCTCGGCTACGCGAACCTCGGCTCCGCGAACCTCCGCTCCGCGAACCTCCGCTCCGCGAACCTCGGCTACGCGGACCTCGGCTCCGCGAACCTCGGC
>JBEHWY010000044.1:0-22590 GCA_048498975.1 Actinomycetota bacterium | reverse complement strand
AAAGGGAGGGGGGGGAAACAGACCCCCCCGCCTCGAGCCCCCGCCCCCGAGAGTCGTGGTTCCTTTGTTGCCGTATAGGCGACAAAGGAACCGCAAGATGGGAAGGAAGCCGATCCCCTCGTCGCCTGGTTCCTTTGTCGCGCCCGGGGCAACAAAGGAACCACGGGATCCGGGCGCACGCGATTCGCACGCCTTGTCTGGGGAGGGGAGGGTGCTCGCCGCCCTACCTGCCCAGAGAGGGTGGCGAGCACCCTCCCCGGCGCGCCCACGTCCCGCGGGCGCCCTTTCGTGGAATCGATCAACTGAGAGTGCGAGGATGCGGCGATGAGCCGTTCGCGCGCAGCCCTCGCCGCCTTCTTCGTCGCCGCCGGGGCCAACCACTTCCGCAACCCGCGCTTCTACGAAGCGATCGTGCCGCCGGCGCTGGCCGGGCGGCGCAAGGAGATCAACGCGGTCAGCGGTGCGGCCGAGATCGTCGGGGCCGCAACGGTGCTGCATCCGGCGACGCGCCGTCTCGGCCGCTGGTGGCTGCTGGCGCTGCTCGTCGCGGTCTTCCCCGCCAACGTCCACATGGCGGTCTCGCCGGAGGAGGTCAAGGGCCTCGACCTGAAGAAGATCCCGCGCTGGGCGCTCTGGGCGCGCCTGCCGCTGCAGCCCCTCTGCATGCTCTGGGTCTGGCGCGCGACGCGCTGAAGGGCTTCGATCCCGCGCCGCCCAGGCAGGGCGACCCAAGATCGTGGCCGTGCTTTTCCGGGAATAGTCCGGAAAAGGACTGCCACAAACCCTGAGCGGCGGAGCCCAGCCCGCGAAAGTCGTGGTTCCTTTTTCTCGAATAGGGAAAAAAGGAACCGCGCGATTGAGATTCAGCCGCTCCCTTCATCCCGTGGTTCCTTCTTCTCCTATATGGCGAAAAAGGAACCACGGGATGCGCGCGCCACGTGACTTGTGCGCCTGGACCCGAGAGGGGAGGGTGCCAGCCGCCCTACCTGCCCACGAAGGGTGGGCGGCACCCTCCCCGGCGACGCTCGCGACATTGACAAGCCCCTGGTGGGGTCAATCTCGCGAGCGGCAATTCCCGCCTACGGCAGGAACTGTTCGAGCAGGGTGCCGGCGGGGCCGAGGAAGCTTTCGGCGTCGCCGAGGAACGATTTCGCGCCCTTGACGATTTCGATTGCCTCTTCCAGCGGCACGTCTTCGACGAACTCGCGCGCCGGGCCGGCGAGCAGCGGACTGAGGGCGCCGGCTTCTTCGGCGTCGTCGACGGCGCGGACGAGGCCGGCGCGGATCGCTTCCGCCAGCTTTTCGTCGTCGATCCCGTAGCGCTTGGCGAAACGTTCGCGGGCGGCCGGCGTGGCCAGTGCCCGGGCCAGCGTCTCGCGGGTGACGCCGAGCTTGCAGGCGGCGCCGTCGAGGGCCGAGACCGTGAACTGGTTGGCGATCTGGCCGAGCGACCCGGGGTCGCTCCAGGCGCGGTGCTGGCAGGGGTTCTGGGTCTTCTCCGGCGTGTAGGAGGCACCGCCGGCGGCGAGGTAGACGCCGACGAGGGCGAGGGCGGCGGCGATCGCGCTGCCGACCAGGATTCGGCTGCGGGTCACAGCTCGAGCCTCCGCGAGAGGCCGATCGGGAGCAGCGCCAGCAGCCCGATCAGCGCCGCCAGGGCGAAGGAGCTGCTGAAGGCGTGGGTGGCGCCGCGGTCGAGCTGGTCCTGCAGTTCGGCCCGCAGCCGTTCGGTTTCGGCGCGCTCGATCGGGTCGTTGGGCAGCGGTTCGAAGGCCGGCCCGATCGTCGGCACCTTGCCCTTCTCTTCATCGAGCCGGTCGGCGACCTTGCCCGCCAGCTTCAGCTTCAGCAGCGGCTGCACCGGCGAATCGAGGATCACCGCGGTGCCGGCGTCGATCGCCTCGGTCCGCTGCTTGGCGATTTCGTGGGTGAAGAGCGGCGTCAGCAGCAGCAGGCCGATGCAGACGCCGGCGTGGCGGGCGGAGATCGTCCAGCCGCCGTGGATCGCCTGCGGGGCGCGGCCGCCGAGCGCGGTCTCGGTCAGAGCCGAGAGCACCAGCGAGAGGCCGACCCCGACCAGGATCTGCGGCGGCACCGTCAGCGAGACCTCGGCGCTGGGCAGCAGGGCGAGGCCGCCGAGGCCGCCGGAGACGAGGATCGCCCCCGCCGCGGCCCGCGCTTTCGAGGACGGCACCAGGCCGCCGAGCCGGCTGCCGGCCAGCGCCGCCAGCGGCATCACGGTGACGACGATCGCGGCCCCGATCGGGGTCAGGCGCCAGCCTTCGATCAGCAGCAGGACGAGGAGGAAGAGCGCCGCCGCGATCGCCGCCGAGACCATCGCCAGCGCCAGGTTGGCGAGCAGGTGCGGACGGCCGGTGCGGCGCAGCTCGGGCTCGATGACGCCGGTCGCCATCTCGTGCCGGGCGACGGCGAGGATCGGCACCGCGGCCGCCAGCGCCACCGGCACCTGGATCAGGAAGATCGATTGCCAGGAGACGAGCTCGGTGAGGATGCCGCCGACCGCCGGCCCCAGCGCCGCCCCGGTGGCGCCGGCGCTGGCCCAGACGACGGCGGCGCGGCGCTCGGAGCCGACCGTCGCCGGCAGCAGCTCGAGCGCGGCGGTGACCGCGAGGGCGCCGCCGAGCGCCTGCACGCAGCGGGCGACGATCAGGGTCGAGAGGTGGTCGGAGACGCCGCAGGCGAGGCCGGCGCCGGCGAAGATCGCCAGCCCCACCGCCGCCGCCCGGCCGGGGCCGACGCGGCGCGCGAGCAGCGCCGCCGGCACCGCCGCCAGCGCCATCACCAGGTTGAACGAGATCAGCACCCAAGTGACGCCGGCGACGCTGGTGTCGAGTTCGCGGTAGATCTCGGGCAGCGCGAGGACGACGATCGAGGAGTCGGCGAGGACGATGCCGACGGCGAGCGCCAGGGCGGCGACGCGCGGACGGGGGGCGCCGGGGTTCAGTAGCCCAGCTCCTTAGCGTACTTCTGCCGGTAGGCGTCGCGCTTGTCGAGCACCTCTTCGACGTAGGCGCGGGTTTCCGGGAAGGGGATGTCGTCGAGGCTCATGTCGCTGCCGCCCCACTTGTCGGCGTTGCCGGGCCCGGCGTTGTAGGCGGCGAGCGCGGCGACCTCGTCGCCGTCGTAGCGTTCGAGCAGTTCCTTCAACAGGAAGGTGCCGTAGCGGATGTTGATTTCGGGGTCGGAGAGGTCGCTGAGCTTGAAGGTGCTGCCGCCGCTCTGCTTCTCGATGAATTCCGCCGCTTCCGGCGTGATCTGCATCAGGCCCCTCGCCCCCGCGCTCGATTCCTGGTCGATGAACTTCGACTCGGAGTAGATCACCGCCGCGATCAGCGCCGCGTCGACGTCCTTTTCCTTCGCCTGCTGGCGGATGATGTCCTCGTGGCGGAGCGGCAGGGTCAGCTCCTGGATCGCCTTGTCGAAGGCGCCGCTGGCGACCAGGATCCCGACCACGAGGCCGAGCAGCACCGCGGCGCCGCCGAAGGCGACGAGGCGCCGGCGCCGAGCCCTCCGCTTCCTCATCGCCTCAGCTTGTCGAGCAGCGCGGACAGCGCCCGCTCGAGGTCCTCGACGGTGCCGTCGTTGGCGACCACGTGGTCGGCGCGGGCGGCCTTTTCCTCCTGCGTCAGCTGCCGCGCCTCGCGCTCGTCGACCAGGGCGTGGCCGCGGGCGGCGGCGCGCTCGCGGCGGACCTCGTCGCCGGTGACGATCGCGACGGTGGTGTCGAAGACGCCGTCGCGGCCGCCCTCGAACAGCAGCGGCACCTCGACCACGGCGATCTCGGTCTCGGCCGGCAGCGAGTGCAGCCAGGCGGCGGTGCGCTCGCCGACCAGCGGGTGCACCTGCTGCTCGAGCCAGGTCAGCTCCTCGGGATCGGCGAAGACGATCGAGCCGATCACGGCCCGGTCGAGGACCCCGTCGGGCGCGACCCGCTCCCCCCAGCGCTCGACCAGGCGGCCGCGCAGCGGTTCGGATTCGAGCAGCTCGTGGACGACGGCGTCGCTGGAGAGGGTCGCGGCGCCGAGCCGCGCAAAGGCCGCCAGCGCCTCGGACTTACCGGCCGCGATGCCGCCGGTGAGGCCGATCGTCAGCGGCATCGCCGACTAGGAGTCGGTCGGTTCCTCGGGCTCGGCCGGAGCCTCGGGCTCGGCGGCAGCCTCGGCCTCGGGCTGCGCCTCAGCGGCGGGCTCCTCGGCGACCGGCTCTGCCTCCTCGGCAGCCGGCTCAGCCTCAGCGGCAGGCTCGGCCTCAGCGGGAGCCTCGACCTCAGCGGGAGCCTCGACCTCGACGGCGGCCTCGGGCTCGGCCTCGACCACCGCGTCGGCCTCGAACGGAGCCGGGCCTTCGCCGCTGGCGTCGGCCTCGACGGCAGCGTCCTCGGCCAGCGCCTGCTCGGGAATCTCCTCGATCGGCACCTCCGCAGGGGCCTCCTCGGCCGGCGCGGCGGCACCCTCGGCGGCGGCGATCTGCGCGCCGAGATCCTGCATCGGCATGTTCTGCCCCTCGACCCGCTTGATGCTGAGCGAGAGGCGGCGACGCTCTTCGTCGATCTCGAGGATCTTGACGTTCAGCTTGGTGCCCGGCTCGACCACTTCGCTCGGGTTCTCGACGTGGTGGTCGGCAAGCTCGGAGATGTGGACCAGGCCCTCGACGCCGGGCAGGATTTCGACGAAGGCGCCGAAGGCGACGACCTTGGTCACCGTGCCCTCGAGCACGTCGCCCGGGCGGTGGGTGCTGATCACACGCTGCCACGGGTCCTCCTGGGTCTGCTTCAGACCGAGGGAGATGCGCTGGCGGTCGCGGTCGATGTCCAGCACTTTGATCCGCACCGTGTCGCCGATCGCGACGACTTCGGAGGGATGGTTGACGTGGCTCCAGGAAAGCTCGGAGATATGGATCAGACCGTCGATCCCGTCGAGGTCGACGAAGGCGCCGAAGTCGACGATGTTCGAAATCTTGCCTTCGACCACCTGGCCGGGCTCGAGGCGGCCGAGGATCTGCTCGCGGACCTCCTTGCGCTCCTCCTCCAGCACCGCGCGGCGCGAGAGGACGACGTTGTTGCGCGAGCGGTTGAGCTCGATCACTTTGCACTCGAGCGTCTGGCTCATGAACTCGTCCAGGTTGTGGACGCGGCGGATGTCGACCAGCGAGGCGGGCAGGAAGCCGCGCACCCCGAGGTCGAGGATGAGACCGCCCTTGACGACCTCGATGACGCTGCCTTCGACCGGTTCGCCGGAGTCGGCGGCGATCTCGATCCGGCGCCAGGCCTTCTCGAAGCGGGCGCGCTTCTTGGAGAGGATCAGGCGGCCCTCGGAGTCCTCCTTGGTGAGGACCAGGGCGTCGACCTCCTCGCCCAGCTCGACCTCTTCGTGCGGGTCGACCGACTTGCGGATCGAAAGCTCGTTGGAGGGAATGACCCCCTCGGCCTTGTAGCCGATGTCGACCAGGACCTCGTCTTTGTCGATGCGGACGACTTTGCCGCTGACGACGTCGCCCTCCTCGAAGGCGACCATCGTCGCCGCGTAGTTGGGGACGATCTGGCCGTCGATCTGCAGAAGCAGGCCGCCGGAACCCTCGACGGGGGTGGCGCTAGGCGCAGGGGTCATGGTCTCGGTCGCGGACACGGAGAGGGCATGATGGCAGAAACCTTCGAGCGAGGGCTGGGACAGATACGCTGCGGGTGATGCCGGTCCGAGCCACCAAGCGGGGGGATGAACGCACGCCCCTTGACGGAAGCCGCGATGTGCTGATCTGTGGCGCCAGTTTCGCCGGCCTCGCGGTCGCCCGCGAGCTGGCCGGTTCGGGCGCCGACGTGCTGCTGATCGACCGCTACGAGATCGGCGAGCGCCAGACCTCGGCCTGCGGCATCCCGACCGAGTGGCTGCGGCAGATGGGTCTGATGGAGAGCGAGTGCCAGCGCTTCGACACGCTGGTCATGCACACGCCCCACGGGACCGCGCGCTACAAGCTGCCCTGGACCTTCTCCACCTTCGACTACCGCCAGCTCTGCCAGCTGCTGTGGGAGGACTGCGACGCCGAGTTCGAGACCGCCAAGGTCAACGGCCGCGGCCCGCTCGCCGCCGACGGCCAGGTCGCGGTCGAGACCGACCGCGGCACGATCTCCTCGCCGCTGGTCGTCGACGCGCTCGGCTGGCGCCGGATGCTGACCAGCGGCGACGGCTACCAGCCCCCCGACGCACCGCTCTCGCGCGGGCTCGAGGTTCACCCCGCCGGCAAGAACGAAGATCTCGAGATCTGGATCGACCGCCGCTACGTGCCGGCCGGCTACGGCTGGTCGTTCCCGGCCGACGACGAGCTGCGGATCGGGGTCGGCTCCTTCGATCCCCGCTTCCACGTCAAGGACACGACCGTGCTGCTGACCGAGGACCTCGGCAAGCAGCCGAACGAGTACCAGGGCAACTGGATCCCGCACAAGCTGCGCCGCGCGACCGAGGGCGGCGTGTTCTTCGCCGGCGACTCGGCCGGCCACTGCCTGCCGCTCAGCGCCGAGGGGATCCGCACCGCGCTCTACTTCGGCGTCGCCCTCGGCCGCGAGCTGCGCGGCGTCGTCGAGGAGCGGCAGACGCGCGAGCAGGCGGCCGCCGCCTACGCCGAGTTCCACGACTCGCACGAGTGGAAGTTCAAGTGGATGCTGCGGGTGCAGAAGCTGGTGCCGCGGGTGCCGCCGCGGATCCTGGCGCCGCTGATCAAGTTGATGGGCAACAGGCGCTTCGTCGACTGGTCGTTCACCCACTACCTTGCAATTGCGCCACCAGACTTCGTCCCCGAGGCGCGCAGCCGCGAGCCGATTGCCTCATAATGTGCGCTGTGGCTAAACAACCGCCGAACAGCTCGACCGTCGACGATTCGACGCAGGTGGGGCAGCGGCTGCGCAGCGCCCGTGAAGAGCTCGGCCTGAGCCTGCGCGAGGTCGCCCGCCGCCTCGACATCTCCGCCAGCGCCCTCTCCCAGATCGAGACCGGCAAGTCACGGCCCTCGGTGAAGACGCTCTACGCGATCACCTCCGAACTGGGCCTCTCGATGGACCAGCTCTTCGCCGACGCCTCCTCCCCCGCCCCGGCCGCCGTCTCCACTCCCGAGGAGGCCTCGGCCACCGGCCTGGCCAACGGCGACGCGACCGCGACCAACCTGCCGATCGTGCAACGCGCCGCGTCCCGCTCCTCGATCGAGCTCGACGCCGGCGTCACCTGGCAGCGCCTCACCGCCGCCCACGACGCCAACGTCGACTTCCTCCACACCACCTACCACCCGGGCAGCTCCTCCAGTGGCTCCGAGAAACTCGTCCGCCACAACGGCCGCGAGTACGGCGTCGTGCTCAGCGGCGAGCTGGAGCTGACCGTCGGCTTCGAGAAGTACACCCTCGGCCCCGGCGACGCCTGCTCCTTCGACTCCAACGAACCCCACCGCCTCGCCAACCCCGGCACCGAGCCGGCCACCGCGATCTGGTTCGTGATCGGGCGGCGGGGAAGCGATCCGCGGGCCGTCAGCTTCGACGCTGACTGATCGGCAGACCAAACCTTCCGAGCCCTCGGGGGGAGAACCGAGGGCGCTCGCGATATTGACCCCATCAGGGTGAGGTCAATATCGCGAGCGCGAAATCAAAACGCTTGGAAGCTGGTCGCGCGCCAGCATGGGATCGTGGCGCGGCCGCAGCTGCTCGCGCTCGGGTTCAGCGCGACGGCGATTCAGCACCGAATCGATTACGGGCGCCTCCACCCTGTGGCCCGCGGGATCTACGCCGTCGGCTGGCCCTACCTCGACCGACGCCGGCGCTGGGCGACGGCCGTCCTCGCCGCCGCGGCCGGTGACCACGCAAACCACCTCCCCACCCAGCCCTACCTTGGCGACGGCACCGTCCTAAGCCATCGCAGCGCGGCGGCGCTCTGGGGAATCGGCACCGAGGCGCGGGGGAGGATCGACCTCTCCGTCCGCGGACGGCATCAGGTGCGACGTCCGGGCCTGCTCGCTCACCGCCGCCCTGCGCTTTCCACTGCCGAGATCCGCCTCCTCGACGACCTCCCCGTCACCAGCCCCGTCCAGACCCTGATCGACATCGCCACCGAACTCGACCCGATCGCGGTCGAGCGGGCGGTCAACGATGCCGACAAGCGCGACCTGATCGACCCCGATGCGCTGCGCCTGGCCCTCGACGATCACTCGGGTGAGCCCGGCGTCCGCCCCCTGCGCCAGATCCTCGACCGCCTCACCTTCCGGCTCTCCGACTCGGACCTGGAGATCTACTTCCGCCCGATCGCAGCCTCAGCCGGCCTCCCCTCCCCGCTTTCCAAACAGCGCGTCAACGGCTTCGAGGTCGACTTCTTCTGGCCCGACCTCGGCCTCGTCGTCGAGACCGACGGCCTGCGCTACCACCGCACGCCCTCAGCCCAAAAGCGAGGCGCCCGGCGTGACCGCGCCCACGTCCTAGCCGGCATGACCCCGCTCCGCTTCACCCACTACGAGATCCGCTACGAACCCCGCCGCGTCCGTTCCGACCTGCGCCGTGCCGCCGCGATGCTCCAGAAGCGCTCGCGATATTGACCACACCTGAATGGGGTCAATATCGCGAGCGCTTCGAGACTCGCGGTCAGGCGACGGGGCTGGCGAGGCGAGCGCGGATCTTGGCCGCCACCGACTCGGCGCTGGGGAGGAACGTGTCCTCCAGGGCGGGGCTGAAGGGAATCGGCAAGTCGTCGCTGGTGATGCGCCAGATGTCGTCGACGTGATGGAGGGCGTGCTCGGAGATCTCGGCGACGGCGGTGGTCGACCAGCTGCCGGTGCGCGGGCCCTCCTCGAGGACGACGAGGTGGTTGGTCTTGGCCAGTGACTCGACCGGGGTCTGGTAGTCGAAGGGGCGCATCACGCGCATGTCGACGACCTCGACGTCGATGCCGTCGGCAGCCAGCGCCTCGGCGGCGGCGAGGGCGATGTGGACGCCGGTCATCGCGGTGACGATGGTGACGTCGCTGCCCTCGCGGACGACGCGGGCGCCGCCGAGCTCGATCGGGTCATCGTTGAGCTCGCCCTTGATCGAGTAGAGGCGCTTGTGCTCGAAGAAGAGGACCGGGTTGTCGTCGCGGATCGCCGCCTTCAGCAGGGTGCGGGCGTCGCCGGGGGTCGACGGGGTGACGATCTTGAGGCCGGGGACGCCGAGGAACCAGGGGGTCGGCGTCTGCGAGTGGATCGCGCCGAAGCGGCCGCCGCCGCCGACGGCGGAGCGGACGACGAGCGGCACGCTCTGCTGCTCGTTGGAGAGGAACCAGTACTTGGCGGCCTGGTTGACGAGGCCGTCCATCGCCAGCGGCATGAAGTCGCCGAACATGATCTCGATCACCGGGCGCATCCCGGTCACGGCCGAGCCGAAGGCGGCGCCGGTGATCGCCAGCTCGGAGATCGGCGTGTCGAAGACGCGGTCGGCGCCGTGCTTCTCGGCCAGGCCCGGGGTGGCGGCGAAGACGCCGCCGGGCAGCGCCACGTCCTCGCCGAAGAAGACGACGTCAGGGTCGCGCTCCAGCTCCTCGTCGAGGGCGACACGGATCGCCTCGCGAAATTCGACCTCTGCCATCAGGACTGCTCCTTTCGAAGTGCGTTCAGGTTGCTCACAGGACCAGCGCTCCCGGCGAAGCGAGCAGCTCGGCGACCCTGCCGAGGAAGGCGGCGCCGTCGGCGCCGGAGAGGATGCGGTGGTCGCAGACCAGCGTCACCCCCATCCGCCAGCCGACCGCGAGCTCGCCGTCGATGACAACCGGCTTCTGGGCCAGCGCCCCGACCGCGAGGATCGCCGCCTGCGGCGGGTTGATCACGGCGGTGAAGTTGTCGATCCCGAACATCCCCAGGTTGGAGACGGTGAAGGTGCCGCCGGAGAGCTCGGGCGGGGTGACCGTGCCCTCGCGGGCGGCGACGGCGAGGCGGCGCGACTCGCGCGCGATCTGGCCGAGGGAGGCGCGGTCGGCGTCGTTCACGACCGGCACGATCAGGGCGCCGTCGGAGGCGGCGACGGCGATGCCGACGTTGACCCGCTCGTACAGCTCCCAGTGGCCGTCCTTATAAGAGCCGTTGGCACGCGGATGGTCACGCAGCGCAAGCGCGCAGGCCTTCACCACTAGGTCGTTCACTGAAGGGTTGACGCCCCCAGAGGGGCTCCAATCCTTCAGCGACGCGCGCAACGCCACGGCGGCGTCCATGTCCAGCTCTCGGGACAACGCGAAGTCCGGCGCGGTCGCTTTCGACTCCGCCATGCGGCGAGCGACCACTTGCTGCAGCTTGGTCAACTCCACCACGGCCGTGGCGCCCTTGGCGGTTTCGGCGGCAGCCTCGGAGGGCGCAGCCGCAGCGGCGGCCGTGACTCCTCCCACCCCTACTTGCTGGGTGGGGGTGGGAGGAGTCACGGCCTGAGCCGGCGCACCCTCCACATCCCTCTTCACGATCCGCCCACCAGGCCCGGACCCAATAAGCGCACCCAGATCCACGCCAAGCTCTACGGCAAGACGCCGAGCGACGGGCGAAGCCTTGACCCGCTCGGTCCCTGAAGCTGAACCCGCCCCGTTGGAGCTGCTCTCCGGAGCGGTTGAACCCGAGGCCGTGAGTGCATCCGCCCCTCCCGCGGGTGGCGCGGATGGGGACACATCGCCCGCAGCGTCGTCCCGCGAGGACGAGGTGTCCCCGTCGGCGACAGGACCCGCGGGCCGGGCGCTTTGCCTCTCGGCGTCAGGCTCCCCGATGACGGCGATGATCGCCCCAACCGCGGCCGTCTCGCCCTCGGGCACGAGGATCTCGAGGACGGTGCCGGCGACGTCGGACTCGTAGCCCATGTTGGCCTTGTCGGTCTCGATCTCGGCGATCTCCTGGCCGACCTCGACCTCGTCCCCTACGGCGACGTTCCAGGTCAGGATCGTCCCCTCCTCCATCGAGTCGGAGAGGCGCGGCATCGGCACCTCGGTCGCGGCTGCGGCCGGGCTCAAGGCTTGAACTCCGAGGCGGAGGCGAGCAGCTCCGGATCGGGCATCGGCGCGGCGAGTCCGGCGGTTTTCATCTGCTCGAGGCGGGCGGCGACGTCGGCGTCGACCTGGTCGAGCTCGGCGCCGTCGACGCCGTGGAACTCGGCCAGCCGTTCGCGGCCGACGATCAGCGGGTCCCGTTTGCGCCACTCCTCGAGCTCGCCCTCCTTGCGGTACTTGGCGGGATCGGAGCGCGAGTGGCCGACGAAGCGGTAGGTGAGCGATTCGAGGAACTGGGGGCCGCCGCCCTCGCGGGCGCGGCGCACGGCGCGCTCGGCGGCGGCGCGGACGGCGAAGACGTCCATCCCGTCGACCTGCTCGGCCTCGATGCCGAAGGCGCGGGCGCGGTCCATGATCGCGCCCGCGGTGACCTCTTCGAAGGGGGTGAACTCGCCGTAGCGGTTGTTCTCGCAGAAGTAGACGACCGGCAGCGACATCACCTTGGCCATGTTCAGGCACTCGTGGAAGTAGCCCTGGTTGGTCGTCCCCTCGCCGAAGAAGGCGACGCCGACGCCGCCGCTGCGGCGCAGGCTGAGGGCGGCACCGGTGGCGGCGCCGATCGAGCCGCCGATGATCCCGAAGCAGCCGATCAGGCGGCTGGAGAGGTCGATCACGTTCATCGAGCCGGCGCGGCCGCCGCAGACGCCGGTGGCGCGGCCGAGCATCTCGTCGAGCAGCGCCTGCGGGTCGACGCCGAGCGCCAGCGCGTGGCCGTGGCCGCGGTAGGTGCCGGCGACGCGGTCGCTCTCGCCGAGCACGTCGGCGACCCCGACCGCACCGGCCTCCTCACCGATGTAGAGGTGGGTCGTGCCGTGGACCTCGCCTTTCATGAACAGCTGCTGGATCAGTTCCTCGAAGCCACGAATCAGGCGCATCCGCTCATACAGAGCGATCGAGGCGTCACGGTCGGGAATGGAGGAATTTGAGGGGGAGGTCTTGGTCGTCGCCATATTGTTCACTCTACCTTAACGGTGTTTAGAATCCAAGCTCGATTCGGGGCTGGGGCAGGATGCCGCCGTGGTCGGCGGCCCAGGCGTGGACGTAGGCCTGGGAGCTCTCGACCTGGGCGCGCACGGCGGCGGTCTCGACGCCGACCAGGGCGCCGTCGCGTTTGACGATGCGGCCGTCGACCAGCACCGTGCTGACGTTGCCGGCGTTGGCCTGCATCACCACGGTGCCGACCGGGTCGGAGCGGTTCCAGCCGATCAGGTTGAAGTCGTTGCCATCGACGAGCACGACGTCGGCGGCCTTGCCGATCGAGAGCGTCCCGGTGCGGTCGCCGAGCCCAGCGCCGCGGGCGCCGTTGATCGTCGCCCATTCCAGCGCCTGCCGCGTCGTCAGCGAGACGTCCTCGGGCATTTCGCTGCGCTCGTAGTAGCGCTCGTCGCCGAGCATCCGCCCCACCTGCAGCGCCAGCCGCATCTGGGCGAACATGTCGCCGCTGCCGTTGGAGGTGATGTCGACGCCGAGGCTCGGCGCGACCCCGGCCTCGAGCAGCTTGGCGGTGATCGGGAAGCCCATCCCCATCTGCATCTCGGTCTCCGCCTGGACCGAGACCGAGGCGCCGGCGTCGGCGATCAGCTTCAGCTCATCGTCGGCCGAGAAGGAGCAATGGACGAAGAGGATGTCCTCGCCCAACAACCCCGCGCGGTGGATCTTGCGCACGTCTTCCCAGCGCTGCGGCGCCAGCACCTGGTTGGCGTGCAGCGAGATCCAGGCGTCGAGCTCGCGGGCGGACTGAAACTCGGCGACGACGTCGTCCCAGTCGGCGATTTCGATCTCCTGCGGGACGATCGCCAGCGTCACCAGCCCGTCTTTGCCGCTGAACTCCTCGCCGGCGAGCTGGCGGGCGAAGGCGAGGCGCGAGTCGTGGTCGGGCAGGTCTTCGTTCTCGACCTCGACCGGGTGGGAGGCGGCGAAGCCGTGGTCGAGGACGGGCGTGTAGGCGAGGCCGAAGAGGGCGCGGATGCCGGCGTCGCGCAGGCCGCGCAGCGCCTCGCGGGCATGGTCGCGGGTGACCACGTTGTGGCAGTAGTCGACGACCAGGGTGACGCCGGCGTTGAGCGCGTCGAGCGCCCCGGCGTAGTTGCCGACGTACATGTCCTGCGGCCGATACATCGGCCCGAGGTGGATGCGCCAGCAGCGGACGTAGTCCTTGACCGTCCAGTCGGCGCAGACGCCGCGCAGCGCATGCTGCCAGGTGTGGAGGTGGGTGTTGGCGAAGCCCGGGATCGCGATCTGGCCGCTGGCGTCGATCCTCTCCGCGTCGCTGACGCCGAGGTCGGGGCCGATCGCGGCGATGTCGCCGTCCTCGACCAGGATGTCGGCGCGCGGCAGGTCGCCGAGCGCCGGGTCGAGGGTGACGACCGAGGCGTTCTCGATCAGGATCCGGGAACGGGCCATTGCTCCTCCTCTGGCGGTGGTCAGGACGACTCGGCGGCGGCCACGGCGGCGAGCCGGATCCGCGAGATCCGGGCGTAGATCGCCGCCGCGATCAGGATCACCGCGCCCGGGAACCAGTACTGCCAGGCGTCGCTCAGTTCGAGGAAGGTGATCGCGTTGATCATCTCGGTCAGCAGCAGGGCGCCGAGCACGGTGCCGACGAAGGAGCCGCGGCCGCCGTAGATGCTGGCGCCGCCGAGAACCACCGCGGCGATGCTCTGCAGGGTGTAGTTCTGGCCGGCGGTGGCGTCGCCGGTGCCGATCTGGACCGCGAGCATGACCGAGGCCAGCGCGGCGAAGATGGCGCAGATCACGTAAGCGAGGATTTTGGTGCGGCCGACGTTGACGCCGATCCGGTGGGCCGAGGCTTCGCTGGAGCCGACCGCGCGCAGGGCGAGGCCGAGGCGGCCGCGGCGCAGCAGCAGCTCGGCGCCGATCCCGATCGCGACGACGACGATGAAGGCGATCGGCACGCCGCCGACGGCCTTGGAGAGCGTTTTCGCCGCTTCGCCGCTGAACAGGCCGGTCGGCACCGGGTTGATCAGCAGCGCCACGCCCTGGACGCCGATGAAGGTCGCCAGGGTGGCGATCACCGCGTTGATCTTGGCGAACTGGACGAGGCCGCCGTTGACCAGGCCGACGGCGGCGCCGGCGAGCACCGCGAGCAGCAGTCCGAGCAGGAAGCCGCCGGTGCCGCCCGAGTCGGTGGCATAGGCGGTGAGGATGACGAGGCCGAGCCCCATCATCGGCCCGACCGAGAGGTCGACGCCGGCGAGCAGGACGACGACCAGCTGGCCGATCCCGACCAGGATCAGCGCGGTCGAGAGCAACAGCAGGTTTTCGATGTTGAAGCTGGTCAGGAAGTCGGAGTTCTGGGCGCCGGTGAAGGCCGCGAGGGCGACGATGACCAGCGCCAGCACCGGCGTCGCGACCCAATCGCAGCGCAAAAAGCGGCCGACGAAGCCGAGTGAGCGGCGCTCGGAGCGCTGGCGCTCTTTGCGGGCGTGGCCGGCGGTGACGGCGGCGGCGGTGATCCCTTCCTCGCTGACCCCGTCCTGGTCGAGGGTGGCGACGACCTGGCCGCGCGACATGATCGCGACCCGGTCGCAGAGGCCCTCGAGCTCGAGCGCGTCGGAAGAGCAGACGAGGACGGCGCAGCCGTCGGCGGCGAGCTCGCGCAGCAGGCCGTAGATCTCGACCCTGGCGCCGACGTCGACGCCCTGGGTCGGCTCGTCGCAGATCAGGACCTTGGGCCGCCCCAGCATCGCCCGCGCGAAGGCGACCTTCTGTTGGTTGCCGCCGGAGAGGTTGGCGATGTCGGCCTCGGGCGAGGGCGTCTTGATCGCCAGCCGCTCTTCCTGGCCGGCGAGCGCGGCGCGCTCGGGGCCGCCGGCGACGACGCCGAAGTTGGTGAACTGCGCCAGCGAGCTGGCGACCGCGTTCTCGCGCACGCTGAGCGCCGGGAAGATGCCCTCGCGCTGGCGGTCGGAGGGGATGTAGAAGATGCCGTCGCCCTGCGCCTGGCGCGGGTTGCGCAGGTGGACCTCGCTGCCGCCGACCTCGATCGTGCCGGTGTGCGAGCCGAGCCCGGCGAGCGCCCGCACCAGCTCGCGCTGGCCGTTGCCGGCGACGCCGGCGATGCCGACGATCTCGCCCTCCTTGACCTCCAGCGAGACGTCGTCGAAGCCCTCGCCGGAGAGGCTCTCGACGGAGAGGACGGTGGCGCCGGGGGCGCCCTGAAGCTTTTCGGGGAAGACCGCGGTGAGGGCGCGGCCGGCGATCAGTTTGAGGATCGCGGCCTCGTCGACCTCCTCGACGCCGAAGGTCCCCCGCGCCTCGCCGTCGCGCAGCACGGTGAGCCGGTCGGCGATTTCCTCGACCTCGGGGATGCGGTGGGAGATGTAGACGATCGCGGTGCCGCGGGCGCGGATCGCGCGCACCTGCTGGAAGAGGTGCTCGACCTCCTCGGCGTCGAGCGCCGCGGTCGGCTCGTCGAGGATCAGCACGCTCGGGTCGAGCGCCAGCGCCTTGGCGATCTCGACCAGCTGCGTCTCGGCAGCGGTCAGCTCGCCGACGCGGCTGCCGGGATCGACCTTGTCGGCGCCGATCGTCTGCAGTCGCTCGCGCGCCCAGGCGACGGACTCCGAGTGCTTGGGCCGCAGCTGCTTGGGCATCGCCAGCACCATGTTCTCGACCACGGTGAGGTCGTCGGCCAGGGCCGGGTGCTGGTAGACGACACCCAGCCCCAGCGCCCGGGCGGCGCTGGGGCTTGCGGTGTCGAGCCGCTCGCCACTGATTTCCACAGCCCCTTCGTCGGGCTGCAACGATCCGGCGGCGACGGCCATCAGAGTCGACTTGCCGGCCCCGTTCTCACCGAGCAAGGCGTGCACCTCGCCGGCTCGAACTTCGAGGCTGACTCCCTTCAGCGCGCGGACCGCGCCGAAGGTCTTGCGCACGTCGGTGAGCCTCAGTGCGATGTTGTTCGTCGACTCCATAACTGACTGTTCCTTCTCTTCTCGCGCCTAGCTTTCGAGCGCGATTTTGTTCATTTCTTCTTCGGACATTTCGTTCGAGAAGTACGCTTCCGGACTGGCCGATTCGTCGCACTGCGGTTCCTTACCGCCAGCCGAGTCTTCCCAGACGCCGAGCGTGATGATCCCGTTGTTCTTCAGCGCCGGCGGGGTGCCGCCGGAGGCTTCGGCGATCGCGTACTGAGCCGCGTAGCGACCCAGCCAGTTACGCGACGAGATCGTCATCAGCTGGAATTCTTCGCCGTCTTCTTTGGCTTCTTTCCAGGTGCAGGCGAGCGCGTTGGCCTCGGTCGAGGCGGTCGGCGGCGGCGTCTTGCCGGCGGCCTGGAACGCCTGGATCGCGGCCTGCGCGGTGGCACCGTAGTCGTTGACCATGCCGTCGATCTCCGGGTGCTTGGCGATCAGGCTGGCAGTGACCTTTTTGGCTTCCGCCGGGTCCCAGTTGGTGACCGGCCACTGTTCTTCGCTGATCGGCTCGACCAGTTCGACGCCGGGGTTTTCTTCGACGACTTCGAGCACGCCTTTGGCGGTGTTGGCGCTGACGGTGTTACCGGCGGGACCACCCTCGTAGAGGAGCTGGCCTTTGCCGCCCATCTGTTCGATCGTCCATTCGGCCCATTCGCGGCCGGCGGCGACGGTGTCCCAATCGATGTACTTGGTGTAGTCGGTGCCTTCGGTGCCACACGGATCAGCACCCCACGGCACGACGGCAGCACCGTGCTGCATCGCCTGACGCATCGCCGGGACCTCGGCGCAGACGCCGGAGTCGGGGATGATCACGATCGCGTTGGCGCCCTGGGCGACCATGCTCTGCAGACCGGAGACGGCCTTCTGCGGTTCGAAGCCGGCGTTGACGACGATTTCCTTTTCGACCGCCGGGCATTTCTTCGACATGATCTGGACCTGCTTGAGCGACTCCTTCGACCAGGCGTTGAGACCGCCGCCGTCCTGGATACCCAGGGTGACGCCGTCTTCGCCGCACCAGGCTTCGCCCGAGGACGCGGTGGTGGATTCGCCGCCGCCCGAGCTTTCGGTCGATTCACTGCTGGAGCTGCTGCCACCGCCGCCACATGCGGCGAGAGCAAGCGCGGCGAGCATCGCGCCGAGGATCAGCAGCACCGATCCCTTCGCCCGCGAGCGACTACCTCTACTTGACATCGATTGAGTCCTCCTCTGTATTTCGGCTGACAAGCGCGCGGCCGTGGTTCTCGCCGCTCGCGGTTCGCAGACCCTCCGGGGCCTCCGAAGCTTTGGAAGTGGTGCCCGCTGCCGTTGCCACACTCGGTCCGCGTCCCTCGCCTCGACGGAAGCCGAGACGTCCCCAGGGGACGTTGCGAAGCCCCATGCCGAGGGCGACGATCGCGCCCTGGATGATGTAGTCGACCGAGGTCTCGGCGCCGAGGGCGGAGATCACCTGTTCGAGCTGGGACAGGAAGAGGACGCCGCCGGCGGTGGCGATGACGCTGCCGCGGCCGCCGCCGAGCGCGGTGCCGCCGAGGACGACGGCGGCGATCGTCGGCAGCAGGTATTCGTTGCCCGGCAGCAGCGGCGGCGACTGCAGGTAGCCCGAGAGCAGCGCCCCGGCGAAGGCGTAACAGGCGCCGGCGAAGGCGTAGGCGAGCAGCTGGTAGCGCTCGACCGAGAGCCCGGCGGCGCGGGCGGCGAGCGGACTCGAGCCGACGAGGACGAAGCGCCGCCCCCAGACGGTGCGGCCGACGAAGGCGGCGACGATCAGGACCCCGACGAGGGCGAGGACGGCGGGAATCGGGATGCCGAGGAACTTGTCGGCGGTGAAGTTGGCCCAGTTCTTGGTCGCCTTGAAGTCGATCGAGCCGCCGGTGATCTGCAGCACGGTGCCGATGAAGATCGCGTTGGAGCCGAGGGTCGCGACCAGCGGGGTGATCCCCAGGCGGGTGACCGCGAAGCCGTTGATCAGGCCCCCGGCGAGGCCGGCGCCGATCACGACCAGCAGGGCGAGCGGCAGCTGGCCCGAATCGCCGCCGGGGATGGTGACGACGAGCACCGCGCCGAGCGAGAAGAGGCCGGGGACCGAGAGGTCGAGGCCACCCTGCTGGATCACCAGCGTCTGGCCGATCGCGGCGACGGCGAGGATGCCGGCGAAGGGCAGCATGCCCATGATCGCGCTGTGGGAGAGGCTGCCCGAGGCCAGCAGCGGGCTGACCGCGAAAAGCAGGGCGGTCGCGATCCAGATCGCGACGAACGGGGACGTCAGGCGGCTTCTAAGCGCGTTCAAATTCGATCTTCTCCAACCCTGTGCGCGCGTGTTGCGCAACGGTGAATTCGTAGCATGTTGCTGAACAGCCTGTCAAGAGAGAGCAAACAGTTTGTTCAAAAAACAGCCGAGGCCCGCCGCTGAGGACGGGCCCCGGCTGCTCCGAGGGGAGAGCTTTACTCGGCGCGGACCGGCTCGGGGATCCAGTCGCCGCCGATCTTGGCGTCGGCGATCGCCGGGTCCTTCAGCGCCTCTTCCATCAGGTAGTCGCGCGTCTCGATCGCGAGGCGGCGCACCCGCTGGACGTCGGCGTCGACCAGCTTGCCGTCGCGTTTGACGACGCGGCCGGCGACCAGCACGGTGTCGACGTGACCCGGGTGGGCGGCGTAGACGATCGCCCCCCAGGGGTTGTTCATCGGCGTCAGCGCCAGCGACTCGCCGGTGTTGATCGCGATCACGTCGGCCTGCTTGCCCGGGGTGAGGCTGCCGATCTTGTCGTCCATGCCGCAGGCACGGGCGCCCTGCACGGTCGCGAACTCGACCACGTCCTTGCAGGAGAGCCGCAGTTCGTCGACCAGCGAGACGCCTTCCGCCGCCGCCTGGCCGTTGTCGCGGCCGCGCTGGGAGGCGATCGTCGAGCGCATGGCGCCGAACATGTCGCCGCCGTTGGAGGAGCAGACGTCGATCGAGAGGCTGGGCCGGATCCCGGCGTCGAGCAGGCGCCCGGTCGCCGGCCAGCCGTGGCCCATCTGCAGCTCGATGTCGGCCGAGACCGAGGCGGTGCCGCCGGAGTCGGCGATCATCGCCAGCTCGTCGTCGCCGAGTTCGTTGCAGTGGACGTAGGTGACGTCGTCGGCCAGCAGGTCGTTCTCGCGCAGCCACTCGATCGGCCGCGAACGCCCCCACTCGCCGTCGCCGACGTGGACCGTGATCCGGGTCCCGACCTCGCGGGCGAGCTGGTAGTCGATCAGCGTCGTCTCCTTGGTCGCGAACTGCGGCCCGCGCAGCGCCATCGCCAGCGTCACCAGCTGGTCCTCGCTGGAGAAGTACTGCTCGCGCAGGCGCTTGACGTCATCGGAGTGCGGCACCGTGCTCGGCAGGTTCTGCCACTGCGGGGCGCCGGCCCCGTGGGCGAAGACGGCGCGGGCGCCGGAGTCCTTCAGCCCCTCGACCGCGGCGTCGGCGTGGGCCGGGGTCGCCAGGTTGTGCGACCAGTCGAGCAGGGTCGTGATCCCCGAGTCGAGCGCCTCGAGCGTGCCGGTGAGGTTGCCGGCGTAGGTGTCCTCGGGGCGGAAGTGCTTGCTGAAGCCCGAATGCAGGCCGGCCAGGTAGTGGCCCAGCGTCCAGTCGGAGGCGATCAGCCGCAGCGGCGCCTGCCAGGTGTGGCGGTGGGTGTCGACGAAGCCGGGCATCACGATCGACTCGCCGGCATCGATCACCTCCGCGTCGGTGACGCCGAGATCGGTGCCGACCGCGGCGATCTTGTCGTCCTCGATCAGGATCTCGCCGGGCGAGAGGACCCCGATCTCCGGGTCCATGCTGAGCACGGTGCCGGCCTTGATCAGCTTGCGATCTGCCATCTGTTTCCTTTCCTCATTTGTCGGCCGGCCCTGTCCGGCTATGCGTTCACGTTGACGAGAATCTTGCCGCGGGCGCTGCCGTCGGCGAGCGGCACCAGCCCATCGGGGACGATCCGCTCGAGGTCGATGACTCCCTCGGCGACCCGCTCCGCGATTTCCGAGCCGGCGAGCATCTGCAGCGCCTCCGGCAGGTCGGAGCCGCAGACGTGGGCGACGGTCGTGATCAGGTCGACCTCGCGCAGGATCGCGGCGACCGAGTCGAGCTCGACCGGGTGCGCCGGCAGCCCCAGCATCAGCACCCGGCCCCCGTTGCGGGTCATCCGCAGCGCCTGGTTCAGCGTCCCCGGGACGCCGGCGGCGTCGACCGCGACGGCGACGCCGTCGCCGTCGGTGATCTCGCGCACCGCGGCCACCGGGTCGATCGCGCGGGCGTCGACGGTCTCGGCGACGCCGAGCGAGGCGGCGGTGTCGAGGCGGGCGCGGTCAACGTCGATCGCGATCACCTGGCGGTTGCCGCGGGCGACCGCGGCGGCGACCAGGAAGGCGCCGATGCCGCCGACGCCGATCACGGCCAGCGGCTGATCGCTCTCGAGGCCGGCGCGGTTCAAGCCGTGCAGGGCGACGGCGAGCGGCTGCGCCATCGCCGCGGCATCGTCGCTGCAGGCGTCGGGCACCGGGACGCAGATCGAAGCGGGGCTGATGACCTCCTCGGCGAGGCCGCCGTCGCGGTGAAAGCCGAGCGTGTAGTAGTTGGCGCAGAGGTTGGTGCGGCCGGCGCGGCACCACTCGCACTCACCGCAGGAGACGCCGGCGCCGGAGACGACGCGGTCGCCGATCGCCAGCCCGCGGCTGCCCTCGCCGAGCTCGGTGACGCGGCCGACGAACTCGTGGCCGAGGACGACCGGGCCGGCGTGGCCGCTGCCGGGGTGCGGGCCGGCGAGGGTGGTGATCAGCTTCGGGCCGTGGGCGTACTCGGAGGAGTCCGAGCCGCAGATCGCGCCGCGCAGGACCGCGAGCCGGACGGCGCCCGGCTCGGGCGGTGGCGGGGTGCGGACGTCCTCGACCCGCACGTCTCCCTGGCCGTGGTAGACGGCAGCCCTCATGCGGGCGATGCTAACAGCGTCGCTTCACACTCGTCAAGCAGAACTTGACACCTTGCCCCCTCTCTGCTTAACATCGAAAAGGGCCGGTTCCGGCACTTCGAAACCAGCGGTAATTGGAGAGGAGATCCGTGGGCATCGCATCTCGTGGCGCAACGATGGCGGTTGATTGGGAGCAGCGGATCGATTTCGCCAAGCTCCGGGGCGACAGGCTGGCTCGCGCCAAGCAGAAGCTCGAGGAGTCCGACCTCGGCGCCCTGCTGCTGTTCGACCCGAACAACATCCGCTACGTCACCAGCACCCACATCGGCGAGTGGGCGCGCGACAAGAACGCGCGCTACGTGCTCCTCCCCCGCAACGGCGACCCCGTCCTCTGGGACTTCGGCTCCGCCGCCCGCCACCACCAGATGTATGCGCCGTGGCTGCCGCCGGAGAGCTTCCAGGCCGGCGTCACCCCGATGCGCGGCGCGATGCCCGACGAAACCGGCATCCCCGACACGCTCGGCGAGCGGATCGCGCACCAAATGCGCGAGCGCGGCCTCGAGGGCGAGAAGCTCGGCATCGACATGACCGACATGGTCGCCCTCGCCGCCCTGCAGCGCGCCGGCGTCGAGGTCACCGACGGCTCGCGGGTGATGCTCGCCGCGCGGGCGATCAAGACCACAGAGGAGATCGCCCTGCTCGACCACGCCGCCGGCATCGTCGACGCCGTCTACGAGCGGATCTACGAGACCCTGCGCCCGGGCATCACCGAGCAGCAGGTCGTCGCCGACGCCCAGCGGCTGCTGTTCGAGCTCGGCTCCGAGCACGTCGAGGCGATCAACGCCGTCTCCGGCGACCGCTGCAACCCCCACCCCCACGTCTTCTCCGACCGCCTCCTGCGCCCCGGCGACCAGGCCTTCTTCGACGTGATCCACTCGTTCATGGGCTACCGCACCTGCTACTACCGGACCTTCAGCGTCGGTGGTACCAACCAGGCCCAGCTCGACGCCTTCAAGCAGTGCCGCGAATGGCTCGACCTGGCGATCGAGCTGGTCCGCCCCGGCATGACCACCGACAAGATCGCCGCCGTCTGGCCCAGCGCCGAGGAGCTCGGCTTCCCCAGCGAGGAAGCCTGCTTCGGCCTCCAGTTCGGCCACGGCCTCGGCGTCGGCCTCTACGAGTCGCCGATGATCAGCCGCCTGCACAGCTTCCGCAACCCGGTCGAAATCGAGGAGGGCATGGTCTTCGCCCTGGAGACCTACTGCGCCGCCTCCGACGGCATCTCCGCCGCCCGGATCGAGGAGGAGGTCGTCGTCACCGCCGACGGCTGCCGGATCATCACCCGCTTCCCCGGCGAGGAGCTGCTCGTCACCGGCCGCCAGTACGTCCGCGGCGCCGACCTCATCGCCGGCGACCAGATCGTCGTCTAAAGCTCTCTCCCGCCACGCGCGGTTCCTTTGTCGCCGAGGGAGGTGGCAAGGGGCCGCGCGTTTTGCGTTGCGTGGCTCGTTGCTCGGGACGGGGCGTGGCGGGGATGGTGCTCGCCACCCTCTCTGGGCAGGTAGGGCGGCGAGCACCCTCCCCCTCCGGGACCTGGGCGGCGGCCCGCTCGGTGAGTGCGCATTTGTCCCCGGTATGCGGGGATAAGTGCGCACTCACGGCCTCCCCTCCCAGGGCGTCTGGTGA
>JBEHWY010000043.1:0-22746 GCA_048498975.1 Actinomycetota bacterium | reverse complement strand
ACCTACCTGCCCTGTGGGTGCGCCGGGCCGCCCGCATCAACCTCCGCGCTCGTCCCTGGCCGTCCTCGGGCCGGGCGAGTCGTGGAGCTGTTCGTCTAGCGCGCGGCGTAATGCTGGGCGATTTCGGTCGCCGACAGCGCGCGGTTGTAGATCGCCACCTCGTCGAGCGTGCCTTTGCCGAATCGAGAGCTGCCGCCGCGCGACATCAGGTAGAGAGTCGAGTTGGCAAAGCTGCCGGCCCCGGTGCCGCTGGATCCCTTGCTGATGGAAACGGATTTGCCGTCGACGTAGGCGAGGATCTGCTGCGAGGCAGCAGCCGTCGTGTTGAGCACGAGGGCGTAGTGATGCCAGATGCCGACACTGGGTCGGGTGAAGTAGGCGTTGTTGCGTGAGCTGCCGCGGCCGATCGCGACTTCGAAGCGCCCGCCGGAGGTGCTCGAGTTCGGGTTGATCAGGAAGCCGCCGTTGGTGTTGTCGAGGTTGGGGGTGAGCTCGAAGGCGGTCCGGTCGTCGTTTGCGCTGGTGGTCCATTTGAGCCAGAACTCGATCGTCAGTACGGAGCCGCCGGAGAGGTCGAGCGGGACCGACGCGTAGTCATTGCTGCCGTCGAAGCTGGCCGCCGTGTCGCCGTCGCCGGAGAGGTTGTTGCCGCTGCCGAGGGTGACGCCGTTGAAGGCGGTGGCGCTGGTGGCGCCGGCGACGGCGTTGGTCAGGGTCGTGCCGGAAAGCTCACCGAGACGCCAGTAGTCGATCAGGCCGCTGGTGCCGAGCACGGCGGCGTTGTAGGGGCCGCGGACGAGGACGGTCTGGCTGGTCGTCGCCGTGGCGCCGTTGTTGTCGGTGACGCGGAGGCTGACTTTGACTTCGCCGGCGGTCGAGTAGGTGCGACTGGCTTTGGAGGTGAAGGTGCTGCTGGTCTCGTAGGTGCCGTTGCCGTCGAGGTCCCATTCGTATTTGACGACGCTGCCGTCGGGGTCGCTGGAGGCGGCGGCGTTGAAGCTGACGCTGGTGCCGGCCGTCGCCGGGTTCGGGGTTACGGTGAAGGAGGGAACCGGCGCCTGGTTTGCCACCGTCACGGTCTGGCTGCTCGTCGCCGTGGCGCCGCTGTCGTCGGTCACGCGCAGGCGGACCGTCACCGTGCCGAGCGAGGCGTAGGCGCGGTTCGCCGTCGGCGTCGCGCCGGTGTTGGTCTCGTAGGTGCCGTTGCCGTCGAGGTCCCATTCGTATTTGACGACGCTGCCGTCGGGGTCGCTGGAGGCGGCGGCGTCGACCGCGAGCGTGCTGCCGGTCGGAGCCGGGTTGGGCGTGGCGGTGAAGGATGCCGTCGGCGCCTGGTTTTGGATCGTCAGCGCGCGCGTCGTCGTCGCCGTCTTGCCGCGGTCATCGGTCACCCGCAGGCCGATGGTGCGGCCACCGGGAACGGCGAAGCTGGCGCTGGCGCTCGGCGTCGCACCGGTGCTCGTCTCATAGCTGCCGTTGCCGTCGAGGTCCCATTCGTATTTGACGACGCTGCCGTCCGGGTCGCTGGAGGCGGCGGCGTCGAAGCTGACCGTGGCGTTGGTCGGCGCCGGGCTCGGCGAGACGGTGAAGGAGGCCGTCGGCGCTTTGTCGGGAACCGCCGCCGCGTAGTGGGCGGCGATGGTCGCCGCCGGCAGCGTGCCTTCGTAGAGCGCGACGTCGTCGAGGTCGCCGGCCCCGTTCAGTGCCGTCCCGGCCCGCGACATGAAGTTGAGCGCGGCGTCGGCGAAGGCCGGGGCGCCGCTGCCTTTCTCGGCGGTCGTGTGGGCGACCGGTTGCCCGTCGACGTAGGGCGCGATCTCTTCTTCGGCGCTCGCCGTGGTGTCGAGGACGAAGGCGTAGTGGTGCCAGACGCCGGCGCTCGGACGGGGGAAGAGGACGGCGTTGCGCGAGGCGCCGATGCCGATCGCGACCGCGAAGCTGCCGTAGCTGCTGTTGGGGTCGACGAGGAAGCCGCCGGGCACTTCGTTGAAGTTCGAGGTGTACTCCATCGCCAGCCGGTCGTCGTTGGCGTAGCTGTTCCACTTCAGCCAGAACTCGACCGTCAGCGCCGTCTTGCCGCCGAGCGCCAGGGCGGCGCTGGCGGCGTCGTCGACGCCGTCGAAGCGGACCGCGGTGTTGCTGTCGGCAGGGATCGCACCGGTGACGCCGAGCGCCGCCCCGCCGAGCGCCGTCGCCGGACTGGCGCCGACCGAGTCGGCGAGGACCGAACCCGAGCTCTCGCCGAGGCGCCAGTAGTCGAGCAGGCCGGGGGTGGCGAGAACGGCGTCGCGGTAGGCGGTCGGGCTGGTTTCGCCGCCGCCTTCTTCTTCGCCGCCGGCCCCGGGTTCGATCGTGATCGTGTGCGTCGTGCTGGCGGTCGCGCCGGAGTTGTCGGCGACCCGCACCCGCACCTGGACCGTGCCGGGGCTGGTGTAGGTGTGGCTGGCGCTGGCCGACGTGCCGGTGGAGATCTCATAGCTGCCGTCGCCGTCGAGGTCCCATTCGTAGCCGGCGATGCTGCCGTCGGCGTCGTGGGAGCCGGAAGCGTCGAAGCTGACTTCTTCCCCGACTTTGGCCGTCGCTGGGCCGGCTAGGGCGGCGATCGGCGGCTGGTTGGAGCTGATGCCGTGGTAGTGGTCGGCGATCGTCGCCGGGCTCAGCGGCCGGTTGTAGAGCGAGACGTCATCGAGGTCGCCCGCCCCGTTCAGCGCCGACGCAGCCCGCGACATGAACGAAAGCGAGGAGCTGGCGAAGGGCGAGGCGCCGCTGCCGTTCGCCGCCTTGGTGTAGGTGACCGGCTGGCCGTCCACGTACGGGACGATCTGTTCGCTCGCCGGCGCCGTGGTGTCGAGGACGAAGGCGTAGTGGTGCCAGACGCCCGCCGTCGGACGGGCGAAGAGGGCTACGTTGCGCGAGACGCCGATCCCGATGCCGACCGCGAAGCTGCCGTAGCTGCTGTTGGGGTCGACCAGGAAGCCGCCCGGGACTTCGTTGAAGTTCGACGTGTACTCCATCGCCAGCCGGTCGTCGTTGGCGTAGCTGTTCCACTTCAGCCAGAACTCGACCGTCAGCGCCGTCGTGCCGCCGAGCTGCAGGGCGGCGCTGGCGGCGTCGTCGACGCCGTCGAAGCGCGCTGCGGTGTCGGTCTCGCCGGGGGCCGCGCCGGCGACGCCGAGGGTCGGGCCGCCGACCATCGTCGCCGGGCTGGCGCCGGCGCTATCGGCGAAGACCGAGCCCGAGGTCTCGCCCAGGCGCCAGTAGTCGAGCAGTCCCGGGGTGGCGAGCACGGCGGTGCTGTAGTCCGCTTCGGTGCCGCCGCCGGCCGCTTCTTCGACCGTGATCGTGCGCGTCGCGGTGCCGGTGTTGCCGGCGTCATCGGTGACGCGGAGGCTGACGTTGACGGTGCCGGCCGCGGCGTAGGTGTGGCTGACGCCGGCGGTGGTGCCGGTCGAGGTCTCGTAGCTGCCGTTGCCGTCGAGGTCCCATTCGTATTTGACGATGCTGCCGTCGGGGTCTTTGGAGCCGGAGGCGTCGAAGCCCACCGGTTCGCCGACTTTGGCGGTTGCCGGGCCCTGGAAGGTGGCCTGGGGGCGGCCGCTGGGGCCGTTGCTCGCGTAGTGCTGGGAGATCGTCGACCCGCTCAGCGCATTGCCGAAGATCGCCATGTCCTGCAGGTTGCCGGCGCCGAACAGCGACGAAGATCCGCGCGACATCAGGAAGAGGCTCGAGCTGGCGAAGGCGGGCGCGCCGCTGCCGTTTTCGGCCTTGGCGTAGGAGACGGGGAGGCCGTCGACGTAGGGGACGATCTGCTGGCTCGCCGGCGCCGTGGTGTCGAGGACGAAGGCGTAGTGGTGCCAGGTGCCGGCGCTCGGCCGGGCGAAGAGGGCTACGTTGCGCGAGGCACCGATCCCGATCGCGACCGCGAAGCTGCCGTAGCTGCTGTTGGGATCGACCAGGAACCCGCCCGGCACTTCGTTGAAGTTCGAGGTGTACTCCATCGCCAGCCGGTCGTCGTTGGCGTAGCTGTTCCACTTCAGCCAGAACTCGACCGTCAGCGCCGTCTTGCCGCCGAGGTCGAGCGGGCCGCCGGCGGCGTCGTCGACGCCGTCGAAGCGGACCGAGGTGCCGGTCTCGCCGGGGACGCCGCCGGCGGCGCCGAAGCTGGCGCCACCGCTCGCGCTCAGTGGTTTGGAGCCGACGCTGTCGGCGATCGTCGGGCCGGTCGGCTCCGACATCGGCCAGTAGTCGAGCAGCCCCGCGGTCGCCAGCACCGAGTCGGTGTAGCTGGGGCCGGTGCCACCGGCAGGAGGACCTTCTTCTTCACCGGATCCGCCGCCACCGCCTTCGCTGCCGCCGCCCCCTTCGGAGCCGACCGAGCCTTCCGCTCCTTCGACGACGATGCCCGCGTAGTGCTTTTCGATCGTCGTCGCGCTGAGCGCCCGGTTGTAGAGCGCGACCTCGTCGAGGCTGCCCTGGCCGAAGAGGCCGGCTCCGGCGCGCGACATCAGGTTCAGCGTCGAGCTCGCGAAGTTGCCGGCGCCGGTGCCGCTGTCGAGCTTCTGGTAGGCGACCGCTTTGCCGTCGACGTAGGGGATGATCTGCTGTGCAGCCGGTGCCGCGGTGTTGATCACGAAGGCGTAGTGGTGCCAGGCGCCGGCGCTCGGACGTCCGAAGAAGACGTTGTTGCGGTTGGTGCCGGTGCCGATGCCGACGCCAAACGTCCCGCCCAGCTGCGGCGCGTCGGGGTCGACGAGGAAGCCGCCGGGAACTTCGTTGAAGTTGCTCGTCAGCTCCATCGCCAGCCGGTCGTCGTTGGCGTAGGCGTCCCAGTTGAGCCAGAACTCGACCGTGACGGTGTGGGTGGTGGAGAGGTTCACGACCGCGTTGGCGGCGGCGTTGGAGCCGTTGAACCGGGCGGCGCGGTCAGGGTCTTCCGGCACCCCTCCGGGGACGCCGAAGCCGACTTCGCCGGTCGCCGTGGCGGGGCTGGAGCCGGCGCTGTCGGCGAAGGTCGGCCCGCTCGTCTCGCCCAGCCGCCAGTAGTGGACGAGGCCCGGAGTGGCCAGGACCGAGTCGCTGTATTTGCTGACTTCGCCGCTGTTGACGCTCACCGGCCGGGTCGTGGTCGCGGTCTTGCCGCCGTTGTCGGTGACCCGCAGGCCGACCGTGTAGGTCCCGGGCGTGGCGAAGGAGTGGGAGATCGTCGGGCTCGTGCCGCCGTTGGTCTCGTAGGTCCCGTTGCCGTCGAAGTCCCATTCGTATTTGGCGATCGAGCCATCCGGGTCTTTGGAGCCGCTGGCGTCGAAGGCGATCGATTCGTTTTTCACCGCGACGTTGGGGGTGGCGGTGAAGCTCGCCGTCGGCGGCTGGTTGTCGATGATCGTCAGCGTCTGCACCGCGAGGTCGGTGGCGCCGCCGTTGTCGGTTACCCGCAGCCGCACTTCGTAGGTGCCCTCGGCCGCGAAGCTGTGGGTGACGGTGGATTTGGTCCCGCTGTTGGTCTCGAACGTGCCGTCGCCGTCGAGGTCCCATTCGTATTTGGCGATCGTGCCGTCGGGGTCGCTCGACCCGGAGGCGTCGAAGGTGATGGAGGTCGCCGTTTTGGCCGGGTTCGGGGAGATCGTGAAGCTGCCGTTCGGCGCTTTGTTGGAGCCGCCGGGATCGAGCGTCACGCCGACCGGCGTGTTCGGCTGCTGGCCCATGTCGGAGAGGACGTTGTAGGTCGCCTGTTCGATCCGTTCGTCTTCTTCGGCGCCGAGGCCGCGCGACCATTCCATCGTGCCGCTGGCGAAGACCAGGGCGCCGCTGGCAGCGTGGTACACGACGCCGCCGACCGTCCCCGGTTGGCCCGGCGGTGGCGAGGTTCTGCGCAGGCGGCCCTCGTCCTGGATCCAGGAGTTGTCCGGCGCGGTCTGGACGTTGGTGCGGTAGAGGCTGATGACGCCCGCCGGCTCGTGCGCGAGGTACTGCGCCTGGGTCGGGATCGCGTCCCACTCCCAGTTGACCAGCATCGAGCCGATGCTGGTCGTGCTGTTCTCCGAGATCCCGGTGTTGCGCCAGACCCGGTTGGCGGCGAATTCTTCGTTCGAGTTCCCGGGCGGGACCGTGATCGGGAAGCCGCGAGCGTCGTTGTCGCCCACGTACATGATCCCGAACAGCTGGTTCTCCGGCAGGTCGGGGCCGACCCGACCGCCGGGCGGGGCGCTCGGGTCGCCGGGCGGAGCGCCGTTGTCGCGGAAGGTGGTGGTGGCGTTCTGCGGGTTGTCGTCGGCGGTGCCGGCGATGCCGTCGGCGCCGAGCGCGTCGTCGGCGGTGCCTTTGATGCCGTCCGGGCCCCAGTCGTTCTGGCCGACCGAGCCGCTGCCGGTGGAGCCGCTGCCCTCGACCGTCTTGTAACAGACGAGGGTGCGGCCGCCGTCCTCGTAGCGGACCTTCCAGTAGGCGGTGTTGGCGCTGAAGGAGGCGATGTTCACGCCGGCTTCGCGGGCCGCCTTGAAGCCGTCGAACTGCTGCAGCGACCAGTACTCCGAGTGGCCGGAGATGACGACCGTTTCGTGTTTCAGCAGGTCGGAGGGGTGTTCGTGGAGCTCGGCGTCATCGGTGTAGGAGATGTCGTATCCCTGCTTCTCCAGCCAGGAGAGGAGGTCGAGGTCCGGCCCGCGCAGCCAGTTCTGCAGGGCGCCGGCCTGGGCGAAGGGGCGGTTGAAGGAGACCTTGACGGCGCGGCTGGTGCCGGAGACCGTGTTCCCCCCTTCGGTGCCGTAATAGAGGGACTTGCCGCCGAAGATGTTGTAGGCCTCGTAGCTGGTGATCGGCAGCACGTAGAGGATCTTCGAGCTGCTGTTGTCGCTGCGGACGGTGAAGACGACCTGGGTTTCGTCACCGGTCGAGGCGGTCAGCTTGGCGACGTAGATGCCGGAGACCGTGAGCGCGCTGCCCGGGATCGTGTAGGTCGGCGACCAGTTGCCGCAGTCGAGGAGCCCGGTCGTTTCGTCCATCGGCTCGCAGGCGAAGCTGTTGTTGATCGCGACGTTGCTGGCGCTGTTGACCAGGCGCCCGCGTTCGCCGTTGTAATAGCCGAGCCGGTAGACGCCGATGCTCACCGTTCTGGTCGGCGAGACCGGAGCGTCGCGGCCGATCTTCAGCGTCATGCTTTCGCCGGCGTTGACGCTGGTCTTGGTCGTGTAACCGCCGAGGCTGGCGCTGTAGTCGCTGACTTCCCAGGCGTCGCTGCCGGCTTTGCATTGGTTCTCGTTGACGACCGGGACCGCGTTCGGGCAGCTCGCGGCGCCGGCCTTGGGTACGGCCGAGCAGGCGAGGAGGGCGGCGAGCGCGAGAAGGAAGATCGCCGCCACCCGAACCTCCCGGGGGAACGCCGCGGGGGTGCGGTCGGGGCGTGCTTTGGACACCAAAGCATCGTGCCACTCTGGAGCGGCGCCATCGGGGGAAAAACGACCAGCTTTTTCGTTCATCGCAGTGGGTTGAACCTCAGGTTTAGGGTTAGCGAGCGCGTGCGGCCAGCAGCGCCCTCGGGGCCGGGGTCAGGCGCCGCGTGAGCAGGGTCAGCTCCTCCCAGAGCGAGGGGAAGAGGGTGGAGATGGCGACCAGGTAGGCAAGGGCCCCGTTGAGCCCGACGGCGAGCAGGAGGAAGAGCGTCGGCGCCGATTCGGCCCGCAGCAGCGCGGCGATCGGCAGCGCCACGGCGATCAGCACCAGGCTGCCGACGACCGCCGGTGCCAGGTCGGTGACGAGGCGCCGGACCGGGATCCCGAGGACCCAGCGGAAGAGCCCGGCGTAGACGCTCACCAGAAGCACGCAGTGGACGCCGACGACGGCGATGGCGAGGGTCTCGATCCCGTACGGGGTCGCCAGCCAGGAGACGACGACGTAGAGAGCGAGCAGGGCCAGGTTGAAGCCGAGCAGGACCCGGGGCCGTCCGGCGGCGAGCATGATCTGCGGGTAGCCGGTGAGGACGGCGGCGATCATCCCGGCGACGGCGAGGATCTGCACGGCCGGGACCGCGGCCGCCCAGCGCGGCCCGAAGACGAACGGGACCAGCTCGGGGGCGGCGACGATCACCAGCGAGAGCAGCGGCAGCAGCACCGCGGCGTGGATCCGCGTCGCGCGCTCGTGGAAGCGGCGCAGTTCGTCGAGGTCGGTGGTCCGCGAGTAGACCGGGAAGGCGAGGCGGACCATGATCCCGCTGACCTTTTCCTGGTAGACGACCCCGAGCTGGAAGGCCCGCCAAAACAGCCCTGCCTGGGCGGCCGAGAGGCGGACCGCGGCCACCGCCAGGGTCGAGTTGGTGATCGCGACCGAGGTCAGCCCGGCGGCCGAGGCGGGCAGGCCGAACACGGTCACCTCGCGCAGGGCGCGCCGGTTCCAGCGCGGCCAGGGCGGGACGACGGCGAGGACCAACAGCAGCGAGCCGCTCGCGGCGCCGGCGAGGGCGCCGAGGACGATCGCCTCGGCGTCGAGCCCCGCCAGCGCCAGTCCGACCGCGGCGATCGAGCCGAGCGCCAGCGAGACCATTTCGATCAGGCTGACGCGGCGGAAGTCGAGGCGGCGCCAGAGCAGGCCGCGCGAGACCGCGCCGAGGCCGGCGAGCAGGAAGACCGGCGAGATCACCATCAGCAGTTCCGCCTGCGCGGCTCCCAGCAGCGGCTTGCCCAGCGGCTCGGCCAGCGCCAGGGTCAGCGCGGTCAGGCCGAGCCCGGTGAGCAGGCTGGCGAGCATCGCCGCCTCGACGTGGGCGGGTTCGATCTGGCGGCGCTGGACGAGGGCGCTGCCGAAGCCCTCGAAGGTGAGGATGACGGCGAGCGGCACCAGGATCATCGGCACCACGGCCTGGCCGAAGCCCGCCGGCGGGATCAGCCGGGCGAGGACGACGGCGGCGAGGAAGGTGACCGCCTCGATGCCGGCGCGGGCGATCGTCGTCCAGCGCACCCCGTCGACGGCGGCGCGCTTGAGATCGTCGCGGGAGATCTCGCGGTCGTCGAGGTGGGCCTGCTTCATCCTCTCCAAACAACGCCGCGGGCGGCGGGCGACTTTCGCCCCGCAAGCAGCGCCGCCCGGCGGTCGTTCATTGAGCGATGGGGGCTGGCACCGCGAAGCACGTCGTCTTCAGCTTCGACGACATGACCTGGGCCGCCGCCCAGGCGCGCGGGATGTGCTTCCCGCAGGATCGCGTCGCCCTCGCCCTCCTCGACGACCCGGCGGTCGAGCGAGTGCTCGTCTGCGACCGGCCGCGCAGCGCGCCGGTCAAGCTGGCGAGGGACCTGCTCCAGCGCCCGGTCGGGTTCGAGGCCCGCCCTGGCGCCCGGCTCTGGCAGCCGCTGCGGCTGCGCCGCCGCGACCCGGCCTCGCTCGCCCGCCTCGAACGCGCCTACTCCGCCTGGGACCGGCGCCTGCGGCGGGTCGCCGAGCGCTTCGGCCTGGAGCGCCCCGCGGTGGTAACGGCGCAGCCCTTCGTCGCCGCCTTTGCGCCGCTGGAGTGGGCTGGGCCGGTCACCCTGTACGCGACCGACGACCTCTCGGCGCATCCTGGCTACCAGCGCTGGCGCGCGGCGCTGGAGCACGCCTATCGCCGCGTCGGCGAGCGCGGTCGCCGGGTCTGCGCGGTGAGCGCGGCGCTGCTCGAGCGGATCCAGCCGCGTGGGCCGGCCGCCCTCGTGCCCAACGGAGTGGACCCCGAGCTGTGGCGGGCGCCCGCGGCGGCGCCGGACTGGTGGCGGGCGCTGCCCGCGCCCCGGCTGCTGTACGTCGGCACGCTCGATTCCCGGCTCGACGTCGAGGCGGTCCGCGCGATCGCCCGCGCCTGGCCGCAGGGGACCGTCGCCCTGGTCGGGCCGGTTGCCGACTCGGCGCACCTCCTGCCGCTGCTCGCCGAGCCCAACGTGGTCGGGCACGACTCCGTCACGCGCGAGCAGGTTGCGGCCCTCGCCTGCGCCGCCGACGTCTGCCTGCTGGCGCATCGGCGCACCTCCCTGACCGAGGCGATGAGCCCGCTGAAGCTCTACGAGTACCTGGCCTCGGGGAGCCCGATCGTGGCCACCGATCTCGAGCCGGTGCGGGCGGTCGAGGGCCCGGTCTTCCGCGTCCCGCCGGGCGGCGATTTCGTCGCCGCGACCCGCGACGCCCTCGCCGCCGGCCGCCTCGCCGACGAGGAGCGGCAGCGCCTGATCGCCGCGAACTCGTGGTCTGGAAGGTCCGCCGCCGTGCTCGACGTCGCGCTGCGTCTCTAGACGGCCGGCCGCCTATCGGCTCTCACGCGCTTGCGAGATTGACCCCACCAGGGGCTGGTCAATGTCGCGAGCGCCCCGCGGCGGGTTGCGCCGGCCGGCGCGCGAGCAGATGGAGGCAGTCGCCGGCGGCGACGCGGTCGCTGAGCAGCAGCAGCGGGGTGATCGCCCAGGCGAGCAGGCGGAAGCCGCGGCCGGCGAAGCGGAGGCGGCCGAAGCCGGCGTACTGGAGGCTGCCCAGGGGGCTCGGCCGCATCGTCGCCGAGCCGGTCGCCACCGTCTCCAGGCCGGCCCGCTCGACCAGGCCCGAGAGCGAGTCGCGGTCGAAGTGCTGCAGGTGGCGGGGCAGGTCGAGCTGGAACCAGGCCGAGCCGAAGAGGCGGCGGTGCCAGCTGTCGAAGTTGGGGACCGCGATCGCCAGCAGGCCGCCCGGCCGCAGCAGGCGCGTCGCTGCGGCGAGCGTCGCGGCCGGGTCGCCGACGTGCTCGAGCGAGTGGTTGAAGAGGATCGCGTCGAAGCTGGCGAGGGGCCACGGCGCGTCGTCGAGCGTGCCGGCGACGGCGTCGACGCCGGCGGCGCGGGCATGCTCGACCGCCCGCGCCGAGGGCTCGACCCCGCAGGCCTGCCAGCCGTGCCGGGCGAAGGCGGCGGCGAGGTCGCCGACGCCGCAGCCGACGTCCAGCAGCCGTCCCGGCGGCAGCTGCCAGATCCTCCGGTAGGGGCCGAAGCGGATCACCAGCTGACGCTGCCAGGCGCCGACTCGTTCGCCCAGCGAAGGACGCGAAGCGGCGACGTTGGGCTCGTAGGCGCTGTAGTCGCTCGGGTAGTAGGTCGCGAAGTCCTGCGGCCGCAGGCGGGGAGAGGTGTAGGCGAGCCCGCAGGCCTCGCAGCGCAGGACGGAGAACTGGCCGGGAGCCCCGGTGAGCCGGTCGTGCCCGCGCAGCAGGGGCGGGCACCCGCCGCCGGCGCGGCCACAGCCGGGGCAGGCGGCGACGGCCTCGGCGAGGGCGCCGCTCACCGGGCTTCCCTTTCGAGCTGCTCGCGGCCGAGGGCGAAGGCGAGCGCGGCGATGAAGCAGAAGATGTAGGGCAGCTGCGGGAAGGAGAGGAAGTCGAGCAGGGCGCTGGAGACGAGCGCGACGACGATCGCGGCGGCTGCGCCGAGCGCCGGCGGGCCGCGGTCCGGGTCGCCGGCGCGGACGGCGCGGTGGGCGCTGAGGAAGGAGGTCACGAAGATCGCGAGGAAGGCGAGGACGCCGAGGAGGCCGATGCCGATCGCGAGGCCGAGGTACTGATTGTCGAGGATCCGGTGGAACTTCTGGTCGTAGCTGCCGTAGCCGCGGCCGACGAGGGGATGGGCGGCGAGGTCGGGCTTGATCGCGTCGTAGTCGCTGAGGCGGTCGCGGGTGGTGTCGACGCCCGTGACCCTGCCCGGCGCGAACTGGTCGACGACGGCGCCGACGGCGCCCGGCGAGGTGAAGTGGACGACGGCGACGAGGGCGACGGCCAGGGGCGTCAGCCGCAGCATCGCCCGCGGTCGGTAGGCGATGAGGACGAGGATGCAGGCCAGCGGCCCGATCAGGCTCGTCTTCTTCTCGGTCGCCACGGCGCCGGCGATCAGGATCACGACGACGACGGAGTAGGTCAGGCGCTCGCCGCGGCGCTGCGCTTTCAGCAGCCAGGCGAGGGCGAACGGCAGCGCCATCGAGAGCATCACCGCGACCGCCAGCGGCTGCACGGTCGGGCCGAACATCAGCGAGCGCCCGATCGAATCGGTGGAGCCGAGTTCGCCCGGCCGCACGTAGCCGGGGAGGAGGGGCCCGATCCAGTCGTGGAAGACGTTGATCCCGGTCCGGTACTCGACGATCACGGCCAGCGCCGTGATCGTCGCGAGGACGATCAGGCCGGTGACCATCGGCGTCGCCTCGGCGGGCCGGATGATCGAGGCGGAGAGCGCGAAGAAGGCACCGTAGGAGAGCAGCAGCGCCAACTGCTTGATCGCGAGGTCGAGGCCGCCGACCCGGACCAGGTCTTCGGCATGGATCAGGACGCTGACCACGGCGACCGCGGTGAAGGCCGCGAAGGCCCAGTGGATGGCGCTCGGTCGTCCTCGCCCTCGCCGTCGCGGCTCAGCGACCAGCAGCCAGGCGCAGGCGAGGATGACGAGGAAGGGCCGGTCCAGCGACGCGTCGACCGGCCCGCCGACCGGCAGGTTGACGCTGTCGAAGGGGACCACCCAGACCATCGCGACGAAGCCGAACAGCGCCCACGGCAGCAGCCGCGTTGTTCGCGGCCAGGCGGCCTCGCGGGCGAGCCCGCTTCGGGGCGGGTGTCGGCTGCGGCTGCCCGACCGCCGGACGGGGTCGCCGGCCAGTGGGCCGAACCCGGTCGTCGCCTCCATCAGCGGAAGGGCGCAGGCCTCGAAGCGGGGTGGGGGATCGGCTCGCCGGGGGCGACGGTCCCGTCGTGCGGCCGCTGCGGGAAGCCGGTCGGTTCCTGCACGCCCGTTTCGAGCGGCGCGACCACCGGCTGGTCCGGCTCGCGGTCGGGGCCCTGCTCCCGTTCGGCGTCGTCCAGCGAGCGCCACTGGCGGACGAAGTTGGGGGTGAAGATGATCGCGGCGCTGCCCAGGCCGAGGACGAGGAGGAAGGCAAGCCCCATCAGCAGGATGTTGTTGGAGCCGCCCAGGGTGCCGCCCTCGGGAGCCCCGAGCTCGCGCACGGTCACCCCCCTGCGGACCGGCCTGCCGTCGGCCTCGAGGCCGCGAATGTAGTGCCGCAGCGCCGTGAACGAGGCGCTGGCGAGGGCGATTGCCTGGTCCGTCGTCGAGGACTGGGCGCTGACGGTGAGAATCGGGACCCCTTCCTGAGCGGTGAAGACGAGGCGGTT
Source organism: Actinomycetota bacterium (assembly GCA_048498975.1). GTDB lineage: Bacteria > Actinomycetota > Thermoleophilia > Solirubrobacterales > 70-9 > VAYN01. Next base: position 9,617 of record JBEHWY010000043.1, on the reverse strand, counting down.
GACCGCGCCTTCTTCGAGCAGTTCTCCCGCCCGTTCCTCGGAGGACTGGGCGACGTACGCGCTCTGCCCGGTGGCGGCGCTGAACGGGCCGCTGCTGGAGATGCTCCGCACCGGCACGCCGGCGAGGCGGGCGATTTCCTCGCGTGCCGCCAGGCTCGCCAGGTACTGGCCGTAGATCCTGGCACGGGCGGCGAGCGCTTCGAAGGTGCCCGGTTCGGCGCCGTCGGTCAGGGTCGAGGGGTTGGAGTCGACGAGGATCTGGCTCGATGCCGCGGCGACCGAGAGCGCCCGCTTGTGCAGGCCCGGCGGCGAGAAGCTGACCCGGTAGGCGCTGAGGATCGCGACGGCGAGGGCGAGGACGGCGACGATCGCCACGAGGGTCTTGCGTGCCCACAGCTGGCGGATCGTGTCGACCATTGCCATCTGGGCTATGAACGGCTGAAAATCGTCGGAACTTTCGGCGTGCGTTGGGACCTGCCGGTCGCGGTGGCGAGTCGCTGCAGCCGGACCCGCTGCCGCAGCTCGGCGCCGACGAAGCGGCGGAAGCGCTCGTCTTCGATCCGCGGACCGCGACGCAGGCCGGCGCTGAGGTAGCCGTGCAGGAAGGCGAGCCCGGAGAGGCCGTAGGGACGCGAGAGGGCAACCCGGAGCGACTTCAGCCCGACCCACCAGGGCGAGTAGCGAACGATGTAGGCGGCGCGGCCGTGGCGCGAGCGGCCGCGCAGCGCCCCACCGCGGGTGGCGACCGGGCGGTGGTGGCGGGCGTCGAGGCCTTCGAGCGAGCGGGTCTCCCAGCCCTGCATGCGGGCGCGGACCTCGTCGATCGTGTCCCAGCCGAGCATCTCCTCGATGCCGCCGATCGCGTCGAAGCAGTCGCGCCGGTAGAGCTTGAGGGCGCCGCGGACGTGGTGGGCGGGGGTCGCCGCCGGTCGCCAGCCGCGGCCGTGGTCCTCGAGCAGGCGCCCGCCGGCGATCCCGAGCTCGGGCACGGCCTCGAACCGGCTCAGGGCGAGCTCGAAGTAGCGCGGCGGCAGCTCGATGTCGCCGTCGATCTTGCCGACGAAGCCGAAGCGGCCGAGCTCGACCTGGTCGAGGGCGTGGTTGAAGGCCCGCGCCTCGGCGGCGAGGGCGAGCCGGTCACCGTCGCCCAGCGCCCGCTGCGGCACCTTCACCGCGCGGACGAAGTCGAGCTCGGCGGCGGCCCGCTCGATGATCCTCGGGGTGGCGTCGCGGGAGCCGTCGTCGACCAGCAGCCAGAGGTCGGGCGCGCGGGTCTGGGCGGCGACCGAGGCGATCGTCGTCTCGAGGTGCTGCGCCTCGTCGCGGACCGGGGTGACGATCAGCAGTCGCGTCACGTCAGCTCCTGCGCGCGGCCACCAGGCCGTCGATCAGGTCGAGGTAGCCACGCCGCTGCCGCGCCCACTCGATCTCGCGCAGCCGCCCTGAGGCCCGCTCGGCGCGGCTGACCGCCGCCTCGGGGTCCGAGCGGGTTGCCGCCAGCGCGGCGGCGATCGAGTCGGGGTCGCCCGGCTCGGCGAGCAGGACGTCCTCGCCGAAGTAGCGCTCGATCGTCGGCAGCCGCGAGGCGACCGCCGGCAGGCCCATGTGGACGTACTCGAGCAGCTTGACCGGCAGCAGCAGCTCGGTGAAGTCGTCGCGGAGGGTGGGGACGACGCCGACGTCGGCGCCCGCCAGCAGCGCGGGAATCTGCTCCACCGGCGTCGGTCGCGGCGCGATCCGAACGCCCTCGGGGGCGACCGCGGCGGCCAGCTCCGCAAGGCGGGCTGCGGCCTCGGCGTCGGACCCGTAGACGCTGAGCTCGGCGGCGACGCCGCCGCTGCGCAGGATCGGGATCGCCCGCACCAGGCACTCGACGCCGAAGCGATCGGCGAGGCCGCCGTGGTAGACGACGCGCAGCGCTCCCGTGGCAGGCGGCCGGCGGGGCGGCCGCGGGTCGCCGAAGACCCGCTCGTCCGGGGTGTTCATCACCACCCGCGTGCGGGCGGCGGCGATGCCGCGCCGGCGCAGCAGCTCGCGGGCCTCGGCGGTGACGAAGACGTGGGCGTCGGCGAAGGCGGCGCTGGCCCGCTCCTCGGCCCGGACCGCCCGCACCAGCGGGTCGCCGGGCCGGCGGTCGAACAGCGTCGCGAACAGCTCCGGGAAGGTGTCGTGGAAGTTGAGGACGATCGGCGTGCGCCGCAGCTTCGGCAGCAGCGCGGCGAAGACGAGCGCGTCCGGCATGTTGTGGATCTCGATCAGGTCGAAGCGCCGGCGGCGGTCGAGCGCGGTCAGCTTGCGGGCGGCGCCGAGCAGGAAGCGGAGGTTGCCGTCGAGGTAGGCGCGAGCGCCGCCGCGAGGCTTGCCGGCCGCGGCGCGGTGCAGGACGATCCGCCCGGCGCCGACGGCCTGGTCGCCCTCCTCGCCGAGGCAGACGCATTCGACCGTGTCGCCGCGCTCGGCGAGGGCCCGCGCCTGGCGCTGGATCCGCGAGTCGACGGCGAAGTCGGAGTAGTGGACCATCGCGATCCGCAGCCGCCGCCGGCTGGTGCCGGGGGCGAGGGAAGGGGCCGGGCCCCGCTCAGTGGCCGGCAGCGAAGTCAAAGCCCCGGCTCGCGGCGACGATCTCGGTGATGTGCCGTTCCTCGATCGCCGGGAAGATCGGCAGCGAGCAGCTTTCGGCAGCGAGCGCCTCGGCGGCCGGGAGGCTGCCGGGGCCGAGGCCGAGCCCGGCGTAGCAGGGCTGCAGGTGCACGGGCGTCGGGTAGTGGATCGCGCTGGCGATGCCAGCGGCGTCGAGGTGGTCGCGGAAGGCGTCGCGGGCGGCGGTGCGAACGACGAACAGGTGGTAGACGTGGTCGCCGTCGGCCGCCGGTGGCGCGGGCAGCTTCAGCCCCGAGCCGGCGAGCTCCGCGCTCAGTCTCGCGGCGGCCGCCCGGCGGGCCGCGTTCCACTCGTCGAGGTGGCGCAGCTTGACGGTGAGGATCGCGGCCTGCAGCGCGTCGAGCCGGTCGGTGCGCGCCGCCACCTGGTGGTTGTGGCGCGGCGACTCGCCGTGCGAGCGGAGCAGTCTGACGCGCGCCGCGAGATCGGCGTCGTCGGTGGTGAGGGCGCCGCCGTCGCCCCAGCCGCCGAGGTTCTTGGTCGGGTAGAAGCTGAAGCACCCCGCGTCGCCGATCGAGCCGACGCGGCGGCCGCGGTAGCGCGCGCCGTGGGCCTGGCAGGCGTCCTCGATCACGGCGACTCCGCGCCGGTGGCAGAGGTCGACGATCGGCTGCAGGTCGACGGTGCGGCCGAAGAGGTGGACGGGGATGACGTCGACCAGGACCGGCGTCGCGCCGGCGGCGCTGACCGCCTCGGCGGTGGCGATGAAGGTGAAGGTCGGCACGATCACCTCGTCGCCGGGGCCGATCCCGAGACCGCGCAGAGCGAGCTCGAGCGCCGCGGTGCCCGAGGAGACGCCGACGGCGTGCTCGGCGTCGCAGGCAGCGGCGAAGTCGGACTCGAACCCGGCGACCTCCTGGCCGAGGGTGAAGGCGGCCTCGCGGGCGACCCGCTCGACCACCTCGAGCAGCTCGGCGAAGAGCTCGGGGTCGGCGGCGTCAAGGCGGACGAACGGGACCAGGTCCCCCGTGGTCGCCGCCGCCGGCAGGGTGGAGGCCCGACTCACGTCGCCTGCTCCGCGGGCTCGAACTCCCGGAACAGGGCGGCAGCCTCCCGGCGCGAGCTGGCGCCGAACTTGGCGAAGGCGGAGGAGAGGTGGCTCTTGATCGTGCTCTCGGAGAGGTAGAGCTCTTCCGCGATCTGGGCGTTGGTGAGGCCGCGGGCGACGCCGCGGAGGACCTGTCGCTCGCGGTTGGAGAGGGCCGGTCGCTCGACGCTCGCCCGAAACTTGCGCGGCACCACCGCCTGGCCGCTGGCGACGGCGGTCACCGCCACCGCCAGGGTCATCTCCAGCTCCGGCTCGAAGACGATCGCGTCGGCGCCGGCGTCCAGAGCGCGCCGCACGCTGGTCCCGGTGGCGACCGGGAGCACGGCGACGATCCCCGCCTCCCGCTGCTCGCGGCGGAGCCGCCGCAGGACGGCCAGCTCGCGGGGGATGTCGACGTCGCAGGCGAGGACGACGATCTCGCCGCTGCTGGCCGGCGGCCCCGGCGGCGCCACGTCCAGGAGGTCGGCGAGGTCGGTGGCGGGAGGCTCTCCGAGCCCGCCCGCGCGCAGCGCCCGCGTGATCCGCCGTCGCAGCTCGCCGGCGTCCGCGGCGACAGCCAGCGGATGCTCGATTCCCAGGATCTCGCCGGTTGGACGGGTGACCACGACCATCAGACGAGAAACGGTGCGCCGGGGGGAAAGTTTGCGAGCCCCGCAAGTCGGGGCCGCGGGGGGCGTTGTTCGGTTATGGCCGAGACCCAGCTGCAGAGGCGCGCCCCGGTCAACCACGCGGCGGCGCGGCTGCTCGACGACGTCGACCTCGGCAACGGCGTCGTCGTGCAGTCGTTCACCAACCTCTACGGCTGCCGGATCGGCGACAACACCAGGATCGGCACCTTCGTCGAGGTCCAGCGCGGCGTGGAGATCGGCGCCGCCTGCAAGATCCAGAGCCACACCTTCATCTGCGATGGCGTCCACATCGGCGACCGGGTGTTCGTCGGCCACGGGGTGACCTTCGTCAACGACAAGTACCCGCGGGCCGCGAACGCGGCCGGCGAGCTGCAGGGCGAGGCCGACTGGGAGCTGCTGGAGACGGTCGTCGAGGACGGCGCGACGATCGGCTCCGGGGCGACGATCCTCGGCGGTGTCCGCGTCGGCGCGCGCAGCACGGTCGGGGCCGGCGCGGTGGTCGTTCGCGACGTCCCGCCCGGGGCGACCGTCGCCGGCAACCCGGCTCACTCGGTCGCCTGAGCGGGGCATGGGCGTCCTGCGCGAGTCCGACCTCGCCCCGGGTCTGCTCCTCGGCGACGGCGTGACGCTCGCCGACGGGGTCCTGATCGGCGGCCACGCCGTGATCCACAGCGGCGCCTCGATCGGTCGCGGGGCCAGGATCGGCGACCACGCCCAGGTCCGCGACGGCGCCCGGATCGGGGCGGGCGCGACCGTGGGCAGCTTCAGCTGCATCGACCCCGGCGTCGAGATCGGCGCCCGGGCGAGCATCCAGACCCGCTGTTACGTCACCACCGGCGCCGTGGTCGAGGAGGACGTCTTCGTCGGTCCGGGGGTGACGATGGCCAACGACAACACCATGGACCGTCACGGGCCGCAGCTCGAGCTGCGCGGCCCCCTGCTGCGCCGCGCGAGCCGGGTCGGCGCCGGCAGCGTGATCTGTCCCGGCGTCGAGGTCGGCGAGGAGGCGTTCGTCGCCGCCGGCGCCGTCGTCACCCGCGACGTCGCGCCGCGCGCCGTCGTCGCCGGGGTGCCGGCCCGGGTCCTGCGCCGGGTCGCCGACGAGGACCTGCTCGAGCGCTGGCGCTGAGCTGTGGCCGGGCCCGCCGGCCGCAAGCACCGCGCCCGCCGGGGCGTTGTTCGGGCGTGACCCTGCGCGAGGAAGATGCGCTGCACGACGTCTGCGCGATCGTCGTCTCGCACAACAGCGGCTCGTGGCTGCGGCGCGCCATCTCGAGCCTGATCGCCAGCGCCGGCGCGATCTCGCTCGAGGTGGTCGTCGTCGACAACGGCGAGGACGGCGCCGCCGAGCTCGCCGCCGAGCTGTTCCCCGGCACGGTGCGGGCCGTCCGCTGCGAGAACCGCGGCTTCGGTCACGCCAACAACCGCGGCCTCGAGCTGGCCCGCTCGCGCTACGTGCTCTTCGTCAACCCCGACACGGAGGTCCTGGTGGGCGAGCTGGCGACGCTGGTCGCGGCGCTCGACGCCGAACCGACCGTCGGGCTGGCGGGGGCAAGGCAGGTGCGCCCCGACGGCGTGCTGGCGCCGAGCATCCGCCGCTTCCCTTCCTCCGCGCACATCCTCGCCGAAGCGCTCGGCGTCGAGAAAGTCCCGCTGCTGCGCTCGGTGCTGGGGGAGCGGGAGCTCGACCCCCGCCGCTATGACCGGGTGGGGCCTTGCGACTGGACCTCGGGCTCGTTCATGCTGGCCCGCCGCGAGGCGCTGGAAGCGGTCGGCTGGTTCGACGAGCGCTTCTTCCTCTTCTGCGAGGAGACCGACCTCTGCTGGCGCCTGAAGCGGGCGGGGTGGGAGGTCGTGCACATGCCGGCGATGACGATCTGCCATTACGAGCAGGACCATTGGACCGAGCCGCGGCTCGTCGCCCAGTCGGCCTACGCGCGCCTGCAGTTCGCCCGCAAGAACCTGTCGAGCGCCGGCCTCTACCGCGCGGCGCTGGCGCTCCGCTACGGGCTGCGGCTCGCGGCCTACTCGCTGCTCGGCAAGGCGCGGCGCGGGCGGCGCGAGGCGGCGCGGGCGGCGCTGGTGGCCGTGCTCGCCGACCGCGCGCCGTTCGCTGCCGCCGATCAGGCGACGATGGTCAGCGCGGCGGGGGAGATGCCGAGGGCGACGCGGGTGCGGTCGCCGATGTAGTCGCCGTCGACCTGGACCGGGAAGGGGCGGACGGTGCCCGCCTTGTCCTCGGAGATCGCGGTGACGGTGGCGGCGGTGACGTCGTCGAAGTGGACGACCTGCTTGTGACCGGCGGCGGTCTTGCCGCTCAGCAGGCGGCCGATCAGGGTCGGCATGTCGCGCTGCGCCGCACGTTTGAGGACGGCCAGCGAGAGGGTGCCGTCGTCGATCGCGATCCCTTCGCAGACACGGATCGGTTTGGCGGCGAAGTAGGTGAGTGGGTCGGCGTTCTGGGCGATCGTCGTGATCCCCTCGACCGTCTCGCCGCCGACCTCGACCCGCATCCGCACCGCTTTGCGCAGGTAGCGGCGGTAGAAGCCCGAGATCCCCGCCCAGCTGTAGTAGTAGGGGCCGGCCTTCGCCTTCAGCTTCGGGTTTTCGTCGACCCGCCGCACCACGGTCGCGTCGATCCCCATCCCGCAGGCGAAGACGAAGTAGCGGTCGTCGACCTTGCCGAGGTCGATCTGGCGCGGCTGCCACTCGTCGGCCAGCGAGAGCAGGTGCTCGGTCGCGTCGACGACGTCGTTGGGGATCCCCAGCATCCGACAGACCACGTTGGTCGAGCCGCCCGGCAGGATCGCCAGCGGCACCCCCGATCCGGCCAGTCCGTTGGCGACTTCGTTCAGCGTCCCGTCGCCGCCGAAGGAGACGACCACGTCATAGCCCTTGTCCCGCGCCTCGCGGCTCAGCTCTGTGGCGTGGTTCTGCGCCTGCGTCGAGACCGCCTCGACGTCGAACCGCCCCTGCAGCGCGTAGACCACCAGGTTGCGCAGCCGATCGGAGACCGTCGTCGCATAGGGGTTGACGATGATCAGCATCCGCTTCTTGTGCGGTTTGCGGTGGAGGCGGTCGCGGAGTTTGGCGTTCACGCGCAGCGCAGGGTAATCGCTCCTGCGATGCTTCCGCGCCATGGAGTGCTTCTGCGGCTGCGGTGCCAAGGTGCCACGACGGGCGGTCGACGCGAACCTGCTCGCCAGCCGGCTGGCGCTGGAGCTGCTGGCCTGGGACAAGGTGCGGGCCGAGGGGCGGCTCGGCGGTCAGGCGGCGGAGCTCGAGTCGCTGATCGCGCGCGGCGAGAATTGCTACCAGCGGGCGATCCTGGTGGTGCACGGCGAAGGCCGCAAGAGCGCGCTCGCCGAGGGCGACGCCTGGATGCAGGAGTCGCTCGACCACCGCGCCACGCGCAAGGACATGACCGAAGGCCGCTCCCTCTTCTCGAAGGGGAAGCTGCGGCTCGACGAGCACGACTACGAGCAGCTCGACCGCGCCCATCCGAGCCAGAGCTTCAGCCGCCGAGGCTCCCCCGACCAGCTCGAGCGCCTCAGCCGCCTGCACGCCGAAGGCGTGCTCAGCGACGAGGAGTTCGCCGCCGCCAGGGGCCGGGTCGTCGGCGCCTAGGCAGCTTCGTAGCGGATCACGGTGCCGTCGTCGGCTTCGCGGACGCGGCCTTCGTTGACGAGGAGGTCGGCGTGGCCGATCACCTCGGAGAGGGTGAGGAAGGCCTGGGTGACGGCGACGTTGCCCCAGATCGCCTGCGCCAGCTCGTGGCCGGTGCGTGTGCGCTCGGCGATCAGGTTGAAGATCTTCTCCTTGCGCCGCTCGTGGGAGGCGAGGCGGGCGTCGATCAGGCCGACGTGGTCGGTGATCGGCTCGCCGTGGCCGGAGAGGACCAGCTCGGCCGGCATCTCGCGCGTCTTGCGCATCGACTCGATATAGGTGACCAGCGCCTGGGTGCGGCGGTTGGTGCCGTCGAGCGGGCGGCTGATCAGCGGGTTGGAGGAGATGTGGGAGAGCAGGTGGTCGCCGGCGAGCAGGATCTTGCGCTGCTCGTCCCAGAAGAGGGTGTCCGAGGGGCTGTGGCCGGGTCGGTGCAGGACCTCGAAGCTGCGGTCGCGCAGGGCGATCTCGCCGCCGTCGTCGAGCGGCCGCGTCACCGTCACGTGCGAGCCCCAGCTGCGGAAGCTGCGCGAGACGCTCTGCAGCGCCACCGTCACTTCCTCGGGGATGCCGTTGCGCAGCATCACCTCGACCGCGAACTGGTCCTCGGCCTCGGCGTCCTCGTCGAAGGCGGCGAGGCGCTGGGCGGCGGCGCCGAGCGCCGCGACCTCCGCGCCGGAGTGCTCGACCAGGATCTCGACCAGGCCGAGGTGGTCGATGTGCTGGTGGGTGACGATGATCAGGTCCAGGTCCCGGGTCGAGTGGCCGCGCTGCTCGAGCAGGCCGGTCAGCTCGTCGAGCGACTTGCCGGAGTTGGGCCCGGTGTCGACCAGGGTCAGCGGCTCGTCCTCGATCAGGTAGCAGTTGACCCGCCCGACCGCGAACGGCGTCGCGATCGGCAGGCAGTGGATCCCGGCCAGCGCCGCCTGCTCCAGCGCCTCCTCCGGGGTCCGCTCCGTCATGACCGGATCAGCCCGAGGATCTCGTCGCGGCGCCGTTCCATGTCCTCGCGCGAGACCAGCGACTCGAGGTTGAGGCGCAGCAGCGGCTCGGTGTTGGAGGGGCGGACGTTGAAGTGCCAGTCGGGGTAGTCGACGGAGACGCCGTCGAGGTGGCCGATCTGGGCGTCGGCGTAGCGCGCCTCGAGTTCGGCCATCTTCGCCGCCCCATCCGCCACCTCGGAGTTGATCTCGCCGGAGATGAAGTAGCGCGAGCGGAACTCGTCGATCAGCTCGCCGAGGCTGCGGCCCTCGTGGGAGAGCAGCTCCAGCATCAGCAGCGCCGGGATCGTCCCCGAGTCGGCGTTCCAGAAGTCGCGGAAGTAGTAGTGGCCGGAGACCTCGCCCCCGAACGCCGCCTGCTCCTCGCGCATCCGCGCCTTGAAGAAGGCGTGGCCGACGCGCGAGAGGTCCGAGCGGCCGCCCTCGGCGGCGACCAGGTCGGGCACCGCGCGGCTCGAGCGCGGGTCGTAGAGGATCGTCGCGCCGGGGTTCTTGCGCAGGATCGAGCGCGCCAGCAGGGCGCAGATGAAGTCGCCGTCGCAGAACTCGCCGCTGCCGTCGATGAAGAAGCAGCGGTCGGCGTCCCCGTCCCAGGCGATGCCGAGGTCGGCG
>JBEHWY010000042.1:0-22788 GCA_048498975.1 Actinomycetota bacterium | reverse complement strand
GATTATTCTGCCGCGCCAGGTTGGGATGCATGGCTGTGTGGTTGCCGATGACGTGACCAGCTTCGGCAACACGCCGTGCCAGTTCGGGATGTTTACGAACGTGTTCGCCGATCAGGAAGAATGTGGCGCGTGCATTGTGTTCTGCAAGTGCGTCCAGCAGCGCCGGTGTGTTGCGAGGGCTGGGGCCATCGTCGTACGTCAGGGCGACGATGTGTTTCCCAGCAGTGCTGTCAGGGCCGCTGATGAGCGTCTTCCCGAAGATCTGCGAGGTGGGCCAGTTCGCCGCATAGGCGTAACCACCCGTCATTAAACCAGCAGTGGCAACTCCGGCGACAACATCAAGCAAGGGATTCATCGCACATCAGTGTACTGTGCGGCCACGTCGAGTGTGCAGTGAGGGGCGAAGGCGAGGCCTTCTTTGGCGCTACCGTATTGCGCGTCCGGCGTGCGTGTCGCAGCATCCAAAGCGCAAACCGTAGATGCAATGCGGTACATTCCAGTTACACGCAATTTATCTGTCTGTTTGCTGCTTCCCGGAGGATCCGCCGTGACCGAACGCGCCACCCATCGTTTACATACCCTGCTTGCTTTCAGCGCTGTCGCTCTTGCGCCTGCCTGTTTGTGTGCGCAGAGTGTGTCGGACGCGCAGCATCAGCCGGATTCCGCATTCGCCATGCCGCTCCCATTCGATCGCGGCGCTGCGGGCTTGGCTCAGTCGTTGCGCAAACTAAGTACGCGTGCCAGTTTCTTGCAGATTAACGCGCATCCCGACGATGAGGACGGTGCAACGCTTGCCTATGAAAGCCGCGGTGTTGGTGCAGAAGTTTCGTTGCTGAGCCTGAATCGTGGCGAAGGTGGACAGAATGTGATGACCAGCGATTTCTGGGATTCGTTGGGCATCCTGCGTACACAGGAACATCTGGCCGCCAATCGGTATTACGGTGTGCATCTGTATTACACCCGCGTAGCGGACTTTGGATTTTCGAAAACACGTGAAGAGACGCTGAAGCAATGGGGGCACGAACGTGTATTGGGCGACGCTGTGCGTGTGGTGCGCGAGACGCGGCCCATGGTTATTACCAGCGTGTTTGCAGGCAATGTATCGGATGGACATGGACATCATCAGACCGCAGGATGGGCGTGCGAATCCCGTGGTTCCTTTGTCCGCGTGGGCAGGACAAAGGAACCACGGGATGAGCGAAGCGGCTCCATCCCGATCGCGCGGTTCCTTTGTCCGCATATACAGGACAAAGGAACCACGACTTTCGGGGGCGGGGACTTGAGGTGGCGGACCCGGCCAGCGTGGTTGAGGTTCGCGGCGGATAGAGCCACGAACCTCAACCAGAAGCTGCTCTTCTCAACGGTTGCGAGATTGACCCCACCCTGGTGTGGTCAATCTCGCGAGCGTTTCGAGACGGGCGGGCCGGCGCACCTACCTGCCCCGTGGGTGCGTCGGCCCGCCCGCGGCCAAGCGGCAAATCCGGCCCTATCGCAACCCTCTGTCTAGTAGCCGACGGGGTGCCGCGCGGCGAAGCCGACGTTGTCGCGCAGTTCCTCGTGCCAGCGAGGCCCGGTTTCGCCCCCGGAGTCGCCGGAGGTGTCCCAGCGGTAGCCGGCGATCACGGCGTAGGCGTGGCCGCCGTTGGCGTAGACGGTGATCCAGCGGCCTTCGCCTTCGAGGCCCCACTTCATCATCGGGCCGGAGGGCAGCGGGCTTTCGAGGAATTTGCCGCCGTGGAGGGCGTAGCTGACCGAGCCGGAGCAGTCGTAGCCGCGATCCCACCAGCGGGCGTGGCCGCCGCCCCAGACGTAGGGCTTGGAGCGGATCTTGTTCGCCGCCGCGATCACCTGCTTGACGCGGGGCGGGGCGCTCTTCGGCGCCACCAGCATCCCGTTGGCCAGCAGCCTCGCTTTCGGCGTCGGCGTGCAGACGTCGACTTCGGCGGCGGAGAGGCCGCCACCGGTGCATTCGGCGTGAGCGGCGGCGGGGGCGAGCATGGCGATCGCGGCGAGACCCACGACCAGAATGCCTACGGCCTTCAACTTGAAGCTATGCAACGACAAACCGATTCTCCTTCGTCGGCCTACGGGGTTAGCTGTCGGGCTGGCGCGAAAGGAGCCTGCGCCCCCGCCTGCTGGCGGGTTAGCCCCGAAAACGTGGTTCCCCCGTTCCCTGCACCTTTCGAAAAGGCAGGGACTCGGCGTTTCGGTTCTACGAACTGGCGGCAGTGTAGACCATCTCCCGGCGCTCTGCTCACGAAACGCAAATATTTCCTCCAAGGTCGTGCCTGGGCCTGAGGTTCTTGTCGGCAGCCCCCCTGGTAGCTTGGCTACTGGTATGCAACTTGCGGGTCGCACTGCACTTCTCACCGGCGCCACCGGCGGCCTCGGACAGGCGATCGGCAAGGCACTCGCGGACCGCGGCGCGAAGTTGATCCTCAGCTCGCGCAAGGCGCAGGAGCTGGAACAGCTCGCGGCCGAGCTGCCCGGCGAGGGCCACCGCTTCCTCGTCGCCGACCTGGCCGAGCCCGGCGCCGCCGAGCAACTCGCCGCGCAAGCGGGCGAGGTCGACCTGCTCGTCGCCAACGCCGGCCTGCCCGGCGCCGGCTGGCTCACCGACTTCAGCGCCGAGGAGGTGGGGCGGGCGCTGCGGGTCAACCTCGAGGGGCCGATGCTGCTGGCGCGGGCGCTCTACCCGGCGATGATCGCCCGTGGCGCCGGCCATCTCGTCTTCGTCTCCTCGCTGGCCGGCAAGGCGGCGAGCCCACGGACCTCGATCTACAACGCGACCAAGTTCGGCCTGCGCGGCTTCGCCCTCGCCCTGCGCAGCGACATCGGGCCGCAGGGGGTCGGCGTCTCGCTCGTCTCGCCCGGCTTCATCCGCGACGCCGGCATGTTCGCCGACTCCGGCGCCAAGACCCCGCCGGGGTTCGGCACGGCGACCTCGGCCGACGTCGGCAGCGCCGTCGTCAAGGCGGTCGAGAGCAACAAGGTCGAGATCGTGGTCGCGCCGCTGGTCGACCGCGTCGCCGCCCACTTCAGCATGGTCAGCCCCAGCATCGCCGTCCGCGCTCAGAGCGGCGCCGCCGGCCAGAAGGCATCGGAAGCGATCGCCACCGGTCACGCCGAGAACGCGAAAGACAAGAGATAACGCCACCAACCACATATCACTTGGAAGGAACTCCCCCCAGATGAGCAGCGATTCGTTTAGCGCCCGTTCGACCCTCGCGGTGAGCGGGCGCGAGTATGAGGTCTTCCGCCTCGACGCCCTGCAGGAGCGCTTCGACGTCGCCCGCCTGCCCTACTCGGTCAAGGTCCTGCTCGAGAACGTGCTGCGGCTCGAGGACGGCGTCTCGGTCAGCGCCGCCGACGTCGAGGCGATCGCCGGCTGGGACGCGGCCGCCGAGCCCAGCGTCGAGATCCCCTTCCAGCCAGCCCGCGTCCTGATGCAGGATTTCACCGGCGTCCCCGCCGTCGTCGACCTGGCGGCGATGCGCGACGCGATGGAGGAGATCGGCGGCGACCCGGCGGCGATCAACCCGCTGGTCGACGTCGACCTGGTGATCGACCACTCGGTCCAGGTCGACGCCTTCGGCAACGAGCGTGCTTTCGCCCTCAACGCCGAGCGCGACTTCGAGCGCAACCTCGAGCGCTACTCGTTCCTCAAGTGGGGCCAGCAGTCCTTCGACAACTTCCGCGTCGTGCCGCCGGCGACCGGGATCTGCCACCAGGTCAACCTCGAGTACCTGGCCCAGGTCGTCTACAGCCGCGAGAACGGCGGCGTCCTGCAGGCCTACCCCGACACGCTGGTCGGCACCGACTCGCACACGACGATGGTCAACGGCCTCGGCGTGCTCGGCTGGGGCGTCGGCGGGATCGAGGCCGAGGCGGCGATGCTCGGCCAGCCGATCTCGATGCTGCTGCCGCAGGTTGTCGGCTTCAAGCTCGACGGCGAACTGCCCGAGGGCGCGACCGCGACCGACCTCGTCCTCACCGTGACCGAGATGCTGCGCGAGCGCGGCGTCGTCGCCAAGTTCGTCGAGTTCTTCGGTCCCGGCCTGCCGACCCTGGGCCTGGCCGACCGGGCGACGCTCGGCAACATGTCGCCGGAGTTCGGCTCGACCTGCGCGATCTTCCCGGTCGACGCCGAGACGCTGCGCTACCTCGACCTCACCGGGCGGCCGACGGAGACGATCGAGCTGGTCGACGCCTACGCCCGCGAGCAGGGCCTCTTCCACGACGAGTCGACCCCCGACCCGGTCTTCTCCGACCTGCTCGAGCTCGACCTCTCGACGGTGCAACCCAGCATCGCCGGGCCGAAGCGGCCGCAGGACCGGATCCCGCTGGCCGAGGCCAAGCAGGCCTTCCTCGAGGCGATGAGCGAGTTCTCCCCAGATGCCGCCGAGCAGATGGGCAACGGCGTCGACGAGGCCAACCGCGAGTCCTTCCCGGCCTCCGACCCGCCCGCCGAGGACCACGACACCGAGGCCGGCAAGCCGCGGCCGGCGATCAGCGGGACGGCCACCGCCGAGCGCCGCAGCGGCGACGCGGTCAGCGTCACCCTCGAGGACGGGACGAGCTTCGAGCTCGACCACGGCCGCGTCGTGATCGCCGCGATCACCAGCTGCACCAACACCTCGAACCCGAGCGTGATGATCGGCGCCGGGCTGCTCGCCCGCAACGCGGTCAAGCGCGGGCTGGCGCGCAAGCCCTGGGTGAAGACCTCGCTGGCGCCGGGCTCGACCGTCGTCACCGACTACCTCGAGCGCGCCGGCCTCACCGAGTACCTCGACGCGCTGCAGTTCAACCTGGTCGGCTACGGCTGCACGACCTGCATCGGCAACTCCGGGCCGCTGGCGGAGGAGATCTCGGCGGCGATCGCCGAGCAGGACCTCGCCGTCTGCGCCGTCCTCTCCGGCAACCGCAACTTCGAGGGCCGGATCAACCAGGACGTGAAGGCGAACTACCTGGCCAGCCCGCCGCTGGTCGTCGCCTACGCGCTGGCGGGGCGGATGGACATCGACATCAACAACGAGCCGCTGGGCGAGGGCAGCGACGGCGAGCCGGTCTACCTGCGCGACGTCTGGCCCAGCGCCGAGGAGATCAAGCAGGTCGTCGGCGCCTCGGTCGCGGCGGAGATGTTCTCGCGCAACTACGCCAGCGTCTTCGCCGGCGACGCGACCTGGAACGCGGTCGAGGTCCCCTCCGGCGACCGCTACACCTGGCCCGACTCGACCTACGTGCGCCAGCCGAGCTTCTTCCGCGAGATGCCGGCCGATCCGCCCGGGGTCGAGCCGCTGGTCGGCGCCCGCGCCCTGGCCGTGCTCGGCGACTCGATCACCACCGACCACATCTCGCCCGCCGGCGCGATCAAACGCGACAGCCCCGCCGGCCGCTGGCTGGTCGAGCAGGGGGTCGAGCCGGGGGACTTCAACTCCTACGGCGCCCGTCGCGGCAACCACGAGGTGATGATCCGCGGCACCTTCGCCAATATCCGCCTGCGCAACCGCCTCGTCGACAAGGCCGGCGGCTACACCCGCCACTTCCCCGACGGCGAAGAGACGACGATCTACGACGCGGCGATGCGCTACGCCGAGGAAGGCGTGCCGCTGGTCGTGCTCGCCGGCAAGGAGTACGGCTCGGGTTCCTCGCGCGATTGGGCGGCGAAGGGGACCAGGCTGCTCGGGGTGCGGGCGGTGATCGCCGAGAGCTTCGAGCGCATCCACCGCTCGAACCTGATCGGGATGGGAGTGCTGCCGCTCCAGTTCCCCGCCGGCGAGAGCATCGAGTCGCTGGGGCTGACCGGGGCCGAGACCTTCGACCTCGGCGACCTCGCCGACGGTGAGGCGAAAACCGTGACCGTTACCGTCCGCGGCGACGACGGCTCGATCAGCGATTTCACCGCCACCGTTCGGCTCGACACTCCGAACGAGGTTTCATACCTTAAAAACACCGGTATCTTGCAAACCGTGCTGCGCAAGCTCAAAGAGTAGGCGCAGCGGGGCCGCGGGAGGCAGGGGGGTCCGCGCGACCCTCGCTGCACCTGTGCGTCGGTAGCCAGGGAGGGATGCCGACGCTGGCCGTTCCCCTGGACGGGACTGTCCAGTTGGAACAGTCTCGTTTAGCTATACCGCCTCGACACCGCCTGGTCAAGCGGAATCAACCGGTTTAAGTGGGGTTTTAGAGACGATCGGGCGCGGTTTGGTCAGGGTGGGCGATTCCCCACCCCTTGCGCTCGATCAGTTCGATCCCGATCACACTGCCGACCGGACCGACCGGAGTAAGGGTCGCGGCGAGCAGGGTGTACGGCGTCTCGTGCCTGACGCAGGCGATCCAGATCACGATGCAGAGGGCGACGAAGCCGAGCCCGTGCGCCCAACCGAACACCATCGTCTCGGTTTCGAAGCCGGGCAGCAGCCAGAAGGCGATCAGCCCCGCGAAGATCGCCAGCTCGATCCAGGAGAGGCGCTTGACCCAGACGAACAGCCGCCCGGGGACGGGCCTCTCGAAGGGCTGCGCCACGGCTCCCTAGGTGCCCGGTGTAAGGGCGGTCAGCACGATCCGCTCCTGCTCGAGCGCGTGGGCGCCGGAGTAGCCCTCGCCCGGGCTGGCGCGGCCGGGGCGGCCGATGTAGGTGAGGTCGACACCCTCGGGGAGGACACCGGGGAAGCGACGCGACATCACCTTCCAGGCGCCCATGTTGCGCGGCTCCTCCTGGACCCAGGCGATCTCCTTCAGGTTCGGGTAGGAGGCGATCACCTCTTCCAGCCGCTCTTTGGCAAACGGGTACAGCATCTCGACCCGGGCGATGGCGACGTTCTCGGCGGCCTCGCGACGCTCGGAGCCGTCGATGTCGTAGTACACCTTGCCGGTGCAGAGGATCAGGCGCTCGACCTTCTCGCGGCGCTCGGTCGCCTTCGGGTCGTCGAGGATGTACTCGAGGTGGCCCTCGGTCAGCTGCTCGAGGTTGGCGGTGGCGCGGTCGAGGCGCAGCAGCCCCTTCGGGGTGAACACGATCAGCGGCCGCGGCTTGCGAATCAGCGCCTGGCGGCGCAGCAGGTGGAAGTACTGCGCGGCGGTGGTCGGGTTGGCGATGCGGATGTTGCCCTCGGCGCCGAGCGCGAGGAAGCGCTCGATGCGGGCGCTGGAGTGCTCGGGGCCCGAGCCCTCGTAACCGTGTGGAAGCAGCAGCGTCAGGCGGCTGGTCTGACCCCACTTCGCCTCGCCGGAGACGATGAAGCTGTCGATGATCACCTGGGCGGCGTTGGCGAAGTCGCCGAACTGCGCCTCCCAGAGCACCAGCGCGTTGGGGGTGGCGGCCGAGTAGCCATACTCGAAGCCGAGGCAGGCGATCTCCGAGAGCGGGCTGTTGTACAGCTCGAACGGCGCCGTCGCGTCGGCGAGGTTCTGGATCGGGGTGTACTCGAGGCCGGTGTTCTCGTCGTGGAGGACGAGGTGACGGTGGGAGAAGGTGCCGCGCTCGGTGTCCTGGCCGGTGAGGCGGATGTGGACGCCCTCGGTCAGCAGCGAGCCGAAGGCGAGCGCCTCGGCGTGGCCGAAGTCGATCCCGCCGTGCTCCAGCGCCTCGACCCGTTTGCCGAGCGGGCGGCGCAGCTTGCGGTGGACGTTGAAGCCCTCGGGGGTCTTCAGCAGCGCCTGATTGAGGTCGCGCAGCCGCTCGGCCGCGACCGCAGTGTCGACCGACGGGCTGGCGGTGCGGTCGAGCAGTTCGCCGGTGCTGGTGTTGACGCCGGTGACGGTCGGGTCCTCGTATTCGCCCGCCTCCATCTTCTCGCGCAGGCCTTTCAGCGCCGCCGACATCTCCTCGTGGCGCACGCTCGCCTCCTGCTCGACCTCCTCGGCGCTGACGACGCCCTCGCCGACCAGCTTCTCGGCGTAGAGCTCGGAGACCGGCTTGTGCGACTTGATCGTGGCGGCCATCGTCGGCTGCGTGTAGGCCGGCTCGTCGGTCTCGTTGTGGCCGAAGCGGCGGTAGCCGATCACGTCGATGACGATGTCGCGGCCCCAGCGCTCGCGGTAGGCCATCGCCAGCCGCACGGCGGCGACGCAGGCCTCGACGTCGTCGGCGTTGACGTGGAGGATCGGGACGTTGAACCCCTTCGCCATGTCGGCCGCGTAGGGGGTCGAGCGCGAGTCTTCGGGGTCGGTGGTGAAGCCGACCTGGTTGTTCTGGATCAGGTGGATCGTGCCGCCGGTGGTGTAGCCCTTCAGCCCCTGCAGGTTGAAGGTCTCGGCGACCACGCCCTGGGCGGGGAAGGCGGCGTCCCCGTGGAGGAGGACCGGCACCGCGCGTTTGGGGTCGTGGGTCAGCTTCGGGCCGTCGAACTCGGACTGCAGGTAGCGGGCGCCGCCGGTGACGACCGGGTCGACGAACTCGAGGTGGCTCGGGTTCGGATACAGGCGGACCGAGATCTTCTCGCCGGCCGAGGTCTCGTAGATGCCGCGGTGGCCGTAGTGGTACTTGACGTCGCCGGTGCCGCCGTGCGGGATCGCCGCCACCGCCTTGACCGCGGCGAGCTGCTTGGAGCCCTCGAACTCGGCCAGGATCGACTCGACCGAGCGGCCGAGGTTGTGGGCGAGGACGCTGAGGCGGCCGCGGTGCGCCATCCCGACGACGACCTCGTCGGCGCCGCCGCGGTGGGCGAGTGTGATCGTCTCGTCGAGCATCGGCACGATCACGTCGAGCCCCTCGATCGAGAACATCTTTTGCCCCAGGTAGGCCTTCTCGAGGAAGCGCTCGAACTGGAAGACGTCGATCAGGCGGTGCAGGAGCCGGTGTTTCTCGTCCTCGGTCAGCGGCTGGCGGTGGGCGCCGGTCTCGATCATTTCCCGCAGCCAGATCCGCTGCTGATGGGAGTCGAGGTGCTCGACCTGGTAGCCGACCGTGCCGCAGTAGGCGGCCCGCATCCGCGGCAGCGCCTCGAGCAGCGTTTCGCCGGGGACGCCGATGCGCAGGATCGAGGCCGGGATCTTCTCCATCAGCTCCGGCGTCAGGTTGACGTTCTCCGGCTGCAGCGCCGGGTCGCCCTTCGGCGGGGAGCCGAGCGGGTCGAGCTGGGCGGCGAGGTGCCCGTGGGTGCGGTAGGCCTTGAGCAGCGAGGTCGCCGCCTGCACCGCCCCCAGCAGCTCCTCGTCGACCGCGCCGGGCGCGCCCGACCGTTCGGCGCTGGGCGGCGCGGCGCTCAGCGGCGGCGCCGAGGCGGAGGCGGCGTGGGCGTTGGTGATCGGGCCGGCCTCGATGCCGAGGTCGGCGGCGACGCTCTCATAGAACCCGTCCTCGCCCTGCAGCAGCTGCTCGAGCCGGCGCAGGAAGGCGCCCGACTCGGCGCCCTGGATCACCCGGTGGTCGTAGGTCGAGGTCAGCGTCATCACCTTCGAGACGCCGAGCTGGCGCAGCCGGTCGGGGGAGGCGTGCGCCCACTCCGGCGGGTAGGCGATCGAGCCGGTGGCGATGATCGCCGCCTGGCCGGAGAGCAGCCGCGGCACCGAGGCCATCGTCCCGATCCCGCCCGGGTTGGTCAGCGAGATGTTGGTGCCGAGGAAGTCGTCGGCGGTCAGCTTGTTCTCGCGCGTCTTCGCGATCAGGTCCTCGTAGTAGGAGTGGAAGCCGGCGAAGTCGAGGCCCTCGGCGCCCTTGATCGCCGGCACCATCAGGCTGTGGGAGCCGTCCTTGCGCTCGACGTCGACGGCGATGCCGAGGTTGACCGGGCCGTTCTCGATCGCGAACGGCTTGCCGTCGCGCTCCTCGTAGGTGCGGACCATGACCGGGAAGTCCTTGGCGCCCTGGACGATCGCCCAGGCGACGAGGTGGGTGAAGGAGACCTTGAGGCCGCGCTCTTTGAGCACCGCGTTGATCGCCTTGCGCTTGGCGTCGAGCGTGTCGACGGCGATCGTGCGGAACGAGGTCGCGGTCGGCACCGCGCGGCTCTCGTCCATCGCTTTCGCCAGCATCGCGGCGGGGCCGCGCAGCTGTTTCGGCTCGCCGGCGGTGGCCGGCGCGGCGGCGGCGCCGTTTCCGGAGCCGGCGGCGAGCACGTCCTCCTTGGTCACCTTGGCGCCGGGGCCGCTGCCGCTGACCGCGCTGAGGTCGACGCCCTTGTCGGCGGCGACCCGGCGGGCGACGGGGGTGGCGCGAACCGCGCCATTACCGGGCGTCTCGCCCGCGGGTCCCGTCACTGCAGGGGACCCCCCACCCCTTCCGGTAGCTAAAGCTTCCTCAGGAGTGGGCCCCCCTACAGTGCCACCCACGGGCGAGACGCCCGACGTCGCGCCAGCTTCCATCTCCGCGAGAGGTGCTCCCACTGGCACTTCGTCGTCAACAGCGACCAGAAGCTTGGTGATGACGCCGTCGGTCGGGGCGGGGACCTCGGCATCCACCTTGTCGGTGGAGACGACGATCACGGTGTCGCCCTCGCTGACGGCGTCCCCCTCGGCCACATGCCACTCGAGCACGACCCCCTCGGTCACCGACTCGCCCATCTCGGGCATCGCAATCGTCAGCGTCTCGCCAGCTCCGTCGCTGCCGCTGGCAGGGGTCTCGACCGCGGGCACCGCAGCAGCCGGAGCAGGGCTGGCGCCGTTGCCCTCGCCCGCCTCCATTTCAGCGAGCGGTGCGCCGACGGCGATTTCATCATCTACCTGGGCGAGGATCTTGGTGATGACCCCGCTGACCGGGGCCGGGACCTCGGCGTCGACCTTGTCGGTGGAGACGACGACGACCGTGTCGCCCTCGTTGACGAAGTCCCCCTCGGCGACGTGCCACTCGATGACGATGCCCTCGGTCACCGACTCGCCCATCTCGGGCATGGCTATCTGCACGGTGGCCGTCTCTGGCATTTCTTCGCCTAAGTCTATGAAACCGGCCGTCTCGACCGAGGTTGTATGCAAGCACTCCTACAAAGCGAGATACCCTGATACCCGATGAGCTACTTCGTCACCGGCGCAACCGGCTTCATCGGCCGCAATCTGGTCCAGCGGTTGCTGCAGCGCGAGGGCACGATCTACGCCCTGGTCCGCGCCGGCTCGCGCGGTCGGCTGGAGGAGCTGCGCACGGGCCTGGGCGCCGACGGCGCCCGCATCGTCCCGGTCGCCGGCGACCTCAGCCAGCCCGGCCTCGGCGTCGCCGAGGAGGACATGGTCGAGATGCGGGGCGAGATCGACCACTTCTTCCACCTCGCCGCGATCTACGACATCACCGCCGACGCCGAGACCCAGCAGGTCGCCAACGTCGACGGGACGCGCCACGCCCTGGAGTTGGCCGGGGCGCTCGACGCCGGCTGCTTCCACCAGGTCAGCTCGATCGCCGCCGCCGGTCTCTACAAGGGCGAGTGGCGCGAGGAGATGTTCGAGGAGGCCGAACGGCTCGACAACAACCCCTACTTCCGCACCAAGCACGAGTCCGAGCGGCTAGTGCGCGAATCCTCGCGGCCCTGGCGGGTCTACCGGCCGGGGATCGTCGTCGGCGACTCGCGCACCGGCGAGATCGACAAGATCGACGGGCCCTATTACTTCTTCAAGGCGCTGCAGCGGCTGCGGCGCGTGGTTCCCGCCTGGCTGCCGACGGTCGGGATCGAAGGCGGCGAGATCAACATCGTCCCGGTCGATTTCGTCGCCGCGGCGATCGACCACATCGCCCACCAGCCCGACCTCGACGGCCGCGCCTTCCACCTCACCGACCCCCATCCGAAGACGGCCGGGGAAGTGATCAACCTCTTTGCCAAGGCGGCCGACGCGCCGCAGATGGCGTTCCGGCTGGGTGAGGACGTGACCGAGCCGGCGACCAGCGCGGTGCGCAGCGTGCTCGGCCTGCTGCCGCCGGCGAAGCGGATGACGAAGATCGCGCTGAACCAGCTCGGGCTGCCGGCCTCGGTCCTCACCTACGTCGACTACCCGACCCACTTCGACTGCAGCGGCGCGCAGGCGGCGCTGGAGGGCTCGGGCATCGAGGTGCCGCCGCTGGAGAGCTACGCGGCGCGGGTCTGGGACTACTGGGAGCGCAACCTCGACCCGGACCTGTTCCGGGACCGCTCGCTGTCGGGTGCGGTGCGGGGCAAGATCGTCCTGATCACCGGCGCCTCCTCGGGAATCGGCAAAGCGACCGCGGTCAAGGTCGCCGACGCCGGCGCCACCGTGCTGCTCGTCGCCCGTTCGGTCGACAAGCTCGAGGAGACGAAGGCGGAGATCGCCGCCGCCGGCGGCACCGCCCACATCCACCAGTGCGACATGGCCGACATCGAGGACGTCGAGCGGATGGCCGAAGAGGTGCTCGCCTACCACGGCCACGTCGACATCCTCGTCAACAACGCCGGCCGCTCGATCCGCCGCTCGGTGGCGCTCTCCTATGACCGCTTCCACGACTACGAGCGGACGATCCAGCTCAACTACCTCGGCGCCCTGCGGCTGATCCTCTCGCTGCTGCCGACGATGCGGGCGCGCAAGTCGGGCCACATCATCAACATCAGCTCGATCGGGACCCAGACCAACCCGCCGCGCTTCTCCGCCTACGTCGCCTCGAAGGCGGCGCTCGACGCCTTCAGCCGCGTGATCGCCTCCGAGGTCGTCGACGACAAGGTCCACATCACCACGATCAACATGCCGCTGGTGCGGACGCCGATGATCGCGCCGACGCGGATGTACGACATGTTCCCGGCGATCACGCCCGAGGAGGCGGCCGAGATGATCACCAAGGCGATGGTCAACAAACCGAAGAAGGTGGCGACCAAACTCGGCAACCTCGGCGAGCTGATCTACGCGGTGGCGCCGAAGGCCAGCGACTCGATCCTCAACACCGCCTACAAGCTGTTCCCCGACTCGCAGGCGGCGAAGGGCAAAGAGGCCGAGGGGCGGGACAAGCCGCCGTCGACCGAGGCTGTGGCGTTTGCGCACCTGATGAAAGGCGTGCACTGGTAGTTCCGGGGTAGGCCCCCGGTCTCACGGTGCTTCGTAGCGGGTCCCCCGTCGCTCGCCGACTTGGACCAAGCGGCCTTCCTCAACCAGATTGCCCAAGAGATCGCGGACTTTCCACCGGTCGAGCCCAGTTGCGGACCGGACGTCTGCGTTGCTGATCGGCCGTTCGTCGGCAAGATTGACGATCAGCGAGGCGAGCTCGTCTGGTCCCAGCCGAAGGCCTGCAGGAGGCTCGAGGCTGCCGACGAGATGGTAGGAGGCCCCCCCTCGCTCGCCTCTCTGTTCGAGGAACCCCGCGTCTCGGAGTCTCTGCAGAACGGCTCGAGCGGCCGGCCTGTCCATCTGGAGGAGTTCGCGAGCTTTGGCATTCGTCAGCGACTCCCCGCGGGCCGCGTGAACTAGGAGTAGTCGGTCCGGTCCCTCGAGGCTGCCGCGTCGCTCCAGCTCTCGGATCCAGGCCCGCTCGGTTGGTGCGACGGCGCTGCGGATCGGCAAGGTCACGACCACCTCATGTCCGCTGTCCTCGAACCTCGGCGGATCGAGCATTTCCTCGAGCATCGTGTCCTCGATCACATCGATCCCCCTGCCCGCGTCCTCGGCGAGGCCGAAGCGTCGAAGCGCGCGGATCACGGCGAGGTTTCTCGGCGCCGTCGCTTCTCGGATGTTGTCAACGGTTACCGGCTCGGGAAGGCCACCGGGCGAGATGACCTTTACCGACGACGGTCTGATCTCGATTCGGACCGGAGTTCTGTTCAGCTCATACGACCTGTGTGCGAGGGCGTTCGCGACAGTCTCACGGACCACAACCGGTGGCAGCCGCGGCAAGTCGTACCGACGCACCCCAAGAACGACGAGCTCCGTGCCCAGCTCGTCAAGAATGCGCTCGACGGTCTGCTCTAGCTGCTGGGGCAGGGGCCCGCCAATCTCGACTCGAAGGTCGTAGTCGACGGACTCGTCCTCCCGGTAGCGCAGTAGCTCTACATGAGCCTTTCCAAGGGAGTCGCCGGGTTTTTCGGTTAGGTAGAGGGTCCCGGCGATGGTTAGGCGCCCTTCCGCCGAATAGCCGTTCTCATCGAGACGATCCGGCAGATTGATGTCGCCCCATCCAAACGCTTCTTTCAGGTTCGAGAGAAGCTCCAGGTTCGCCGACTCGACCGGGGTCTTGGTTGGGGTCAGCTCGAACCGCAGGGACGATCTTTGGTTGATGAAGTGCTGCAGCTCGGCGCCGAAGAGCGGTTCGTCTCTGGTTCCCTTGCGTACCCGCACGATGCCACTCGACATCTGAGCGAAGCCCTCCTGGCGGCGGGCTACCGAGATGACGATGATCGAGCGCCCGTCGACCGCAGCTCGGTGAAGCGTGTAACGCCCTGGGTCGTGGACATCTCGCATCACCTGGTGAATTGCGTCAGTTGCCCCGGCATCCAGATCGCGGCCGACTACCTCACCCTTGTCGGAGACCCCGATGAGAATGACTCCCCCATCAGCGTTGGAGAACGCAACGACGGTCTCTTGAAGCGGCTCTCGGCTGATGCCGTTCTTGAACTCGATGTAGTCGCTCTCCCCGGGGAACTCTTGTTGGAATTGGTCATGATCGAGCGCCAGCGGGATGTCGGGCCGCTGGGGGTGGAATGGGGGATATGGGGATTTTGATTCTCGCCTTTTCAAGTCCTGCAATCTTCTCATAACTGCTCAATCGCGCAGCTAATAGGTTCTCCGCATGGCCGAGCGGAGGCTGAAGCACTGGGGGTGGGGGTACGAGGACCAGGCGCCGACGGCGAGGCAGCTGCGTGAGGCGGCGGAAGGGATCCGCGAGCGGTTCGGGTTCGGCGGTGAGGTCGAGAAGCCGGTGCCGCTGGCGGAGGTCGAGCTGCGGGCGCCGCGGCTGAAGCGGCCGAGCGGGTTCGGCGACCTCTTCAGCGACGAGCGCTACGAGCGGGCCTCGCGGGCGCTGGGCAAGGCCTACCGGGATGTCGTGCGGGGCTTCCGGGGCGAATTCGAGAACCCACCCGACCTCGTCGCCCGGCCGCGGGACGAGTCGGAGATCGAGACCGTGCTGAGCTGGGCCGAGGCGGAGGGCGCGGCCGTGATCCCCTTCGGTGGCGGCACCAGCGTCGTCGGCGGGGTCGAGCCGCGGCTCGGCGAGCGGCCGGTGGTGACGCTCGACCTGCGCCGGCTCGACCGGGTGCTGGAAGTGGACGCCACCTCGCTGGCGGCGCGAATCCAGGCCGGGGCGACCGGGCCGCGGCTGGAGGAGCAACTGCGCGAGCACGGGCTGACGCTGCGCCACTTCCCGCAGTCGTTCGAGTACTCGACGCTGGGCGGCTGGGTGGCGACCCGGGCCGGCGGCCACTTCGCGACGCTGGAGACGCACATCGACGACCTGGTCGAGTCGGTGCGGGCGCTGACGCCGCGCGGGGCCTGGGAGAGCCGGCGGCTGCCGGGCTCGGGTGCCGGGCCCTCGCCGGACCGGCTGCTGCTCGGCTCCGAGGGCATCCTCGGCGTCGTCGCCGACGCCTGGGTGCGGGTGCGGCCGCGGCCCGAGTTCAAGGCCTCGGTCGCGGTCGGCTTCGAGGATTTCTACGCGGCGGCGCGCGCCGTGCGCGAGGTCGCGCAGTCGGGCCTGTACCCGGCGAACTGCCGCCTGCTCGACGCCGGCGAGGCGGAGCTGACCGGCGCCGGCGACGGCTCCGCCCACCTCCTCCTGCTCGGCTTCGAGTCCGCCCACGCTCCCGTCGACCCCCAGCTAGCCGCCGCCACCGCAATAGCCCAAGCGCACGGCGGCACCCCCGGCACCCCCCGGTCGACGGGCCGAAAAGTCCACCAAGAGACGTCAAATCGTCCCGTCGACCCCGGGGAGGATGCGGTGGGGAGTTGGCGGGGGGCGTTTCTCTTGGCGCCTTACTTGCGGGATACGTTCGTGGCTTGTGGGGTGTTGTCGGAGACGTTTGAGACGGCGATCACCTGGGACCGGCTCGAGGACTTCCACGCGACGGTGATGGAGACGGCGCGCGCCGCCACCGCGGCAGCGACCGGCTGCCCGGCGGAGGGGCCGGGCTCGCCGCGGGTCAGCTGCCGCTTCACCCACGTCTACCCCGACGGCGCCGCGCCCTACTTCACGGTGCTGGCCCCCGCCGTGCGCGGCGGCGAGGTCGGCCAGTGGGACGAGATCAAGGCGGCGGTCTCCGAGGCGCTGATCGACGCCGGCGGCACGATCACCCACCACCACGCCGTCGGCCGCGACCACCGCCCCTGGTATGACCGCCAGCGCCCGGCCCCCTTCGCCGCCGCCCTGCGCGCCGCCAAGGCCGAGCTCGACCCGGCGGGAATGCTGAACCCCGGCGTGCTGATCGACCCGGCATGAGCGCGACGGGAGCGCCCGGCGCTACGCTTTCGCGACTCCACTTCCCTGCAGGGGCCGCCCTTGGCGCGTCCCGCCGGGGTCGCCGCGATGGAAACGATCACCTCCGAACAACCGACCGTGCCGGCTGAGCCCGAGCAGCCCAGCCAGCCGCCGGCCGACGAGCCCGTCGTCCCGCGCCGCTCGCCGCTGCGCGCGGCGATCAAGACCGGGCGGCCGAAGGAGTGGATCAAAAACGTCTTCGTGTTCGCCGGGCTGCTCTTTTCCGGCAAGTTCAACCAGCCGCACGACATCTTCCTCGCGGTCGTCACCTTCGTCTCCTTCTGCCTGATCTCCAGCGCCGGCTACTTCGTCAACGACCTGATCGACGTCGAGCTCGACCGCAAGCACCCGAAGAAGCGCTTCCGCCCGCTCGCCGCGCGCGAGCTGACCGAGGGCGCGGCGAAGGCGATCGCCCCGGTGCTGGCCGCGATCGCGATCGGCATCGGCTTCGCGGTCAACTGGCAGGTCGGCCTGATGGTGGTCGGCTACGGCGTCGCCCAGATGGCCTACAGCCTCGGCCTCAAGCAGATCGTGATCATCGACGTGATGACGCTGGCGGGGCTGTTCATCCTCCGCGTCGCCGCCGGCGCCAGCGCCGTCGACGCCCACGCCTCGGAGTGGCTGATCCTCTGCACCGGCATGCTCGCCGCCTTCCTCGGCTTCACCAAGCGCCGCCAGGAGGCGGTCTCCGAGCTGCACGAGGGCACGGCGACCCGCCCCGTGCTGGAGCACTACTCGCTGCCCTTCCTCGACCAGATGGTCTCCCTGGTCACCACCGGCACCGTGATCAGCTACGCGATCTACACCGTCAACTCGCCGCTGATCGGCAGCCAGATGATGCTGACGATTCCGCCCGTGGTCTATGGGATCTTCCGCTACCTGTACCTGATCTACGACCGCGCCGACGACCGCTCGATGGCCCAGATCGTCGCCGGCGATCGCGGCATCCAGGCCGCCGGCGCCGCCTACGCGATCATCGCCTTCCTGCTGCTCTACGTGTTCAAGTAGAGCGCCGCGCTCAGCCCAGCTCGACCTCGTCCAGCCCGCCCTCCATCAGGTAGAAGCGGCTGCGGCCGATCTCCTCGCCGTTGACGACGACGACGGCGGCGTGGGGGCCGGCGGTGGCGAAGGTGGCGGTGGCGGCGATCGACATCACGAGGCGCTGCTCCTGGCCCTGGGGCATGCCGGGCGGGCGGCCGGTCTCGAAGTTGGCGGTGAGGCCCTCGCCGAGCTCCTGGCCGTCGGGGTCCTGGATCGTGACCAGCAGCTCGTGGGGGCTGTTGGTCTCGTGCCAGGCGACGTCGATGCCGAGGCCGATGTGGAAGGACCAGTCGTGGGGGAGCTGGGGGAGGCGGAGGACGTTCCAGCCGCCGCCGATCAGGTAGAGCTTGCCGTTGACGGCCTCGCTGTGGTCGGAGAGGAGGATGAAGCCGATGTTCACGCGGCGCCGCCTTCCGGCCCCTCGCCCTCCTCGTAGGGGACGATCGGCAGGTCGGAGTCGAGCTGGACCTTGCCGGCGCGGTGGTACTGGAGGTCGACGGTCTCGTTCTTGCGGTAGGTGCCCCAGAGGCCGAGGTACATCGCCAGCCAGCGGCTGGTGCCGATCTTCTCCTTGACGATCGGGCGGGTGAAGACGACCTCGCCGCCCTCGATCGCGTAGTCGGCGCCCTCGCTCTGCTCGACGCCGTTGATGAAGACGGTGAACGGCGCCTGCGCGCCGGCCGGGATCTTCACCCGCTCGCCGGCGGCGTAGCTGCCTTTCGGGATGTCGGTCTTGGTGTCGCTCATCTTTCCTCCGCTTCCAGAGTTTCGCGCACGAGGTCGAATGGCGTGTCGTGCTTGGTCGGGTCGAGCTCCTCGCGGCCGACGCCGCCGGCGAAGGGCATGAAGGTGCCGTCGCCGCGGACGTCGACGCCGGCGGTCGGCTTGCGCAGGAAGCCGCGCCCGCTCAGCTGCAGCCGGGCCAGCACCTGGTCCTCCGGCTCGAAGCGCCGCAGCGAGCGGATCGGCCGCGCCGGGCCCTCGGCGCGGATCGCCAGCGCCCGCTCGCGCATCGCCGCCACCGCCTCGCCGAGATCGTCGAAATTGGCGTGCTCGACGTCGGAGCCGTTACGAACGGTCAGCTTCCACCGTGGGCGAGCCATAAGACAACCCTACGAGTGAACGGAGCGGGGCTCCGTCCCCAACCTAGCTGTCTTATGCCCCGCGCCGCGGCCGTTTCGGCCGCCGCGCCGGCGGGCCGACGATTTTTTCGGGCCCGTCGCGATCCTCGATCCCGACGTAGGTGCGCTCGCGCTCGCCGGTGTAGATCTGGCGCGGGCGGGCGATTTTCGTCGCCGGGTCTTCCTGCATCTCCATCCACTGCGCCACCCAGCCGGCGGTGCGGGGGATGGTGAAGAGCACCGTGAACATGTTGCTGGGGATCTCCATCGCCTCGTAGATGATCCCCGAGTAGAAGTCGACGTTCGGGTAGAGCTTGCGCGAGGTGAAGTAGTCGTCGTCGAGGGCGCGTTTCTCGAGCTCGCGGGCGATCTCGACCAGCGGGTTGTACTCGGTCGCTTCGAAGACCTCGTCGATGTGCTGCTGGATGATCCGCGCCCGCGGGTCGTAGTTCTTGTAGACGCGGTGGCCGAAGCCCATCAGTTTCTCCTCGCGCTCCTTCACCCGGGCGAGGAAGTCGGGGATGTTCTCCGGCGACTCGATCCGCCGCAGCATCTTCAGCACCGCCTCGTTGGCGCCGCCGTGCAGCGGCCCGTAGAGGGCGGCGACGCCGGCCGCGACCGCCGAGTAGGGGTCGACCCCCGAGGAGCCGACGCCGCGCACGGCGTTGGTCGAGCAGTTCTGTTCGTGGTCGGCGTGGAGGATGAAGAGGATGTCGAGGGCCCGCGAGAGCGCCTTCTTCGGGATGTGGCGAGCTTCGGTTTTCTTGAACATCATCGAGAGGAAGTTCTCGGAGTAGTTCAGCTCGTTGTCCGGGTAGGCGTAGGGGAAGCCCATGTTGTGGCGGTAGGAGAAGGCGGCCAGGGTCGGCACCTTGGCGATCAGCCGCACCGCCGCCATGTAGCGCTCTTCGGGGTCGTCGATCTGCTTCGCGTCCGGGTAGAAGGTCGAGAGGGCGCCGACGCCGGAGAGCAGCATCCCCATCGGGTGGGCGTCGTAGCGGAAGCCCTCGAAGAGGTGCTTGAGGTCCTCGTGGACGTAGGTGTGGTGGGTGATGTCGAAGACCCAGCGGTCGAGCTGCGGGCCGGTCGGCAGCTCGCCGAAGATCAGCAGGTAGGCGACCTCGAGGAAGGTCGACTTCTCGCAGAGCTGGGCGATCGAGTAGCCGCGGTGTTCGAGGATGCCGGCGTCGCCGTCGATGAAGGTGATCGAGGAGCGGCAGGAGGCCGTGTTGGTGAACGCCGGGTCGTAGGACAACATCCCGAATTCGTCCTCGTCGACCTTGATCTGGCGCAGGTCCAGCGCCTTGATCGTGCCGTCCTCGATCGGCAGCTCGTAGGTCTTGCCGGTGCGGTTGTCGGTGACGGTGAGCGTGTCCTTCGTGCCGGCGCTTGCGGCCTCCGGGGTCACGTCCTGAGTCTGCTGATCGGTGGCCATCGCTCTCCTTCGAAGCTCAGTCTGGGGAGAGCCAAGTATCGCAGTTTGCCTGCCTAAGCTTTGTTGCCGAATTGGGTACGGCGCCGCCTACTCGGCGGCCGGCACGCCCTCGAACTGCGTCATCCCCCGCAGCGCCTCGAAGCGCTCCTCGATCTCCTCGCGCTCGAGCCGGGCGACGCGCTCGGTGCCGAACTCTTCGACGTTGAACGAGGCGAGCACGGTGCCGTAGCCCATCGCGCGGCGCAGGCTGGCGTCGTCGAGCTCGCCGCCGTGGCCGTCGAGGTAGCCGAAGAAGCCGCCGGCGAAGCTGTCGCCGGCGCCGGTCGGGTCGCGCACGTCCTCGAGCGGGAAGCCGGGCAGGGCGAAGAAGCCCTCTTCGGTGAACAGCGCCGCGCCGTACTCGCCCTGCTTGGCGACGACCGCGCGCGGCCCCATCTCCATCACCGCGCGGGCGGCGCGGGCGAGGTTGGACTCGCCGGTCAGCTGGCGGACCTCGGCGTCGTTGACGACCAGGCAGTCGACCTCGGCGACGGCGGCGAGGAGCGAGTCCTTGGCGGTCTCGATCCAGAAGTTCATCGAGTCGAGGCCGCTGAAGCTGGCCGCTTCGCACTGGGCGCGGACCTGGCGCTGGAGGTCGGGCTGGATGTTGGCGAGGAAGAGGGTGTCGGCGGCGCGCGAGTGCTCGGAGAGCTTCGGCTCGAACTCGGCGAAGACGCCGAGCTGGGTGTCCTCGGTGTGGGCGACGTTGAGGTCGTACTCGTAGCGGCCGCGCCAGAAGAAGGACTGGCCGCCGGCGACGCGCTCGACGTCGTCGGTGAGGATGCCGCGCCGCTCCAGCACCTCGAACTCGGCGGCGCCGAAGTCCTCGCCGACCGGCCCGACCGGGCGCACCTCGGTGAAGAAGCTGGCGGCGAGCGAGAAGTGCACGGCGGCGCCGCCGAGCATCCGCTCGCGCTCCCCGAACGGGGTCTTGACTGCATCGAATGCGATTGAGCCAACGACGGTCAGCGACATGCGGCGAACAGTATCCGTAGGATCGACGTGATGCGCGGGCGCCACGACCTGCCCCGCGACCACCTCCCACCGCTCCTCACCTCATGACTGCCTTCAAAGACCTGGGCCTCTCGCCCGATATCCAGCAAGCGATCGACGAGCTCGGCTTCGACGAGCCGACGCCGATCCAGGAACAGGCGATCCCGGAGCTGCTCGCCGGCCACGACGTGATCGGCCAGGCGCAGACCGGGACCGGCAAGACCGCTGCCTTTGGGCTGCCGCTGCTGCAGTACCTCGACCCCGATGACGACGAGGTGCAGGCGATCGTCCTCACCCCGACCCGCGAGCTCTGCATCCAGGTGACGCAGGCGCTGCGCACCTTCGCCGAGCACCTCGACATCGAGATCGTCGCCGTCTTCGGCGGCGCCCCGATCCGCTCCCAGCAATCGCAGCTGCGCTCCGGCGCCCACGTAGTCGTCGCCACCGTCGGTCGCATGAAGGACCTGATGTCGCGGCGCTCGCTGGTGCTGACCGCGGCCCGCTACGTCGTCCTCGACGAGGCCGACGAGATGCTCGACCTCGGCTTTATCGAGGACGTCGAGCGGATCCTGCGGATGTGCCCGAGCGGCCGCCAGACGGCGCTCTTCTCGGCGACGATGCCGCCGCCGATCCAGAAGCTGGCCGAGGGCTACATGTACGACCCGGTGACGATCAAAATCACGCCGAAACAGCTCACCGTCGACAAGATCTCCCAGGCCTTCGTCGAGGTCCCCGCCAAGGAGAAGGCGGCGCGCCTGGTCGAGCTGCTGAAGACCGAAGAACCCGAGCAGGCGATCATCTTCACCCGGACCAAAATCGGCGCCTCGAAGTTGGAGAAGACGCTGAAGGACAAAGGGCTCGACGTCAAGGCGCTGCACGGCGACCTCAGCCAGGGCGTCCGCGACGGGGTGATGATCTCGTTCAAGGACCACCGCGTGAAGCTGCTGGTGGCGACCGACATCGCCGCCCGCGGGCTCGACGTCGAGCACGTCACCCACGTCATCAACTACGACGTGCCGAACTCCTCGGAGACCTACGTCCACCGGATCGGCCGCACCGGCCGGGTCGGGCGGACCGGGCGCGCGATCACCTTCGTCACCCCCGACCAGCGCGACGAGATCGGCCGCATCGAGCGCGACGTGAAGACCAAGATCGGCGAGTGGGAAACCCCGGAGGAGCGGCTCGAGCACGCGCCGCCCCCGCGCCGCCGCGAGCGCGCCGAGCGCCGCCAGCGGGTCGAGGAGGCGCTGCCGGCGGAGAACGGCGCCGAGCCCGACGTCGCCAACGGCGACGGCGACGGCAAGGCCAGGTCCGACAGCGTCAAGCTCTTCGTCAACCGCGGCGAGCGCAGCGGGATCAGCGAGGAGGACCTGCGCTGGGCGCTGCGCGAGGGCGCCGTCCTGCCCGACGACGACATCCGCGACGTCCGCGTCCTACACCGCTTCTCCTTCGTCGAGGTCGCCCCGGATCAAGCCGAGCGCACCGTCGAGTACCTCGACGGGACGAAGCTCAAAGGCAAAGAGATCCGGCTGGAGATCGCCAAGAGCTGAGGCTCCGGGGGTTGGGGGTGGGGCCTGGCCCGCACCCCCGCAGGGCTGGTAGGGGTGCGGGTCAGGCCTGAGTTCGGGGCGTTTCGGGGAGGGACGGCTTGGGTCCGTGCCGTTGTCGACTTTGTGCTCCCTATAGGGGGTACAAAGTCGACAACGCTTGACGAGGGCGTGCCCCTGTCGACTTTTGAGCCCTCATAGGGCCCACAAAGTCGACAACGCTGTTCGAGGCCCGCCCCCAACGCAAGACCCGCCCCTGCTCGCACCCCTACCTGCCCATGTGGG
>JBEHWY010000041.1:0-23319 GCA_048498975.1 Actinomycetota bacterium | reverse complement strand
CGCACACCCACAGGGCAGGTAGGTGTGCGCGGGGGTCCGGCTCTCGGAGCCGCCGCCAATGAAGGGAGACGACGCCATGCTTCTTCCGCGGGACGCCCCGAATAGCCGGCCCATCCGCACACCTACCTGCCCTGTGGGTGTGCGGATGGGCCGGCGCCAGGTGGGCGCCTCTACCCTTAAACCGTGGACAGAGAGCTCTTCGAGCACTACCTAGGCGACGACAGCCGCCGTGGCCCCGCGCCAGACGGCGCCTTCACGGGCGCCGCCGGCGGTGCCGCCTGCGGCGACCTCTCGCGCCTCTCGCTGACCATCGCCGACGGCCTGGTCGCCTCGGTCAGCTTCGACACCGAGGGCTGCGCCGCGACCGCCGCGGTCACCGCCGCCGTCGCCGAGGCCATCGAGGGCGCCCCGGTCCTCGACGCCGCCCGCCTCTCCATCGACGGCGCCGCCGACCTCCTCGGCGGCCTCGACCCCGCCAAACGCCACGCGGCGCAGCTCGCCACCGACGCCCTCCATCGTGCCCTCAGCGCCGCGGCCTCGTCCTCCACCGTCCTTGCACCCGCTCCCCGAACTCAGGGGCAATTGGCGACCACCCCTGCCAGCGATGGTCGCCAATTGCCCCCAGCGCAACGCGTTGCCGTCGCCGTCTCCGGCGGCGTCGACAGCGCCGTCGCCGCGCTGCTCGCCCGCGAGCGCGGTGAGGACGTGGTCGCGGTCACGGTCAAGCTCTGGGCCGATCCCGAGACCGACGGGACCAAGGCCTGCTGCTCGCCGGAGGCGGTGCTCGGCGCCCGCGGGCTCGCGCACTTGCTCGGCATCCCGCACTTCACCCTCGATCTCGAGGAGGAATTCCGCCGCCGCGTCGTCGACCGCTTCGTCAGCGGCTACGCGGAGGGCCGCACGCCGAACCCCTGCGTGCTCTGCAACGGCGAGGTCCGCCTGGCGGCGATGATCGACCTCGGCGAGCGGCTCGGGGCCGACCGCCTGCTGACCGGCCACTACGCGCGGATCGTCGAGGACGGCGACGGGCGGCTGCTCGCGTCCGGCGCCGACGCCGCCAAGGACCAGAGCTACATGCTCGCCGCGCTGCCGCCCGAGCTGCTGGGCCGGCTCGAGTTCCCCCTCACCGAGCTGACCAAGGAGGAGGTGCGCGCGATCGCCGAGCGCCACGGGCTGCCGGTCGCGCGCAAGGCCGAGAGCCAGGACCTCTGCTTCCTCGCCGGCCAGGGCAAGCGCGGCTTCCTGCGCCGCCACGGCGGCCTCGTCGACCGCGAGGGCGACGTCGTCGACCGCGCTGGCCGCCGCCTCGGCCGCCACCGCGGCCACCACAACTTCACCGTCGGCCAGCGTCGCGGCACCGGCGTCTCGATCAACGAGCCCGCCTACGTGATCGCCACCGACGCCGTCGCCAACACGGTCACGATCGGCACCCGCGAGGAGCTGGAGACGCGCCGGATCAGCATCCGCGACGCGGTCCTGCACCGCGACGGCGCCCGCGTCGACGCCGTCCGCCTGCGCTACCACTCGCGCGCCCTGCCGGCCAGCGTCGGCGCCCCCGCGGCGGGCCGCCACGCGGCCCTGGAGATCGAGCTCGGCGAGGCCTTCGCCGGCGCCTCGCCCGGCCAGACGGCCGTCCTGCTCGAGGGCGAGACCGTCGTCGGGCACGGCACGATCGCCGCCGCGGCCTGAGCCGCGCCCGCACCTTCCAGCAAAGGGCCTCCCCTTTTGTCAGCGAAATATTTAGGCTCCCTCACATGAAGGCCCAGGAGATCCGCGACACCTACCTGCAGTTCTTCGCCGAGCGCGGGCACAAGATCGTCCCCTCGGCCTCACTTGTCCCCTCCGTGCTCGACCCCACGGTGTTGCTCACGACCGCCGGGATGCAGCCCTTCAAGCCCTACTTCCTCGGCCTCGAAACGCCGCCGGCCTCGCGCCTGGCCGACGTCCAGAAATGCTTCCGCACGACCGACATCGAGGAGGTCGGCAACACCGCCCGCCACCTCACCTTCTTCGAGATGCTCGGCAACTGGAGCTTCGGCGACTACTTCAAGCAGGAGTCGATCCCCTGGGGCTGGGAGCTCTCGACCGAGGGCTTCGGCATGGACCCGGAGAAGATCTGGGTCACGGTCTTCGGCGGCGACGAGGAGCTCGGCCTCGGCCCCGACGAAGAGGCGATCGAGATTTGGCGCGCGACCGGGGTGCCGGACGAGCGCATCGTCCGCCTCGGCCGCGAGGACAACTTCTGGCAGGGCGGCCCGACCGGCCCCTGCGGGCCCTGCTCGGAGCTCTACCTCGACCGCGGGGTCGAGTTCGGCGCCGAGGGCGAGAAGCCCGGCGACGACAGCGACCGCTTCCTCGAGTTCTGGAACCACGTCTTCATGAGCTACGACCTGCACGAGGACGGCAGCCTGACCGAGCTGCCGAGCCGCAACATCGACACCGGCATGGGCCTCGACCGGATGGCGGCGATCCTCCAGGACGTTCCCTCCGTCTACGAGGTCGACCACGTGCGGCCGCTGGTCGACCTCGCCGGGGAGCTCTCCGGCAAGAGCTATGCCGACGGCGGCAAGGTGACGCGGGCGATGCGGATCATCGCCGACCACGCCCGCGGCGCGACCTTCCTGATCGCCGACGGCGTCGTCCCCTCCAACGAAGACCGTGGCTACATCCTGCGCCGGATCATGCGCCGCGCGATCCAGCAGGGCCGCGTGATCGGCCTCGAGTCGCCCTGGCTCGGCCAGTTCGCCGAGCGCACGATCGAGCTGATGGGGGAGACCTACCCCGAGCTGGGCGCCCAGCGGGACTCGATCGCGCGCTGGGTCGGCGACGAGGAGGAGAGCTTCGGCCGCACCCTGGAGCGCGGCAGCGAGCTGCTCGAGCGGCTGGTCGTCGAAGCAAAGGAGAGCGAGACCTCCTGGATCGACGCCGCCGACGCCTTCAAGCTGCACGACACCTACGGCTTCCCCTACGACCTGACCAAGGAGCTGCTCGCCGAAGAGGGGCTGGCGGTCGACGACTCCGGCTTCGAGGAGCTGATGGAGGAGCAGCGCGCCCGCGCCCGCATGGGCGCCGCCACCGCCCACGGCTCCGAGGACACCCACGACCGCGTCCTCGCCTTCGCCACCGGGGCGCCGCCGAGCCGCTTCGTCGGCTACGAGAGGCTGCGCGTCCAGACCGGGCTCGCCGCGGTCGAGCCGGTCGACGGCCGCGCCCTGGTCAAGCTCGAGGAGAGCCCCTTCTACGCCGAGGGCGGCGGCCAGGTCGCCGACTCCGGCGTGCTGCGCTGGGGCGAGGACGAGGCCCGCGTCGTCGACGTCTACCGGGTCGGCGAAGACCAGGTGGTCGAGGTCGAGCCCAGCCGCCCCCGGACGCGGCGGGGGGATGAGATCGCCGGTGATCATGAACATCCCCCCGGGAGAGCAGAGGAGGCGGCGCTGATGTTTGCGATCGAGCCCGGCGTCACCGTCGAAGCCGAGGTCGCCCGCGAGACCCGCCACGCGACGATGCGCAACCACACCGCGACCCACCTGCTGCACGCGGCGCTGCGCGAGCGGCTCGGCACCCACGTGCGCCAGGCCGGCTCCGCCGTCCGCCCCGACAAGCTGCGCTTCGACTTCACCCACGGCCAGGCGCTCAGCGCCGAGGACATCCGAGTGGTCGAGGACCGCGTCAACGAGTGGGTGAAGGCGAGCCGCCCGGTGCGCTGGCTGGAGATGGAGCGGGCCGAGGCCGAGAAGTTGGGCGCGATGGCGCTGTTCGGCGAGAAATACGGCGAGGTCGTGCGCGTGGTCGAGGTCGACGGCGTCTCGCGCGAGCTCTGCGGCGGCACCCACGTCGCCAACACCGCCGAGATCGGCATCTTCAAGATCTCCTCCGAGGGCTCCAGCTCCGCCAACGTGCGCCGGGTCGAGGCGATCACGGGCCCCGCGGCGATCGACTTCTTCCGCGAGCGCGAGGCGCAGCTGCGCGAGGCCGGCGAGCTGCTCGGCAACCCGCAGGACCCGCTCGCGGCGGCGAGCAAAGCGGCCGAGCGGCTGAAGGAGGCCGGCGCCGCGGCGAAGAAGGCGGGCGCGGCGGCGCTCGGCGAGGAGGCCGACGCCCTGGTCGCCGCCGCCGCGGAGCTCGGCGGCCTGAAGCTCGTCAGCGCCAGGTCGAGCTCCGCCACCGACCCGAAGGCGCTGCTCGACCTCGCCAACCGGATCCAGTCGAAGCTCGGCGGCGAGGGGACGGTCGTCGTCCTCGGCGGCGCCTTTGGCGAGAAAGCCGGGCTGGTCGCGCTCGCCGCCAAGGACGTCGCCGCCCGCGGCATCTCGGCGGCGGCGCTGATCCGCGAGGCGGCGCCGCTGATCGGCGGTGGCGGCGGCGGTCGCGACGAGATGGCGCAGGCCGGCGGCCGCGACCCCGGAAAGCTCGACGAGGCGCTGGCCACGGCCCGCGCCGCGGTCGAGCGGGAGCTGGGCTGACCCGATGCGCGTCCTCGCCCTCGACCACGGCACGGTGAGGATGGGCGCGGCGCTCTCGGACCCGACCGGCACGCTGGCGACGCCGCTGCCGGTGATCGAACCGCCCGAGCCGCGCGCGGTCTCCGAGCTGGTCGCCGAGCACGGCGTCGAGCTGGTCGTCGTCGGCCTGCCACGGCACCTGAGCGGTGAGGAGGGCAGCCAGGCGGCGCTGGCGCGCACTTTTTGCGCCGAACTGGAGGCGATGCTTCCGGTGCCCGTGGAGACCTACGACGAGCGCCTGACGACGAGGATGGCCGACGCCAGCCGGCGCGCCGGTGCCAGCGGCGACCGCGACTCGATCGCCGCCGCGCACATGCTCGAGGGCTACCTGCTGTCCCACGCGAGCGAGGTCGCGACGGCGGCCGAGGAGGAGGAGGACGAGTGAGCGAGGACTGGCGCAGCGACGACCCGTTCGCCGACCCCAACGACCCCGCCGCCCGCGAGCGCGCGGAACGGCGCCGCGAACGCGAAGAGAAGCGCCAGGCACGCGCCAGCAAGAAGGCCGGCAAGGAAGCGGCGAAGGCGCCACCGCCGGAGCCGCCGAAAGCGGCCGAGCCGCCGAAGCCGCCGCGCACCCCCGAGCAGGAGTTCTGGGACGAGGAGCCGCCGACGCCCGAGCCGGAGGCGAAACCCGAGTCCAAGCAGCCCGCTCCGGCCGGCGGCGAGAAGCCGGTGCCTGAGGAGAAGCCCGTGCCCGAGGCGAGGCCCGCGGCCGCTCCGGCCGGCGCCGCGGCTGCGGCCGGTGCTGCCGCCGAGGGTGCCGAGGCCCAGGCCGGTCCAGTCACCCCCGAGCCGCCGCGCGAGCAGACCTGGGAACACGAGTACGAGCCGCGCCAGGCGCCGGCCGAGGACTGGGGCTTCCACGAGGAAGGCGACCCGGAGCTGGCCGGCGCCGGCTCCGGTCGTGGCAGGCGCCGCGGCGGCGGTGGCGGCGCGGTGCTCAGCCGGGCCCGCCGTCACCCGGCCCTGATCGCCGCGGCCGTCGTCGTCCTGCTCGTCGTCTGGTTCCTCTGGTCGCTGTTCCAGCCGCTGCACGGCGACGGCAGCGGCAAGGTCGCGGTCAGCATCCCGA
Source organism: Actinomycetota bacterium (assembly GCA_048498975.1). Lineage (GTDB taxonomy): Bacteria > Actinomycetota > Thermoleophilia > Solirubrobacterales > 70-9 > VAYN01. Next base: position 17,745 of record JBEHWY010000041.1, on the reverse strand, counting down.
AGGGCGCCAGCGTCAGCGAAGTCGGCGAACTGCTCGAAAAGAAGGGCGTGATCGAAGGCGGCTACCTGTTTGGCGTGGTCGACGCGTCGTCGCTGTTCCAGGTCCGCGTCACGCTCGCCGGCAAGCGCTCCGAGCTCTACGCCGGCCACTTCACGCTCGAGCACGACATGAGCTACGGGGCGGCGATCGACGCCCTCTCCAAGCCGCCGTCCAAGCGCGTCGTCACGGTCACCATCCCCGAGGGCTACAGCCGCTCGCAGGCGGCGCAGCTGGTCGAAGAAGACGGCGTCCCCGGCAGCTACACGAAGAAGACGGTGAAGTCGAAGTACCTCGACCCGGCCGAATACGGCGGCAAGAACGCGAAGAACCTCGAGGGCTTCCTCTTCCCCGACACCTTCGAACTGAAGCCGAAGGCGCCGGTCGCCGACCTCGTCCAGCTGCAGCTCCAGGACTTCAAGAAGAAGATCAAGCAGGTGAACATGAAGTACGCCAAGTCGAAGAACCTGACGGTCTACGACGTGGTCACGATCGCCTCGATGATCGAGCGCGAGGCGGGGGTGGCGAAGCAGCGCAAGCTGGTCGCCTCGGTGATCTACAACCGCCTGCACGAAGGGATCCCGCTGGGGATCGACGCGACGATCCGCTTCGCCACCGGCAACTACACGAAGCCGCTGACCCAGTCCGAACTGGAAACCGACTCTCCCTACAACACGCGCACCAACCAGGGGCTGCCGCCCGGGCCGATCAACAGCCCCGGCCTCGCCGCCCTGCAGGCCGCCGCGCACCCGGCCAAGAGCGACTACCTCTTCTACGTCAACAAGCCGAACACGTGCGGCGAACTCGCCTTCTCGAAGACCAACGCCGAATTCGAAAAGGACGTCGCCGCCTACGAAAAGGCGCGCGAAGAAAACGGCGGCAACGAGCCGTCCACCTGCGGGGAATAGGGCGCGCGTGCCGCGGCTGGCGGTGATCGGCTTCCCGGTCGGGCACTCGCGCTCGCCGGCGATGCACAACGCGGCGCTGGCGGCGCTGGGGATGGACGGCGAGTGGAGCTACGAGGCGGTCGAGGTCGCGCCGGAGGGCTTCGAGGCGCTGGTGCGGGGGATGCCGGGCGAAGGCTTCGCGGGAGCCAACGTGACCGTGCCGCACAAGCTCGCCGCCCTCGCCCTCGCCGACAGCGCGAGCGACATGGCGCGCGAGATCGGCGCCGCCAACACCCTCAGCTTCAGGGACGGCGGCATCGAGGCCCGCAACACCGACGCGCCCGGCCTGCTCGCCTCCCTGCCGGGATCACCGCGGGGTCAGCGGGTGCTGGTCATGGGCGCCGGCGGCGCTGGCCTGGCCGCGGTCTGGGCGCTTGGCGCGGCCGGCGCCGAGGTCGAGATCTGGAACCGCACGGTGGCGCGGGCACAGCAGGTCTCGGTCGAGGTGGCCACGCGGGCGCAGGAGTTCCAGGTCCAGATCGAGGTGCGAGCGGTCGAGGTCGCGGCAGATCACCAACCCGGCGCGGAGCTGCGCCAGGCCGAGTACGACCTGATCGTCAACACCACCACCGTCGGCCTCCACGGCGAAGACCCGTTCCTCGCCCTGCCGCTGGAGCGGGATCGCTTCGGTCGCGACCAAGTGGTCGTCGACATGGTCTACGGGGCGGGGCCCTCGCAGCTGCTCGCCGCCGCCGCGGACGCCGGCGCAACCACCGTCGACGGCCTCGAGATCCTCGTCCAACAGGGCGCGCTCTCGTTCGAGATCTGGACCGGCCGCAAGCCGCCGCTCGACGTGATGCGCGCCGCCGCCCGTGGCTGAAGCATTGACGCCCCTCTGGGGGCGCGAACTCTTCAGGCGTGCGCCGATAGCCTTGCGGCCATGACCGCGTTCCGCTTCACCACCGCCGGCGAGTCGCACGGCCCCGGGCTCGTCGCAATCGTCGAGGGAATGCCGGCCGGGCTGGAGCTCGACCGCGAGGCGCTGGACCGCGACATGGCGCGGCGCCAGCTCGGCCACGGGCGCGGCGGCCGGATGCGGATCGAGACCGACACGGTCGAGGTCCGGGCCGGGGTGCGGCACGGGCGCACGCTGGGCAGCCCGATCGCGCTGCTCGTCGCCAACCGCGACTACGCCAACTGGGAGGAGCGGATGAATCCGTGGCCGGTGGAGGGCTTCGAGCCCGAAGAGGTGCACCTGCCGCGGCCCGGTCACGCCGACCTCGTCGGAGCCCAGAAATACGGCCACTCCGACATCCGCAACGTGCTCGAGCGGGCCAGCGCCCGCGAGACCGCGGCCCGCGTCGCCGCCGGCACGATCGCCCGCGCCTTCCTCGCCGCGCTCGGCGTCGAGGTCCACAGCCACGTTCTGCAGATCGCCTCGATCAAGGCACCCGAGCGCGAGGTGCTGGCGCCGGCCGACTTCGCCGGCGTCGACGACGATCCGGTCCGCGTCCTCGACCCGGAGGCGAGCAAGGCGATGGTGGCCGAGATCAACCGCCTGCGCAAGGCCAACGAGAGCCTCGGCGGCACCTTCGAGGTGATCGCCTTCGGCCTCATCCCCGGGCTCGGCTCGCACATCTCCTGGGAAGACCGCCTCGACGGCCGCCTCGCCGGCGCCGTCGCCTCGATCCAGTCGGTGAAGGGGGTCGCGATCGGCGAAGCCTGGGACGTCGCCGCCCGCCCCGGCTCCGAGGCCCACGACGAGATCTTCTGGTCCGAGGAGCACGGCTACCAGCGCGAAACGAACCACGCCGGCGGGCTCGAGGGCGGCATGACCAACGGCCAGCCGCTGCGCGTGCGGGCGGCGATCAAGCCGATCTCGACCCTGACCAAGCCGCTGCGCTCGGTCGACACCGAGACCAAGCAGCCGGCGCAGGCGCTGCGCGAGCGGACCGACTCGACCGTCGTCCCCGCCGCCGCCGTCGTCGCCGAGGCGATGATCTGCCTCACCCTCGCCCGCGCCTACCGCGAGAAGTTCGGCGGCGACCACATCGACGACGTCCTCGCCGCCGTCGAGGCGTACAAGCAGCGCATCGACTGGCGAGGCTGAGCCGGTGAAGCCCGCGATCGTCTTCATCGGCTTCATGGGAGCCGGCAAGAGCACCGCGCTCGCTGCCGCCCGCGGCGCCGGCCTGGCGACGACCGAGATCGACTCCCTGATGGAAGCGGCGCTCGGCAAGCCGATCGACGAGGCCTTCCGCGAGGACGGCGAGGACGCCTTCCGCGCCCGCGAGGCCGAGGTCGTCGGCGAGCTGCTGGAGAACGCCGACGGCGGCGCGATCGCGCTCGGCGGCGGCAGCATCATGCTCGACCGGGTGCGGGCGGCGCTGGGCCGCCACGTCGTCGTCTGGCTGCAGGTCGACCCGGCCGAGTCCTGGCGGCGGATCGCCCACAGCAAGCGGCCGCTGGCGACCAGCGAGGACGACGTCCGCGCGCTGCTGGCGGCGCGACTGCCGCGCTACGAAGAACTGGCCGACGCGGTGGTGCCGATGGGCGACCGCGGGATGATCGCGCGGGCGCTGCCGGCGATCGAGGCGCTGACCGAGCTGCCGGCGGGGACCCGGATGCTGTGGGCATCGAGCGCCTCGGGCGAGTATCCGATCTACGTCGGGACGGGGCTGATCGCCCCCGCCTTCGCCGAGGGCTCGCCGGTCTACCGCGCCTGGGGCCACGAGGGGCGGCGCTTCTGCGTGTCCGATCAATCGGTCGCGGCGCTCTATGCGGAGCGCCTCGAGCCCGTCTTCGCGACGATTGCGATTCCGCCTGGCGAGGCGGCGAAGACGATGACCGAGCTGGAGCGGGTCCTGCAGGAGCTGGCGCGTGCCGGCGCCACCCGCGGGGACCACGTGGTCGCCCTCGGCGGAGGCGTCGTCGGCGACCTCGCTGGCTTCGCCGCCCATGTCTACCAGCGGGGCGTGCCGGTGGTCCAGGTGCCGACGACGCTGGTCGCCCAGGTCGATTCCGCCTACGGCGGCAAGACCGGCGTCGATCTGCCGCAGGGCAAGAACTACGCTGGCGCCTACCACCTGCCGGCGCTCGTCGTCGCCGACACCGGCACGCTGGAGACGCTGCCGCTGGAGGAGCTGCGGGCCGGCTTCGTCGAGGTGCTGAAGACGGGGCTGTTGGCCGGCGGTGCGCTCTGGGAGCGGGTGCGGCTGATCGAGCAGCTCGACGCGATTGAGCTCGCCGACGTCGTCTTCTCCTGCGCCCGCTTCAAGTGTGAGGTCGTGGCCGCCGACGAGCGCGACGGCGGCCTGCGCCACATCCTCAACCTCGGCCACACCGTCGGCCACGGGATCGAGGCGGCAACCGCCTACGAGCGCTACCGCCACGGCGAGGCGGTCGGCCTCGGGCTGCTGGCGGCGCTGCGGCTCTCCGAGGCGCCGGCGCTGCGCGAGGAGGTCGAGACGATCCTCGTCCGCCACGGCCTGCCAGTCCGGATCGAGGAGGCCGAGGAGGCGCCGCTCGAGGCGATCCTCAACGCGGTCCAGCGCGACAAGAAGAAGACCGCCGCCGGCGTCGGCTTCGTCCTCCTCTCCGAGCCGGGTCAGCCGCGGATCGGCCAGCTGGTCCCGGAAGGCGCCGTCCGCGCCGCCGTGGAAGAGTTGTACGCGTGAGCACGACCCGCAACCGCGTCGCGATCCTGCACGGGGTCAACTTCGACATCCTCGACCGCCGCGACGCCGCCGTCTACGGCGGTCAGTCGCTGAGCGCGCTGGAGGCGCAGATCGCCACCTGGGCGCGCGAGTCCGGCCTCGAACCGATCTTCTTCCAGACCAACCACGAGGGCGAGTTCGTCGAATACCTGCACCGGCTGCCGGACCTGGCCGACTCGGCGCTGATCAACGCCGGCGCCTGGACCCACTACAGCCGGGCGATCGCCGACGCGCTCGACGTCGCCCGCCTGCCCGCGGTCGAGGTCCACCTCTCCGATGTCGAGGCGCGCGAGGACTGGCGCAAGGTCTCGGTCTTCGACGGGCTGGTGGCGGCGAAGATCTCCGGCAAGGGCGCCGACGGCTACCGCGAGGCACTGGAGCTGCTGGCGCGCGAGCTCGGGGTCGCCCGCTGATGCGGGGCAGGGGCGAGCGGCTGGAGGCGGCGCTGGCCGCGCGCGAGCTCGACCGGATGCTGGTCTCCGACCTGACCAACGTCCGCTACCTGACCGGCTTCGCCGGGACGAACGGCGCCTGCGTCTGCGGCCCCGGCGTCCGCGTCTTCCTCACCGACTTCCGCTACACCGAGCGCGCCGCGGCCGAGGTCGAGGGCTGGGAGACGATCACCGCCGAGGGCGACTGGCTGGGGGCGATCGCCGCCCACCTGCAGGGCCGGGTCGGCTTCGAGGACGACCACATGGCGGTCCGCACGCTGGCGAAACTGAAGGAGAAACTGGCCGAGGGGGTCGAGGCGGTCCCGGCCGGCGGCACCGTCGAGGCGCTGCGCCGGGTCAAGGACGAGGGCGAGCTGAAGGCGATCGAAGAGGCCTCCAAGCTCGCCGACGCGTCCTGGCTGTGGGCGATCGAGCGCGGCTTCGCCGGTCGCAGCGAGCGCGACGTCGCCCGCGCCACCGAAGCGCGGATCCGCGAGCTCGGCGGCGACCCCTCGTTCCCGGCGATCGTCGCCGCCGGCCCCAACGGCGCCCTGCCGCACGCCGAGCCCGGCGAGCGCACGATCGGCACCGGCGAGCTGGTCGTCTTCGACATGGGAGCCCAGCTCGACGGCTACTGCTCCGACGGGACGCGCACCTTCGCCACCGGCGAGCTCGATGAGAAGGCGCGCGCGGTCTACGAGACGGTGCTGGCGGCGCAGCTCGCCGCGCTGGAGGCGATCAAGCCCGGCGCCAGCGGTGAGGACGTCGACGGCGTCGCCCGCAAGATCATCGACGAGGCCGGCTACGGCAAGAACTTCGGCCACGGGCTCGGCCACGGCGTCGGCCTCGAGGTCCACGAGGGCCCGCGCCTCTCGCCCAAATCCGACGACGTCCTCGCCCCCGGCGAAGTCGTCACGGTCGAGCCCGGCATTTATTTGCCTGGTGAGCTTGGCGTGAGGATCGAGGACTTCGTCGTCGTCACCGGGGACTCGTATCGGAACCTGTCTACGTTGCCCAAAGAGCTGACGATCGTTAGCTGATCCAGGGTTCCTGGCTTTGCCAACGAGGTCGGGGCCCTGGCTCCGGAACGCTTGTCGGGCGTTGCCCATCCGCAGCTGGCCCGATGCGGGGAATCTCGGTGCCACTCCGTGAAGCTTCCGTCCCTCGCAAGCTCGGCGAGAGGATGCCGGGCCTCGTCCTTCGTAAGCTCAGCGAGAGACGGGCGACCATCGTCCTTCGCAAGCTTCCAGGCCGGGAATCGGGCCCGGCGCTCGCCCGGCAACGCCTTTCGCGGCCACGGACCTTCGCGGGGGTTCCGTTGGGAGGGGTGGGGTGACCCTCTTCACGTTTTGCGCCGCTACGCCAGAGCACAATCCTCGGAAGGCCGCAACCGATCCACGTAGGTAGGCGAGTGAAGAGGGTCACCCCACCCCTCCGGACCAACCCCCGAAGTACGCGCTACCGAGACAGGTCGATGTCCGCCGAAAGCCGCGCCCCGAACGCGGCCAGCAGTTCGACGGCCTTCTCCACGTCGCCCAAATCGACCATCTCGACCGGCGAGTGCATGTAGCGGAGGGGGATCGAGACGAGGCCGGTGGGGATGCCGGAGCGGGAGATCTGGAGGACGTCGGCGTCGGTGCTGGTGCCGCGGCCGCTGGCGGCGAGGTTGTAGTCGATTCCCTCCGCCTCGGCGGTCTCGACCAGCAGCTCGGTCACCTTCGGCGACAGGGTCGAGCCGCGGCCGATCACCGGGCCGGAGCCGAGCGGGCTGGAGCCGAGCTCCTTCTCGTCGACGCCGGGGGCGTCGGTGGCGTGGGTGACGTCGACGGCGACGGCGAGGTCGGGGCGGACCTCGAAGGCGGCGGTGCGGGCGCCGAACAGGCCGATCTCCTCCTGTACGGCGGCGACGGCGGCGAAGGAGCCGCCGGGGCCGGGCCCCGCGGCGCAGCGGCGCAGGCTCTCCAGCGCGACGTAAGCGCCGAGTCGGTTGTCCATCGCTTTCGAGACCAGGCGTTCGCCGGCCAGTGGCTGCGGCTCGGCGGCGATCACCACCGGGTCGCCGACGCGGACCAGCTCCTTGGCCTCATCGCCGTCGGCGGCGCCGATGTCGATGTGCATGCTTTTCAGCTCGACCACTTTTTTGCGCTGGTCGGGCTCGAGCAGGTGGATCGGCTTGCGGCCGACGACGCCGGGGACGATCCCGTTGCGGCCGCGCACGGCGACCCGCTGGCCGACCAGGACCTGGGGGTCCCAGCCGCCGATCGGAGCGAAGTAGAGGAACCCCTTCTCGTCGACGTGGGTGACGACGAGGCCGATCTCGTCGATGTGGCCGACGACCGCCAGCAGCGGCTTGCGCTCGCCGACGCGGGCGATCGAGGAGCCGAGGCCGTCGCTGCCGAGCACCTCGGCGAAGGACGCCGCTTTGCGCCAGACCTCAGCGGCCGGTTCCTCGTAACCAGAGGGGGCGCCGGGGCGCAGGAGTTCGTCGAGCAGTTGCGGCGTGTTACTCAAGGTTCGCCAGTATGCCGAAGTCGGACGGTTGTCGTACGTTCGTCCATTACGAAAACGCTAAGCGTTCTCGATGTGGGCGACCGAAGCTTCGGCGCGAAGCACCTCCCGCGCTTCGCCGTAGCCACGGTGCTCGTAGACGATCAGCGCCGCCAGGAGGAGGTCGGCGACCGCCAGCGAGAGCAGCGCCGGGACCGCCGTCGCCACCGGGATCAGGATCACGAGGACGATCGCGACGCCGAGCCGGCGGCGGTTGACGGTGTGGATGTGGCGGTAGCGGAAGGCGACCAGGCCGAGCAGATAGGCGGCGAGGCCGCCGAGCAGGGCGAAGGCGGGGACCGTGTGCAGGTGCTCGGCGGTGTGCCCGATCGTCACCTTCATCCCGAAAGCCGTGAGCACGATGCCGGCGACCAGGGCGAAGTGGATGTAGGAGTAGGAATCGCGAGCGAGCTCGTTCTGGGCGCGGCCGACCTCTGCTTCGGCCAGGCGCCGGGCGGAGACTAGGGCGACGACGTCGAAGTACATCCACCACAGCGCCGCCGCGCCGGCGACGCCGAGGACCGCCGCGGTGCCGATGCCGAGGTCGAGGTGACCGGCGGCGCCGGCGCCGATCGCGACGATCGACTCGCCGAGGGCGATGATCAGGATCAGACCGTGGCGCTCGGCGAAGTGGCCGGGGACCAGGCGCCAGCCTTCGGATCCGAACAGGTAGGGGCCGCCCATGTCGAGGAACAGCGCCAGCGCCCACAGCGCCGCCTGCGGCAGGCCGTCGAAGAGCGAGGCGAGGGCGAGCACCGAGACGGCGATCGCGGTCGAGACGGCGAGCCCGATCACCGAGTGGCGCATCCCGTCTTCCTCGGCGCTGGCGAGCATGAAGAGGGCGATGTGGGCGACCCGGAAGACGCCGAAGGCGAGCGCGAAGGTCAGCGCCAGGTCGCCGAACGCCTCCGGGACGCAGAGCGAGACGATCAGCAGCGCCGCCATCGCCGCGAAGATCGCCAGCCGCACGGCGACCTGCTCGGGGTCGATCACGCTGGTCAGCCAGGCGTACCCGACCCAGCCCCACCACAGCACGCCGAGCACGAGCAGGCCCTGGCCGACCCCCTCCCAGCTCGGGTGGTGGGACATCAGCGCCGTGCACTGGGTGATCGCGAGGACGAAAACGAGGTCGAAGAACAGCTCCAGCGGCGTGACCCGCTCGCCCAGACGCCGGGCGGGCCTCAGGCGCGGTTGGTGGGGCTGGCGGACGGCTGGCACGCCGCCCATCCTTGCAACTCCTCCGCGCCCCGCCCGGCGTCTGGGCCGGGGCCGAAGACCCACAGCCGCAGCAGGAAGTAGCGCAGTAGGGTCGCCGCCGCGTTGGCGAGGACGAGGACACCGAGCTCGACCGCGCGCGGCGCCCCCGGCGCCAGCGCTTCGAGGCCGAGCAGAGCGAGGCTGGTGAGGCCGAGGCAGAGGCCGAAGACGAGCAGCCCCTGGGCGTGGTGGCGCAGCAGCCGCTCGGGCCCGCGGCGGCCGAAGGTGAAGCGGCGGTTGGCCGCGGTGTTGGCGACGGCGCTGAGGCCCAGGGCCGCGGCGTTCGCCGCCAGCGCCGGCAGCAGCTCGCGCAGGCCGAGGAAGAGCAGCAGGTAGAGGACGGTGCTGGCGACGCCGACCAGGGCGAAGCGCCAGATCTCTCCGTAGAGACGGGCGATGCCGAGCAGGTCTTCGACCGCGGTGCGGACGATCGCCACCTTCGAGTCGGGGTCGTCGACCCAGTCGACCGGCACCTCGTGGATCCGCAGCCCGGCGCGCTCGGCGACGGTCAGCAGCTCGGTGTCGAAGAACCAGGCCTGGTCCTCGACCAGCGGCAGCAGCTGCTTCACGGTCTCGGTGCGGGCCGCCTTGAACCCGCACTGGGCGTCGCTGAAATGGGTCCGCAGGCATAGCCGCAGCAGGCGGTTGTAGGCGCGCGAGATCAGCTCCCGCCTGGGGCCGCGGACGACGCGCGAGCCGTTCGCCAGCCGCGTCCCGATCGCCAGGTCGCTGTGGCCGGAGACGAGCGGCGCCACCAGCGGCAGCAGCGCCTCCAGCCCGGTCGAGAGGTCGACGTCCATGTAGGCGACGACGTCGGCGTCGCTGGTCGACCAGACCCGGCGCAGGGCGCGCCCGCGGCCCTTCTCGCGCAGCCGCACGTAGGCGACGGCGGGGATTTCGGCCGCCAGCCGGCGGCAGACCTGGGGCGTCGTGTCGTCGCTGGCGTTGTCGGCGACGACGATCCGCCAGGAGTAGGGGAAGGCGGAGGACTCGAGGAAGCCGTGCAGGCGACGGACGCTCGCCTCCAGCACCCGCTCCTCGTTGTAGACGGGGATCGTGATCTCGACGGTGGGCCTCATGGCGCCGAGGTTGGACGCAGGGCGTGTGAGCCCCCTGGGCCACGGCTCAGAATCGGCTGAGAGCGAGGAGGAGGCGCATTCATCCCACCCCCGGGAAGAAACGCGCCTTCGTTCGCGGGCGGGCGCTTGCCGGTTCCGCTCTCTCAGGAAACTCCAAGGAAGCGCGGGGATGATCCCAGCATGAACTCCGCCGAGAGCGGCTCCCGCGGGCGCATCCTCGTCGTCGACGACGAGCCCAACATCGCCGACGTGATCTCGATCGCGCTGCGCTACAACGAGTACGAGGTGAGCACCGCGGCCAACGGCCGCGAGGCGCTGGAGCAGGTCTCCGCGGCGCGCCCGGACCTGATCGTGCTCGACGTGATGCTGCCCGACCTCGACGGCTTCGAGGTCGCCAAGCGCCTGCGCGAGCGCGCCGACGAAACGCCGATCCTCTTCCTCACCGCCAAGGACACGACCGAGGACAAGGTGCGCGGCCTGACGATCGGCGGCGACGACTACGTGACGAAGCCGTTCTCGGTCGAGGAGCTGCTGGCGCGGATCGCCACCGTGCTGCGCCGCTTCGGCCGCGCCGGCGGGGACGAGGGCAAGCTGCGCTTCGGCGACCTCGAGCTCGACGACGAGACCCGCGAGGTCTTCCGCGCCGGCTCCCTGCTCGACCTCACCGACACCGAATACCGGCTGCTGCGCTTCCTGATGACGCATCCGCGCCGCGTCCTCACCCGCGCCCAGATCCTCGACCACGTCTGGGAGTACGACTTCGCCGGCGACGCCCGGGTGCTGGAGACCTACGTCAGCTACCTGCGCAAGAAGCTCGAGGCGCACGGCCCGCGCCTGATCCAGACCGTGCGAGGGGTGGGCTATGCCCTCCGGCTTCCGCCCGCCTGAACTCTCGCTACGCACGCGCCTGGTTCTCGCCGTCGTCGTCCTCGCCGCGGTCGGTCTGGCGGTGCTCAGCTTCGTCTCCTACCGCGCCCTGCACTCCTACCTCTACGACCGCGTCGACCAGCAGCTGCAGGGCGAGGTGCAGGTAGTCTCGATCACGCTGTTCTACGAACTGCAGGCCGCGGAAGGGGCGGGCACTGCCTTCCCCGGCGACGGCGGCGGGTTCCCGCGCGCAGAAGGTGGCGAGGGTGGGCCCGGCGGCCCGGGGTCGCTGCCGCCCGGGACCTTCGGCCAGCTGCGGCTGCCCAGTGGCAAGGTGCTGGTCGGCAAGACCCTCTACGCCTACGGGCAGCCGGGGCTGCCGAAGCCGGCCTTGCCGCGTGAAATCGAAGCGAGCGCGCCCGGCAGCGAGCCGCAGCCGTTCACCGTCGGCGAGCGCGGCGGCGGCTCGGAAAGCTTCCGCGCCGTCGCGGTTGCCGATCCGGTCTCCGGCCTGACCACGGTCGCCGCCGTCCCACTCTCCGAAACCAACGCCACCGTCGACCGCCTGGCGCTGATCGAGCTCGTCGTCAGCGCCGCGGTGCTCTTCGTCCTCGCCGGCGGCGCCTGGTGGCTGGTCGGCGTCGGCCTGCGGCCGCTGCGGCGGATGGGCGTGGTGGCGGGGGAGATCGCCGCCGGCGACCTCTCGCGCCGGGTCGAGCCGGCCAACGAGAGGACTGAGGTCGGCCGCCTCGGCCTGGCGCTGAACGCGATGCTGGCCCAGATCGAGGGCGCCTTCGCCGAGCGCGCAGCGGGGGAGAGGCGGCTGCGTCGCTTCCTCGCCGACGCCTCGCACGAGCTGCGCACGCCGCTGGCGGCGATCCGCGGCTACGCCGAGCTGTACCGGATGGGCGCCCAGCGCGAGCCCGAGCAGGTCGAGCGGGCGATGGGCCGGATCGAGGCCGAGTCGACGCGGATGGGCGGCCTCGTCGACGACCTCCTCACCCTCGCCCGGCTCGACGAAGTGCGGGCGCCGGCGCAGGAGCCGCTGCGGCTCGACGAGGTGCTCGCCGAGGCCTGCGAGGACGCGCGCGCCGCGGCGCCGGGCCGGCGGATCTCGCTCGAGGGCGGGCGTCCGGTGGAGGTGGTCGGCAGCGACGAGCAGCTGCGCCGCGTCGTCGACAACCTGCTGCGCAACGCCGTCGTGCACACGCCGGCGGGGACGCCGATCGAGGTCTCGCTGGCGGAGGAGGAGGACGAGGCGGTCGTGCGGATCCGGGACCACGGGCCGGGGATCGCGGCGGAGGACCCGCAGCAGGTCTTCGAGCGCTTCTGGCGCAGCAGCTCCTCGCGCGGGCGCGAGGACGGCGGGGCGGGGCTCGGGCTGGCGATCGTCGCCGCCATCGTCCACGCCCACGGCGGCAGCGTCGAGGCCGCCAACGCGGCCGGCGGCGGGGCCATTTTCACGCTGCGTCTGCCGCTTTCACAAGGGGACCGGGCGCCGCTGTCGAAAGTGACCTGAGCGCGCGCTACACTGCTCGACGTTCGAAACCGGTAAGCCGAATCCGGGGGCCAAAAACCTCGGAGCGGGGGAACCGATTTTGGGGCGAATCCACCTCACGGTGGGAGCGCAGGCTCCTTCAGCGCCAGCCCGACAGCTAACCCCGCAGGCCGACAAAGGAGACTGGTTTGCGGTTGCTGCAGGTTGGTACCTGGGCTCGAATTTCATTGGTTGCTTTGGCGATTGCCGTGATCGCCCTGCCGGCGACGGCGCTCGCCTCCGGCGGCGGCATCACGCCGACCGAAAGCGACAACGGCGCCCCGGCGACCGCCGACACGCCGACCCCGGAAGAAACCGAATGCACCCCGGCGACGACCGGCACCGTCACCTGCAAGACGGTGCCGAAGGCGAAGCTGGTGCTCGGGGTTGCCGCGGCTCCGCTCTCGGCGCCGCCGGCGATCAAGGCCGCGATCGCCGCCGCCAACCGGATCCACACCAAGCCCTACATCTGGGGCGGCGGCCACGCTCGCTGGTGGAGCCCCGGCTATGACTGCTCCGGCGCGGTCAGCTACGCGCTGCACGGCGCCGGCCTGATCACGACGCCGATGGACTCCGGCGAAATGATGAGCTGGGGAGCGCCCGGCAAGGGCCGCTGGATCACGGTCTACGCCAACGCCGGCCACGCCTTCGCCGTGATCGACGGCATCCGCTGGGACACCGCCGGCGACACCAAAGGCACCGGCCCCCGCTGGCACCGCGCCATGGTCTCACCCGCCGGCTACGTAGCCCGCCACCCCGTCGGCTACTAGCCACCCCGCAGTCAGCACGCGGGGCCGACGGGCCGATTTCCGTGGAATAGCACCGGAAATCGTCCCGTCGACGGAGGTCTCAGGGGGCGCTCAGGGGGTTCCCAGGGTTGACGTTCAGCCTGGGGGGCATGGAGAGCGCAACTCACCCTCAGAGTCCTGTTTGGAATCCGACCCGGCTGCGTGAGCGGCTGCGCAGCGTGCCGCTGCCGCGGCCCGAGCTGGCGGCGCTGCTGCTGCTCGCCGGCCTGCTCGACCTCTGGGCGCTGGGTCAGAACGACTGGGCCAACGAGTACTACAGCGCCGCCGTGCGCTCGATGAGCGGCAGCTGGCACAACTTCATCTTCGGCTCCTTCGACGCGCAGGGTCTGATGACGGTCGACAAGCCGCCGCTGGCGCTCTGGGTCCAGGCGCTCTCGGTCAAAGCCTTCGGCTTCAACTCGCTGGCGATCCTCGTCCCGCAGGCGCTGATGGGCGTCGCCTCGGTGGCGTTGACCTATGACCTGACGCGGCGCCGCTGGGGCCGCGCCGCCGGCTTCCTCGCCGGCCTGGTGCTGGCGCTGACGCCGATCGCGGTCGCCGTCTCCCGCCACAACAACCCCGACGCGCTGCTGGTCCTCTGCTGCGTGGCGGCCCTGTGGGCGTTCGTGCGGGCGCTCGAGGACGGGCGCACGGGCTGGCTGGTGCTGGCCGGCGTCTGCGTCGGGCTCGGCTTCGAGACGAAGATGGGCGCGGCGCTGATGGTCGTGCCGGGGATCGCGGCAGCCTGGCTCTGGGTGGCGCCGCGCGGCCGGGTGGCGGCACTGCGGGGGCTGCTTGCCGGCGGTGCGGCGATGGTCGCTGTCGGGCTCGCCTGGCCGCTGCTGGTCGCGCTGACGCCGGCCGCGAGCCGGCCCTGGGTCGCGGGCACGACCGACAACAGCGTCTTCTCGCTGATCCTCGAATACAACGGCTTCGGCCGTCTCGACGGCCAGGCCGGCGGTCCGGGCGGCTTCGGTGGCGGCGGCGGTGGGCCGTTCGGTGGCGCGACCGGGCCGTTGCGCCTGCTGAACGAAGCGCTCGGCGGCCAGGCCGGGTGGCTGCTGGGATTGGCGCTGGTCGGCGGCATCGGCATCGCCGTCCTCAGCCGGCTGCGGCGCCGCGACGAGCGCACCGGCTGGATCGTCGCCGTCGGCGGCGCCTTCGCCGTCACCGCGGTCGCCTTCAGCTTCGCCAGCGGGATCTTCCACCCCTATTACGTGTCGCTGCTGGCGCCGTTCAGCGCCGCCCTAATCGGGGCGACGTTCGCCCAGGCGCGCCGCGGCGCCTCCGGCCGGGTGCTGGCCGCGGCGGCGCTGGCCGGCGGCGCGATCACCGAGCTGGTCGTGATCGGCAACTCGGCCGGCGAGCTGAGCTGGCTGATCCCCCTGGTCGTGATCGGCGTCGGCGCTGCCGCCGCGGCGCCGCTCCTCTTCGACCTGCCCCGCGCGTGGCGGACCGCGGCGCTCGCCGGCGGCATCGGCGTCCTGCTGATCGCGCCGGCGATCTGGTCGCTCGACACCCTCGGCCACGCCACCAGCGGGACCTTTCCCGCGGGCGGCCCGGAGTCGGCATCGATGATGGGCGGTCCCGGCGGCGGCATGGGTCGGGGTGGTGAAGGCGGCTCCTCGGGGATGCCCGGCATGGGCGGCTCGCAGGCGATGCCCGAAATGGGCCAAGGAATGGAACCGCCGGGCTTCGGCGGCGAAGGCGGCGGCATGCCCGGCTTCGGCGGCGGCGAAATGGTCCCCGGCGGTGGGGGGATGCCCGAAGGGCTCGAAACCGCCCTGCCGGGGATGAGTGAAGGCATGGAAGGCGGCCTGCCGGGGATGGGGGCGATGCCCGAAGGTGGCGGGATGCCCGGTGGTGGCGCGATCGGCGGGTCGTTCGGCGGCGCCGACCTCAGCGCCGTCCTCGACTACACCGAAAGCCACGGCGGCGGCACGATCGCGGTCGAGAGCCAGTCGGAGGCGGCGCCCTCGATCATCGAATCGGGCGCCGAAGTCGCCGGCATCGGTGGCTTCTCCGGCAAAGAGACCTCGGTCTCGGTCGAGTGGCTGGAAGAACGGATCGAGAACGGCAACGTCCGCTGGATCCTCAGCGGCGGCGGCATGGTCGGCGGCCTTCCCGGCGACTCCCGCTCCGGCAGCGAATCGGCGATCGACCAGGTGGTCGAGGCCTGCACCGCGGTCGAATCCAACAGCCTCGAATCGAGCGCCGGCACCCTCTACGACTGCGGCACCTGAAGCGCTGTCGACTTTTTGGCCCCTCTGGGGGCCTCAAAGTCGACAGCGGTGAGCCACCGAGGCGGTTCGCGGCGCTGAGCCCGGTCGAATAGCCTTGCGGCAATGTCGGTGGCGGTGGTCACGGGGGCGTCGGCGGGGATCGGGGAAGCGACCGCGATCCGGCTCGCGCGCGAGCCGGGCATGGAGCTCGTCCTCGTCGCCCGCCGCGAGGAGAAGCTGCGGGAGCTGGCCGAGTCGCTGCCCTGCCGGGCGACCTTCGTCGCCGTCGACCTGACCGAGGACGACGCGCCGGCCCGCGTCCGCGCCCACATCGAGGCCGAGCACGGCGGCCGCCTGCACCTGCTCGTCAACAACGCCGGCGCCGCCTGGCGCGGCTCCTTCGCCGAGAGCGGCTACGCCAACGTCCACCGCCACATGCAGCTCGACTTCGACGCCGTCGTCCGCCTCACCGAGGCGCTGCTGCCGCTGCTCCGCGCCTGCGCGCCCAGCGCGATCGTCAACGTCGCCAGCACCGCCGGCCGCGTCGCCCGCGCCCGCACCGGCGCCTACTCGGCGGCCAAGTTCGCGCTGATCGGCTGGACCGACGCCCTCTACGCCGAGGAGCGCCCCCACGGCGTCCACGTCGGCATGGTCCTGCCCGGCTTCGTCAAGACCGAGGGCTTCCCGGCCACCGAGCTGACCGCGAAACCGCTGACCCGCTGGCTCGTCTCCAAGCCCGAGCAGGTCGCTGAAGCGATCTACGAAGCCGGCCCCGGCGGCAAGGCCGAACGCTACGTGCCGCGCTACTACGCACTTGCGGCCTACCTCCGCATCCTCTTCCCGCGCCTCGTCCGCCGCGTCCTCAGCGGCGGCTCCGCCGCCAGCCTCACCACCAGCACCGGCGCTGAACAAACCGACTAACGGCGCCCCGCCGTGGCTCACGACTGCGTCGCCGAGCCCATAGGCTCCGCCGGTGCCGACCGTCCTCCTCATCCGCCACGCCCAGGCCTCGTTCGGCAGCGAGGACTACGACGTGCTCTCGCCGACCGGGGGCGAACAGGCGCAGGTGCTGGCGGCGGCGCTGGAGCGGCGCGAGCTGAACGTGACGCGGATCGTCTCCGGGCCGGCGCGGCGCCAGCTCGACACCGCCGCGACGGTCGCCGCCGGCGCCCACGAGATCGCCGTCGAGGAGCGCTGGGACGAGTACCCGACCGACGCGGTGGTGGCGGCGCACGCGCGCGTCGCCGTCTCCCTCGCCGGCACCGGTGACGCCGGCGAGCAGATCACCTCGCGCCAGTTCCAGGAGGTGCTCGACGGCGCCCTCGCCGCCTGGGTGCAGGCGGGCGCCGCCGGCCCCGCGGCCCAGTCCTGGCCCGAGTTCCTCGCCTCTCGTCGCGCCGCCCTCGATGACCTCGCCGCCAACCTCGGCAGCGGCGAGACCGGCTTCGCCTTCACCTCGGGCGGCGCGATCGCCGCGATCTGCGCCGACCTGCTCGGCCACCACGACCTCTTCCCGCGCCTCAACCGCGTTCTCGTCAACACCGGCGTCACCAAGCTGGCGATCGGCCGCGGCGGCATCTCCCTCATCACCTTCAACGACCACGCCCATCTCGACGACGGCGGCGGCCAGCTGCTCACTTACCGCTGAGGCGGTCTGCCGCGGCTGCCAGATACCCTGCCCGATATGCAAGTCAGTACGAACCAATTCAAGAACGGCAGCCACATCGAGATCGACGGCAAGATCTGGAAGATCCTCGAGTTCCAGCACGTGAAGCCGGGCAAGGGTGGCGCCTTCGTCCGCACCAAGCTGCGCCGCATCGAGGATGGCTCGGTGATCGACAAAACCTTCCGCGCCGGCGAGAAGTTCCGCTCGGTCCGCACCGAATCGAAAAAGATGCAGTTCCTCTATGACGCGGGCGACGAGTCGGTCTTCATGGACAACCAGACCTACGACCAGATCGAAATCCCCAACAGCGCCCTCGGCGAGGCGATGCAGTGGGTGCTGCCCAACTCCGAGGTCGAGATCCTCTTCGTCGACGAGCAGCCGAGCGACGTGCAGGTGCCGAGCGCCGTCGAGATGAAGGTGACCCAGACCGACCCGGGCCTCAAAGGCGACACCGCCTCCGGCGGCGGCAGCAAGCCCGCCACCCTGGAGTCCGGCGTCGTCGTCCAGGTGCCGCTCTTCATCGAGGAGGGCGAAACGATCCGCGTCGACACCCGCAGCGGCGAGTACGTCTCCCGCGCTTAGGGGCGTAGTCCCGCTCATTCGGCCTGAGGACGGAGGGACTTTGCGCCGGCAAGTGCGGGCGGCCCGGCGCACCCGAGGGCAGGTAGGTGCGCCGGCCCGCCCGCCTCGAAGCGTCTCCGACATCGACCAC
>JBEHWY010000040.1:0-23464 GCA_048498975.1 Actinomycetota bacterium | reverse complement strand
GCGATGCGGCGGTCGACCCGCGTGCCCTGGCGCGCGCGCTCGCGGTGGCGCTGGCCGAGGCCGGCGGCGAGCTGCGCACCGGCTGCGAGGTGGTCGACGGGATCTTCAGCGACGACCGGCTGGTCGGCGTGCGCACCGCCGCCGGGGAGGAGATCCGCGCCGGCGCCGTCGTCCTCGCCAACGGCGCCTGGTCGGGGCAGGCCGAGTGGCTGCCCGAGCACGCGCGGCCGCGCGTGCGGCCGGTCAAGGGCGAGGTCGTCGAGCTGCGCTCGCGCGAGGGCGCCGCGCCCTGCACCCGGATCGTCTGCTCCGAGCGCGTCTACCTGGTGCCGCGGCCCGACGGCCGCCTCGTCGTCGGCGCGACCCAGGAAGAGCGCGGCTTCGACACCGTGGTCAGCGCCGGCGGCGTGCTGGAGCTGCTGCGCGAGGCCTACCGGGTGCTGCCCGACGTCGCCGAGATGGAATGGGTTGGCGCCGTCGCCGGCCTGCGCCCCGGCACCCCCGACAACCTGCCGCTGATCGGCCCCGGCGCGATCGACGGCCTCGTCCTCGCCACCGGTCACTTCCGCAACGGCATCCTGCTGGCGCCGCTAACCGCCGAGCGGGTCGCCGCGCTGCTCGCGGTGGAGGTGGCGGGATGAGGGTCGAGCTGAACGGGGAGGTGCGGGAGCTCGCTGCGGGCGCGACGCTGGCCGACGCGGCGCGCGCGGCGGGCGCCGGGGACGGCGGTCGCGGGTTCGCGGTCGCGCTCGACGGCGAGGTCGTGCCGCGCGGTGAGTGGGAGGCGACGCCGCTGCGCGAGGGGCAGGCGGTCGAGGTGCTGGCCGCGATCCAGGGCGGCGCCCCCGAGGCCGACGAGACCTGGGAGCTCGGCGGCCGTAGTTGGGGCTCGCGGCTGATCGCCGGCACCGGCGGCTTCCGCTCGCTGGAGCAGATGGAAGCCGCGCTGAGCGCCGCTGGGACCGAGATCGTCACCGTCGCCCTGCGCCGCGTCGACCCCGCCGCCGAGGGCTCGGTCCTCGACGTGATCGATCGCCTCGGCCTCTTCCTCCTGCCCAACACCGCCGGCTGCTACACCGCCCGCGACGCGGTCCGCACCGCCAAGCTCGCCCGCGAGGCGTTCCAGACCGACTGGATCAAGCTCGAGGTGATCGGCGACGACCGCACGCTGTACCCCGACGCGGTCGAGCTCCTCGACGCCGCCGAGCAGCTCGTCGCCGACGGCTTCACCGTCCTCCCCTACACCAACGACGACCCGATCCTCGCCCGCCGCCTCGAGGAGGCCGGCTGCGCCGCGGTGATGCCGCTCGGCTCGCCGATCGGCTCCGGCGCCGGCATCCGCAACCCGTACAACATCGCGATCATCACCGAGCGCGCCGCGGTCCCGATCATCCTCGACGCAGGAATCGGCACCGCTTCCGACGCCGCCCTGGCGATGGAGCTCGGCTGCGACGCCGTCCTCGCCGCCAGCGCCATCTTCGGCGCCGAGGACCCGACCGCGATGGCCGCCGCCCTGCGCGGCGCCGTCACCGCCGGCCGCGCCGCCCGCCGCGCCGGCCGCATCCCCCGCCGCACCCACGCCGAGGCCTCCACCGCCTACGAAGGCCTCCCCGACCTCTCCCGCTAGCCGCCCCGGCAAACCGAGCCGCCACGCCACTCAAGACCCATCTACCATGGGCACCTCAAGCCCCTGTAGCTCAGTCGGTTAGAGCGGCGGCCTTTTAAGCCGCGCGTCGCGGGTTCGAATCCCGCCGGGGGCATTATTCGTAAGGCCGCACGAGGAGCCGGATCGCGCTCTGGCAAACGGTTGGGGCTTGCCAGCTTTCTCGCTCCGGTCAGGTCAACGCAGGTCAGCAGGCGGCAGCAAGAGTCACGCTTTTGCCGGTCTCCTTCCCTTCGCCTTCCCTTGCGTTACGCCCGGGATGCGTCCCGTCGAGGCCCTGCGACGCGGCCTCATCTCCCGACGGGCTATCGGAACCGGCGATCAGACAGCGGGTAGTAGAAGGTCTCTCGCGCACCCCGGACCGGTCTTTCTCCTACGACCTCGATCACCCCGGCCTTCAGGAGGCCGCTCAAGTGATAGGCGCAGTACGAGACACCGGCGTCCTTGGTGTCTTTCGGCTTCAGCCGCTTGTTGAGACGAGCTGCCGACTGTCCCTCTCCGAGCTCCCACATCGTTTCCAGGATCTTGATCTTCATTGGATGCATGATCCGTTCGACAACGAACGCCCAGTCGTATTCGGAGTTAACCGTGGGCTCGGGCTTACGCGGACGCCGGCTGCTCATCGGTCGCCCTCGCCGCGCGGGCTGAGCGCCTCAGAGCCCTGGTCCGACCTGGCTAGCCCCTGGCGGTGAGGTCGAGGAGAGCGCGGCACAACGCGCCCGGTCTCGCTCACGTCGACCAGTCCCGCAACCTGAAGAGATTCGACCGCGCGACTTACGCGCGAGCGGTCTACGCCCAGTGCGAGAGACATCTCCGCCAATGTGGCGCCCTCCGGTCGCTCGTTGACGACGTGTGCCAAGACCGCCGACTCGGCAACGGTGTCGTCCCAGGAGAGGTCCGGATCTCTACTCGGTGGGGGTTGACCAGGGCTTCTTCTCGAGCCTCGACCGCGATGAAAGAACCTCATCTGCCCAATGCCGTCTCGCCGCCACGTTGCCTATAGGGCAGCCGGCAAGCGCCGAGTGTTGGGAGAGTTACTCGACGCTCGCCGACCGCGAGCCCGCCGATGCCGTTGAGCGCGCCCCCAGTTCCAGGCGCTGGCAGCCGACAAGCAGCGTGAAGCGGAGAGGAAGGCGCCCAGCGTCGGAAGCTCCAATAAGCGCCCCCTCCCACTCCCTTGCATCCCGCAAGGGACCGCAAGACCTCCGACATCGGGAGTCGAGAGGAGCGCCCGGTGGCGGTGGTGGCGCCGGGCTGCCCGAGCACCGGGCGCTCCTTTGACTCGCTCCTCGCCGGTTCCCTGCACTCGGCGGGGCGGAAACCGAGTTCGCCCCCCGGCAAGTCTGGTTGAACGGAACGCGGCGGCGTTGAGTTCAAGATGAGCCTCGCAGTGTGGGCGCGGCGTCGAGAACAAGGTCAACCCCGGGCAACGCACTGATCCTGGGGTCGATCACATAAAGCGCTTCCCGCGACCGGCTGCCCGGCGCCGGGCGGGTGACCAATACGCCGGTGTCCGCCAGGACCAGCAGGTGGTAATGGGCAGCCGCGCGTGAGATGTCCACTCCCATCGCGACATCCCCAAGCCCGAGTTTCAACCCTACGCCCGTGCGAACCATTCGCACGATTTCGCGCCTCGTCGGATCCTTCAGAACCTGAGCTACTCGCTCCTGCCACCTGGGGTCGCGCGCTCCGTTGTCGATGCCTTCGGTCACGCCCCCTCCGCTTCCTGTCTCGCCGAAACCTCGCGCGGCGCCGATTCGAATGCGGCGGTGGCCACCACCACCGCGGACCCCCGGCCTCCGGTTGCCCGAAGTTGCTCCCTGGACTGGTTGTGAACCGCGACCAGCTGCAGGCGCCTTGACTCGAGGAAGTCGGCCAGCTGAAACCACCCCATCTCATCAAGTATCAGCGTCGTCCAGCCGAGGACCGTGCTGGCCTCCGCGCCGATCCCCGCCTCCATCGCGGCGTCCAGCTCGTCCAAGAACGCGCTCACGGACGCGCCGATCGCCCTGCCGTAAAGGGACGGAGGAACTCTCCGCCACTCCGTGCTTCCGACGAACCGATCCGGAACGGCGCTGTAGAGCGGGCTGGCCTGGTGCGCTCCCCGAGCCGCATCTACGCACTCGCATTCGACCAACACGGTTAGGTCCTGAGCCACCTCATCGGCAGCTACTCGGCCCGCAAGCTCGCGTTGCAGATCCTCAAGCGTGACCCGTCGTCCCTGCAATCGATCGAGCAGGAGAACCCGTGAGCGGGTTGCCAGTGCGAGCCCAAGACGCGGATCAAATCGCGGCGGCTCCCAGTGAATTCTCAATGCCCCACTCCGCACCGTACGCTGGTAAGCATGCGCCCGCGGGCCAAATCGTCTCCAATGTCGTGCACCAGCTCCTGATCACAGGTTCGGCCTCGGGAGGGGTAGCCGACCACCGACTGAGAACCTTCACGCAGCCGAGCTAGAGCTTTCGCCAGCGCCTCAGGGAAAGCGCCGGGCGCGGCAACTCCTTCTCCCTTCCGCCAACTCAGGCTGACGATGAGGCCGAGTTCATCTCCGCTTGGAGAAGCACCGCTGAATGGTTCTGATGGCCTGCACATTCCGAGGTGAATTAGTAAGGCACCGACATGCAGCCATCAAGAAAGGCGCTCAAATAAACAAGCCGACTGAACAATCGTCGAGGGGGGCCGGGCCTTACGCGGGCTCCGAGCCCCCCGACTGCCCCTATAGGCCCTTCACGATCCCAGCTTTTGGCAGAAGCGCCTGACTCGTTGCGACGGTCACGGTCTCACCTCCCCTTAATTGCCCGGCTCGCTCGGACTGCCTCAGGCCCGGGCCTGGCCATCCAGAGGCAGCCAAGATCCCTGCAATTCATAACTGCGCAGCTTTTTAATAGTCAAGGCAATGCGGTGCAAAAACCGCGGATTTTGCTTGAAGACCACCGAGTACACTCAGAGTTCTGTGCAGGAGAAGGACGCGAAAACGGAGCGCGAGCAGGCGCTGCAATTGATGGACCCGCGGCTCATTGAGGCGCTCAACCATCCCCACAGGTCCGCCGCGATGTCGATCTTCGCCCAGCGCGAAGCAAGCGCGAGCGAAATCGCTGAGGAGCTTGGACTCCCGGCGCCAAACATGAACCACCACGTAAAGAGGCTGCACGAACTCGACTGCATCGTGCAGGTTCGAACGGAGCCGAGAAGGGGCGCGACCGAGATCTATTACCGCGCGAACGTCAGGCACTTCTTCGACGAATCTATGTGGCCTCAGGTTCCTGAGGACGAACGGTTGGAGATCATCTCCAACGTCATTCAGATGATGTCCAAAGACCTCGCCCTCGCGTCAGTACACGGCGGATTTGCGAGGGACGACATACACGTGAGCAGGGTCCCAATGAGTCTCGATCTAGAGGGGTGGGAGAAAATCGCGCTCGTCCTCAAGACAACCCTCGACCAAATATTTAGAATCCGCGATGAATCGCGCATGCGTCAGGAGGCTGGCGGTGGAGAGCCCATTCTCGCCACGGTCCTGATGCTTTCCTTCGAGGTACCGCCAATTGCCGGAAGCGACTAGCGATTGAAGACGCCGGTGGCTGGGGCTAAGGGCCGAGTGGGACCGCGGATGTAATGAGAACGGGGGTGACCGGCCGAGGCAAGACATTGTGACCCGTGCCGTCAACCATGGGCGGGTACTCAACGCATAGACACTCGAAGGTTCTATATGGGTTAACGCTTAAGAAAAGTACCCTCGACTGATCCGGTGTTTCATGAAAGGCTTCCCCGCTCTAAGTGCAGGGGCGAATCAGGCTGAAGACGCGACAGGGGGTTGGACATGCAGGGCGGGGGCGCAGTGAGCGGTGCACGGCAACTACTCGTGGGGTTGGCAGCGATCGTTTTCGTGTTGGCGCTTTGCGGCGGTGCAGCCGCAGCTCTCGCCGACGAAGCTCCACAGCCGCCGAAAGGGGCCGAAGCTCCCTTTGGCCCGTTGGGCCGGGGGACGGGCGAGGAAGAACTCGGACCCGCGACCGATCCGCAGGCAGCGAAAGAAATGCAGCTCACCGAATTGGGCCGCGTCGAAGCCGAAGACCTCCTTACGACCGTCTTCCCAGAAGCCATCCAACAGCCCGTGGGCATGTTCCACGAACTCGAAGATGCGGTCGAACGGTTTCATTCCGATCACGTCGCGGTCGTCCAAGGAGAAGGAGGCGGGTCGCCGGAACCGATGCTGCTCCAGTCAGCCTTGCCGCTTCGCACCGGAACTGACGAAGGGCCCAAGGCTCCCGTGAGCCTCGACCTTCAAGCCACGGACACCGGGTTTGAGCCCTCCAACCCATTGGTGGACCTCACCCTCCCCGAAGAACTCGGGGAGGGTATCTCTCTCCCCGAAGCCGATCTCGAAGTCAAGTTGGCCGGTGCGCCGTCCGATCGTGGCGGCTCCGTCATTGACGACTCGGCAGTCTTCTACCCGAACGTCGCCACCGACACCGATCTGACCGTTTCCCCGACCCCCGTGGGCGTCGAGACCCTAGTTCAGCTTCGCTCAGCGGCCGCTCCGTTGAGCCAAACTTATGAACTCGGTCTCCCGGCGGCCGACGAGCTCGTCGAAGCCCCAGAAGGGGGAGCGGCTGTCCGCCGCAAGGGACAAACGGTGGCTGTCGTGCATCCCCCCTCGGCCATCGATGCGGCCGGTGATCCGGTGCCGGTGTCGCTATCCGTCGAAGGAGATCAGGTGGTTGTGACGGTCGAACCTGGAGCTGTCTCCCTCAGCTATCCGATCCTCGTGGACCCAGTCATCGATACCTACCACTGGACGTCGCTTTGCTGCCAGTACGAAGGCTGGTACTCCAGCTCCAACAACGAACACTTCACCACGAGCACGATGGGGGCATTCGGCTCCCAGTATGGCCTCAACATCAAGTCGACTCCCGGGCAGGCGGTCCTCGGGCACGCGAGTTGGAGCTACTACGTGCCACGCTATTTCAGCGACATGGAAGGGCCAGCGCCGAAAGTGCGGCCAACCACCTACATCGCTCACGCCACCTACTCCGAAGCCAACTGGGCCCTTGAAAATGAGAGCTCGCCCTACCAGGACTTCCCGGCTCTCAGCTTCATCCTCTGGGCCGAAGGCACGGGCGTCAAGGGAGAAACCCCAAGAAAAGGGGGGTCGGGCCCGATGTCCAACGCGACGATCAACGTGCTCAACCCCGAACCTTCGACCGGTGTCAAGGAGGCGGACATCACGATGTACGCCGGCGCAGACGGGCAAGCCCGGCAGCGCCACCTTTGGATTGGCCAGGCAGCGATGGAACTCGGGGACACCGATAACCCGACGATCGGGTCGGCGTCCGGGCCTCAGCAGTGGGTGAACGAAACCACTGGCGAACCGATCGCGTTCTCAACCGCAGATCCCGGGCTGGGCGTCTTCAGCCTCACTGCAAAGATCCCGAAAGCCGGGGGCGGCAGCACCGAAATCCAGCAAACCCCCAGTTGCTCGGGCGGCAACAGCAGCCCGTGCCCGCGCAACTGGAGCTCCAGCATCTCCAGCTTTAGCCCGGCGGGCATGCCTCAGGGCGAACCTACCGTCGAACTCATCGCGAGAGACGCGCTGGGCAAGACCGGAACGAAAGTCCTCCATTTCTATGTCGACCACACCAAACCGCGGCTTACGCCCCTGTCGGGAACTCTTACCGAACAGGCGAGCCTTGGGACTGGGCGTCGCACCTACACGGTCTCGTTTTCCGCTAAGGACGGCGACCAAGGAACCCCTGAACCCGGTGCCGCGATCGGTAGCGCCGGCACGGGGCAGGGGCAGCTCGAACGGCCGATGGGCGTCGCCCTCGACGCCTCGGGCAACGTGTGGACGGTCGACCGCAACAACAACAAGGTCGTCGAGTACAGCGCGTCCGGAAGCTTCATCCGCCAATTCGGCGGTCTCCCCACTGGCTCGGGCAACGGCCAGCTCAACGATCCCCGCGGGATCGCCATCAGTCCGGAAGGAAACGTCTGGCTCACCGAAGTCGGCAACAAGCGGCTGCAGGAGTTCAGTCCGACCGGGCAGTTCATTCGAACCGTCACCGTCACCGGCCTCTTTGGGAGCAACAAACTGGTCGAACCCTACGGTCTTGCCGTGGGGCCGAGCGGCACCCTGTGGGTGACGGACGCCAACACGAACAAGGTCTATCGCATCAAAGAAGACGGGACCTACATAGGCGAAGTCACGACGCCGTTTGGTGGCCCGAGCCTGGCAGCCCCGGTGGGCGTGGC
Source organism: Actinomycetota bacterium (assembly GCA_048498975.1). Lineage (GTDB taxonomy): Bacteria > Actinomycetota > Thermoleophilia > Solirubrobacterales > 70-9 > VAYN01. The sequence continues at coordinate 15,549 of JBEHWY010000040.1, read as the reverse complement.
CGTTGATTCGAGCGGCAACGCCTGGGTCTCCTCCAACACCAACGACATGGTGTTCGAGTTCAATAGCTCCGGACAATATGTCACCAGCTTTGGGACCTCCGGCAGCGCTCCGGGCCTGATCCACAACCCGGTAGGTATGGCCGTTGCGCCGTCGGGGCACATCTTCGTGGCTGACGGAAGTAACGGCCGAGTAGAGGAGTTCGGGAGCGAAGGAGCGTTCCTGCGCGCGATCGGCAGCCTTGGTAGTGGCTCGGGCCAGCTGACCGAACCGCGAGGAATCGCTGTCGGTCCCGAAAACTCGATCCTGGTCGCGGATGCGTCAAATCACCGGGTGGCGAAATGGTCTCATGCTGACCTTGATCCCCAGTCCGGAGTCGCCTCTGCGCAAATCAAGGTTGACGGCACCGTCGTGCAGAGCTGGAGTCCCGGGTGCCTGACCGAAAGCTGCGCGATAGCTCGTGAATGGACCCTGCACGCCGACAGCTTCAGCACCGGAAGCCATGTGTTGCAGGTGATTACGACCGACGGCGTCGGTCTCTCGACGTCCTCGCCTCCGCTCACGTTCGAAAGTCACCGCGACGAAACGCCACCCTCCCTCTCCCTCTCGGGCACCGCGACCGAACAGGCCACGCTCGGCACGAAATGGCCCACCTACAACCTCAAAGCCAGCGCGACCGACGGGACCGCCGGGGCGCCTCAGTCGGGCGTGGCGAAACTGGCTATCCAGTTCGACGGCAGCATCGTCAAACAGACCGAACCGGGATGCTCGATCGACAACTGTGCGCTCAGCCTCGAATGGACGATCGATGGCAGCAAATACGCGGCCGGCTCACACACGATCAAAGTCACTGCCACCGACGCCCTCGGCAACTCGAAGGTCGAAGAACGCAAAATCACGCTGACCCCTTCGCCGCCGGAACTCTCGCTAACGGGGACGATGACCGAACAGGCAAGCCTCGGGACCACTCGGCCCCGGTATCGCCTGAACATCAGCGCCGCCTCCACCGGCGGCGAACCGGGGGTGGTCTCGACGCCGATCTACTCCGCCGCCATTGGCTCGGCAGGCGCCGGCAACGGCCAGTTCTCCCATCCCGCCGACGTCGCGATCGACGCCGCCGGCAACCTCTGGGTTGCCGATCAGGCAAACAACCGCCTCCAGGAGTTCAACTCCAAAGGCGAATTCATCAAAACGCTGGGTGCCAAAGGCTCTGGCAGTGGCCAGTTCTCAGCGCCCAAGTCGATCGCCTTCACCGCGTCGGGCGGCTTCTGGGTCGCCGACTCGGCCAACAACCGCCTCGAGCAGTTCAACGCCGCTGGCGAATTCGTCAAAGCTGTCGGGGGTCCCGGCTCCGGCAACGGCCAGTTCAACGGCCCTGAAGGCATTGCGATCGACGCCAAAGGCAACATCTGGGTCTCCGACACCTACAACCTCCGCATCCAGGAGCTGAACTCCGCGGGCGAATTCATCAAGGTCGTCAACCCATCCGGTCTCGGCGCGATCGAACCGACCGGGATCGACGCCGGTCCCGGCGGCAACGTCTGGGTCGCCGACTGGTCCCACAACCGCGTGGTCGAGCTCTCCGAAGCCGGCGGCCTAGTCCGTTCGTTCGGCGCCGAAGGAACGGGTAACGGCCAGTTCCAGCGGCCCGACGCGATCACGATCGACTCCGCCGGCACCGTCTGGGTCGGCGACCAGAACAATGCCCGCGTTCAGGGCTTCAACCAGGCGGGCGAATACCTGACCAAGTTCGGCTCGGCGGGATCGGGCTCCGGCCAGTTCAGCTTCTCCTACCCGTTCGGCATGGCGGCTGATACCCAAGGCAACCTCTGGATCGCCGATGCCAACAACAACCGCGTGCAGAAGTGGGCGATCCCCTTCCTGGCACCGACCTATTCCTCCTCGATCGGCTCGCTTGGCTCCGGCAACGGCCAGGTTTCCAGCCCCAGCGGCGTTGTCACGGGTGCCGAAGGTCACCTCTTCGTCGCCGACAGCGGCAATAGCCGGATCGAGGAGTTCAACCAGGCCGGCGAATTCGTGAGGACCTTCGGCAACGGCCAGCTGAGCAACCCCGCCGGCCTGGCGGTGGGGCCCAGCGGCCACCTGTGGGTTGCCGACACCGCAGCGAACCGGATTGCCGAGTTCAACGAGGAAGGGCAGCTCGTCAGCTCTTTCAAAGGCTCAGGAGAAAACGCCCTGCTTGAACCTTCCGGGGTGGCCATCGACCCGGCGGGACACATCTGGGTCGCCGATCGCGGCAACCGCCGGATCAAGGAGTTCACCGCGAAAGGCGAATGGCTTGGCACCTTCAAAGGGACGGGAGTGCTCTTTACCCCCAACGGCATAGCCGCCGGCCCTGACGGGCGGATCTGGGTCTCCACTTCGCTCGGTAGCTCCGTGCAGGTCTTCTCAGCCAGTGGCGTTTACGAAGGGAAACTGACGGCGCCTCCCGCGGGCTTCAGCAGTCCAGGTGCGCTGACCTTCGATGAAGGTGGAGAACTCTGGGTTGCTGAGGCCGGCGCGGGGCGCGTCGATCGCTTCAGTCCCACCGGTAGCTACATGGGCGAATTCGGCTCGCCTGGCTCGGGGACCGGCCAATTCGGCCTCAATGTTGTCGGTGGGATAGCGGTAGACGCCCACGGCAACATCTGGGTCGCCGACACCAGCAACAACCGCGTACAGAAGTGGAAGGTCCGCGGTCGCGCCGCCGAGATCACCACCGAAATCTTTCTCGACGGCAAACGGGTCCAGGCGGCCACGACCGGATGCACGATCGAACAATGCCCGATCGCCAAGGAATGGATGCTCGAATCGCCGGGCAACGAAGGCGCCCACACGGTCCTCGTCAAGGCAACCGACGGCCTCGGCAACACGACCAGCAAATCGCTGTCGATCAACGTCCAGAAAGACACGACCAAACCAACGATCGAAGCGGGGGGCTCGTTGATCAACGCGCCCGAAGGCTGGGTCGAACAAGAAGGCTACGGCGTCAACGTCTATGCCAAAGACGGCGGCTACGGGGCGACCTCGCTCGAACTGAAGATCGACGGCAAACAGGTCGCCTCGACGTCGCCGAGCAGCTGCCCAGACGGCGGCTGCGAAGCGCACCTTCAGCAGACGATCGACATGGCCCCCTACGAAGGCGGAGCGCATCCGGCGGAACTTGTCGCGAAAGACGGCGCCGGCAACACCGAAACGCAGCGCTGGACCGTGAACGTCGATCCGGCCGGACAGGTATCTGCGGAAGAGGTGGAGGCTACGGTCTCCGCAGCTGAACACACTGCGCCCGAGATCGTGGAACGTACGCCCGTCCAAGCGGTGGTTGCTGAATCACCGGGACAAGCGCCTGAAGATCCGCCGGGGCTCGCAATCGAGGAAGGAAGCCTGACCAGCGAAGGCACGCCGACGGAATCTAATGTAAGCGCAGATGTGGCCGTCGGGTTCGAAATCAAAACGAAGACGAGCATCGAAGGAGGCGAAGAAGAAGAAGGAGAAGTGATGGCCTCAAGTATCTCGGCCGCCCCGACTGCGACTTCGCAAGCAGCAGGAGAAGCGGTCGTCGTCAATGGTCAGGCAGCCGTTTACGCTAACACTGCCTCATCGGTGGACACGGTCATCAGGCCAGCATATGACGGCCTGATGAGCTTTGAGGCCATTCGGTCGACCGCAGCTCCCGAAGAGTACTCATGGACCGTTCACCTCAACAAAGGCGAACACATGGAACAGATCGATGATCACTCGGTTGGCGTGTTCTGGAAAGACGGTAGCGAGACGATGATGATCTCAGCCGAAGCCGCCCATGGCGCAGACGGCAAAGCCGTCCAAACCACCCTGACCCTCAGCGAAGAAGATGTAATTACCCTAGCCGTTCACTACAAAGCAACTGGGGTAGTGCTTCCGGTGGTAGCTGGGATTGGCTGGGAAGGTGGGTACACGGTCTACACGGGCTCGATTGTCGAACCCGAAGAAGAAGAAACCGACGTAGAAATCATGAACCTTCAGGTGAGCGCTCCCCTGACCGTCGACTCAGGCGACACTGACGGGCTTGCGCAAATCTCGGCTGCTAAGCCGCACTACAAGACCTGGGCGCTCGATGCATGCAGCCCGGAACTCCCCCTAATCGGAGGAGTCATCGGTAAGAAGTGTGAAGCATGGAAGGTCCATATGAGGGGCTACTTCTATTACAACTATGCTGAAGCCTGGTTCCCAAATAGGGAACCGAAATGCACGAAATCACACGCCACGGGCTTCCACATCGAAGAACTCGCGTGTGAATGGGTCCCGCCCAATCATCAAAAATACGTCGCCGGAGCATGGCAGGCGGACGGAAACGAAATCATCTACCACGACACTGAACGCTGGCACATCACTGCCCAGACTCGCTTCTATGCTGGCGTTGGGTTCGACATCGCGTCCATCGAAAACTACAAGGCCGTCTCTCTTGGCGCCAAGGGCGACGGCTCGTTTTTCACGTGGCGTAGTGATAAGGTTTGCAACCCGATGACTAATGGCTGCCTCAAGCATTAGCAAGGCCGTAGTGGCGCGGCGATTCGACACGACACTACGGCCTTGGCGCGCATTCGCTGCCATTTATTCCATCGTGAGCGGCGTATTCTGGCTCATCGGGTTTGTAGTGTTTGATGGCGGTGTGCGGGTCCTCCATATCGGAACGGCCGGTCCAGTCCTCAATGCTGTCCTTGTTTGCGTGCTCGTTTTGGCCCGGTCCGAGGCCGCGCGTGTTGGGTTGGTACTGGAGGCGGGGATGGTTGCAATTGTGCTCGGTTTCGGTGCGGTTGCGGGGCTAGGAAATGGGCTCGCGTGGCTCTTTCCTTTAGCTGTTCTCCAGCTCTGGTTGCTTTGGATCATCGGAGTTATATGGCGGGAGGAAAGCATTTCTCCAACGCTCCGCTGCCTGTGAAGCGACTACGGTGACGCTATATCGCGGGGCCGCCATCGCGGTAGTTGTTGCTGCGGCCCTGGCGTGCAGTGTTGGAGTAGGAGAACCATTCGCGGTCGCGTCTAGTTCCCCGCGACGGGCGACCGTCGTTGCGTACGGCACGCTCTTGGGGAGTAGTTGGTCTGTGTCGGTCAAGAAAGCGCGCGGGAAGATCGAAGGCAAACGGCCGACCTGCGTCGCGACCCGTGTCGAAGCTGCTGACCCAGACAGCACCTCCGACAGCTCGTTGAAGTTAACTACCTGTCAGCCGGAATACCCTCGCTCGCCGCCTAACATCGTGGAGACCCTTGGTGGCGAGGAAGGCAGCGAAGTTCTTGTGATCGGGGTGGCTGCCCGTCCCGCGTTTGCGCGGCTCGTGGTTATCTTGGACGGCGGGGACCATGTTCGCATTCCAGTAGGCGGCTTGCGCAAGGATCAGCGTCAGGAAACCGGAATCTCCAGGGGATCGTTTGGCGGGGCAGCAATCGACGGGTCGCGCTGCATTAAGCGCATTCTCGGGTATGGCGCGCAGGGGCAGCTGCTTTACCGCGGTCCTCCTGGCCGCTGTTAGAGCAGGAGCGACCTCCTCCGCTGGCCATACAGGGCGACCCTCGCCTTCCAGGCGCTCTCCGGATTAAGGCGGTGTGCAGTGTAGTGCGGGTGTGTTGCTCCCGCCCGATGCGGGAGCGAAATTCGCAAGGAGTCTGAGATGGCTCAGGCACTCACCACCCCCGAAGTCATCGACCGCCTCGAGATTCGCGACGGCTACAACGCCCGCACCCATTTCGACCCCGACGAGCTGCCGGCGATGGCCGACAGCATCGCCGACGTAGGCCTCGTCGGGCCGATCCCCGTCTACATCCGCGAGGAGGACGGCGTCTGCGAGGTACTCGCCGGAGAGCGCCGCTACCGAGCGGCAAGGCTCGCCGGGCTGAAGAAGGGCCCGATCGCGCCCAAGCCCACGCGCGATTCGCATCGCGGCGCCAGGCGAATTCGCTTTCCTCCTCGGTCGGCTAGCCCCTGAGGACGCTATTCCTTGGGCGCTTGCTGCGTACGGCACCGCCCGTGCTCAGGAGATTCGTGCCCTCGAATGGCCTGAGGTCGACTTCAAAGCCGACGTCATGCTCCTTGTAGAGAGTGACGACGCACGAAAGTCGGATTCCGCTCGGCGGATCGTCCCGCTGGTCAAGCCTCTTCACCGGCGCCTCCACGACGAGTGGGTCCGCCAGGGCCGACCTGAGACCGGCCGAGTCTGCCCCCCGCGCAAGGAGTCGGAGTCAGGGAGGCTCTCGCTCAACGCGCTACAAAAGCGGGTGTTCAAGCATTGGTCGGATCTTGGCCTGAGCCCGATCGGGCCGCAGGACTCGCGACACACCGCCGCCACTTGGCTAGATCACGCTGGCGTCAGTCCCAAGATGGCGTCGGTGTTCATGGGTCACAAGACCCCCAGCAGACAAGCCGAGGCGGCCCGATCACCTTGCAGCACTACACCCACGTCCTTCCCGGCGAGCTTCAGCGCGCCCGGGACCAACTCGACGAGTTCTTGTCAGACCGAGCACGAGAGGAAGCCGACGATTTCCACACCTAGCCGCGAAAGGAAGTGGTGACGTGAATTGCTTCGCTGAGGTTCGTCCCATTTTGGATGTTGTCGTACGGGCCGAAGAGGAGGCCGCGGCCCTGACCGTGGAGGAACTGGCGCCCTTGTGCCTTCCCTTTGTCGCGCTCGCCCCCGGCATTTGGCTGGCGTGCTGGAGATCAGCTAGTTAGACGCGCGGCCTTTTAAGCCGCGCGTCGCGGGTTCGAATCCCGCCGGGGGCATCGCGACGGCTCACGCGGTCTCCCGACCCTCGCCGCCTGGTGCTCGGGGCGTCACGCAGAACACGGGGTAGTCGGCGGCGATCCGCTCGAACTCCGCCAGGGGTGCGTGCCGGTCGACTGGCAGGTGGGCGCGGGCTCCCGGCGCCAGCTCCAGATAGCGCCGCAGGATCGGTGCGCGGACGCCCGGCTCGACCGGCTCGAGGGCGACCGCCTCCCGGCGGCCGTGCTTGATCACGGCGGCTCCCCCCGCGGCCTCCGCGTTCCGAACCCAGTTCGTGCTCGGGCCGAGCATCGCCACCAGATAGCGCTCTCCCTCGTAGTCCGTGACGACGACTGGGCATGAGATCAGCCGACCGCTGCGACGGCCCCGCAGCTCGAGCGTCACCAACCGCTTGGGAGAGAGACCCGCGGAGGCGAGGATCGCCGTGGCCCGCCCCAGGGTCCCCGCCACGGGATTCGGCCGACCTCCCCGGTACATCCAGCGCCTCGATGCCGTTTTCAGCTCAGCCATGAAGGGCAGCATTCCTGCGTCGGACCGGCGGCGCATCCGGGGAAGAGCGCAAAGAATCGAGGGGACCCCGAAGTGCGGGCGGGGCGGGCCTGCAACGCTTGGAGCTCTGCCGGACATCTGGGAAGTAGTGCAGGGAATCGGCACCTACAAGCGCGACGCACTCGACCGCTGGCAGACTGGCCCAGCTTCGTGATCGATCCAACCGGGCTGCGACCCGACCAGACCGTGGTCATGTCTGGCTCGCCGACGCCCGCGGATTACCAGCGGCCAGCTCCCGCCGAAATCAGCAACCGCGGGCGGCGAATCCAAATTCAGCCTGGCGGACCGGCGCCGATCGACGCCGTCGGGCAGGTGCGGGTCGCCGAAGGCGAGGTCGGCCCCTGCGAACCGGTCCCCGCGGCGGACGGCCCCGCCCCGGTCAGGGCCCCCGCAGGCGGCTGGGACTTCAGCGAAGTCGAATACGCCGGCTGGGGCTTCGGTTCCGGGCCCGGGCGCTGACTACTTCGTCGAGAACTCGACCCAGAGGGGGAAGTGGTCGGACATGCGGAAGGACTTCTGGCTCCTGGTCATGCCGGAGTCGGCGAGGACCGTCTCGCTCCAGTCGAACATCCCCGCCCTGCCGGTGAAGGTGAGGGAAAGGAGTGGTTGCTTGCCGTCCTTTTCGTCGACGAACCAGGAGATCTGGTCGTAGAAGCCCTGCAGCGGCTGGCCACCGATGATCCGCGGTTTGGCGATCGGTTCGGGGGTGGTCAGCCCGGTGGAGGTGAAGGCGTCCCAGAGCGGGCCGCCCTGCCGATCGATGTTGAAGTCGCCGAGGCAGATCAGGTTCTGGTCCCAGTTGTTCACGTCCTCGGCCCAGGAGCGAAGCCAGGTCGCGATCGAGGAGAGCTCGTCGGTCCGTTCCGGGATCGCCTGCGGCCCAGATCCCCAGATCACGTGCAGCGTGACGAGGATGAAGGTCGAGCCGCCGCGCTTGAAGGCGACCGCGTAGGGGGTCCGGGCGAACTGGCGCTGCAGCGCGATCTGGTCGATCCCGGTCTTCGGTTTCTTCTTCTTCGTCCAGTTGAGCGGGACGACCAGCTCGCAGGCGAGCCCCGAGACGTCCAGCCGCTTCTTGTTGAAGACGAAGGCGAGCCGCTCGTTGCCGCCCTTGTCGTCTTCGACCGCGTCGGTGAGGATCACGGTGAAGTCGCTGCCGAGTGCCTTCAGCAGGTGGCGCAGGGCGCGGATGTCGGCCTGGACCTCCTGGATCGCGACGACGTCGAAGCGGGAGACGATCTCGGCGATGCAGGCCAGCGACTGGAGGTCGCGCTTGGGGGTGTCGCCCGGCGCCGAACGCCATTTGTCGGTCAGCCCACCGAACTCGCGGATGTTCCAGGTGGCGGTGAGGAGGTTGTCTTTCGTCCTCCTCGGGACGTCGCGATCGAGCTGCAGCGAGAGCGCCTCGAGTTCCTTCTTGGCGTCGGCGGGCGGTTTGTCGGCGAGCGTCGGCATTGCGGCCTCGCCGGCGAACGTATAGATAGAGAACCTGATTAACCAAGCTTCTTCAAGAACTTAACTGTCACTTCGTGAAGACCCAGGCCAGCGGTTCGCGCTTCTTTTCGCCGCACCCTCGCGGTAGCGTCGCCTCGTGACCGTTGCCGGCGATACCGACGTCCTCATCCTCACCGGACCCCCCGGTGTGGGGAAGTCGACGCTGGCGGCGATCCTGGCGGGGCGGGCGGAGCGGGGCGTGCACCTCGAATCCGACGTCTTCTTCCGCTTCATCACCAGCGGCTACGTCGAGCCGTGGAAGCCCGAGTCCCAGGACCAGAACGCCGCGGTGATGGGGATCGTCGCCGAGGCGGCTGCCGGGTACGCGCTGGCGGGCTACTTCACCGTGGTCGACGGGATCGTGATCCCGCGCTGGTTCCTCGACCCGGTGCGGCAGGTGGTCGCGGGCGCCGGGATGCGGCTCGCCTACGCGGTGCTGCGAGCGCCGGTCCAGACCTGCGTGCGGCGGGTCGACGAACGCGAAGGCGGCCCGCTCGCCGACCCGGAGGTGGTCAGCCAGCTCTGGTCGCAGTTCGCCGACCTCGGCGAGCTCGAACGCCACCTGGTCGACGTCGCCGACCTCGACCCCGAGCGCGCGGCGGACGCCGTCGTCGCCCAGTTGGGCGACGGGAGCCTGATCCTGTGAGCGAGGTGCCGAACCGCGACGAGCGTCTGCTGCGCGTCCCCGCCGACGTCGTCGAGGACGACGAGGTCCGCCTGCAGCGGATCAGCGACGAGGTCGAGCGCGGCTTCGACGCCCTGCGCGATCTCGACAACGGCGTCTCGATCTTCGGCTCCGCCCGCGTGCCCGCCGGCGACCCGCTGTACGAGCTCTGCCGCGAGACCGCCGCCTGCCTGGTCGAGCACGGCTTCAGCGTCATCACCGGCGGCGGCCCGGGGCTGATGGAGGCGGCGAACCGCGGCGCCGCCGAGGCCGGCGGCATCTCGGTCGGGCTCAACATCGAGCTGCCGCGCGAGCAGCACACCAACCCCTACGTCAACCGCTCGCTCCACTTCCACTACTTCTTCGCCCGCAAGCTGATGTTCGTCCGCTACGCGCGCGCCTTCGTGATCATGCCCGGCGGCTTCGGCACCCTCGACGAGATGTTCGAGAGCCTCACCCTGATGCAGACCAACCGCATCCGCCACTTCCCCACGATCCTCGTCGACACCAACCACTGGCGCCCCCTGCTCGACTGGATCGAGACCGAGCTCGAGGACGACCGCATGATCGCCCCCGGCGACAAGCGCCTCCTCCTCACCGCCGACACCCCGGGCGAGGTCTGCGACCACGTCCTCCGCGCCCGCGAGCTCCAGCGCGAGCTCTCCGACGAAACGCGGTAGAGCACCGGTCGAAGCTGGACACGCGGCCGGTCGATCCTGTAGTGGTTAGTGCGTGTCGAGCGCGATGCCGGCAGGGTCAATCGATGCGGCCGCCTGGGCGCCGGTCGTCGCGGCGCTGCTCACGGCGGGGGCGGGCTTCCTGTCCGCTTGGTGGCTTGCTGCCTCCAAATACCGCAAGGAGAGGGCCGACAAGGCGACGCAGGTTCTCAATCACAACCGCGACCCTCTGCTGCGGGCGGTCTTCGACCTGCAGAGCCGCATCTACAACATCGCCGCGAGGCGCTTCCTCGTTCGGTACTGGAAGGAAGGCGACGAGGAAGAGCGGGCCTACGCGCGCGACAGCACGCTGTGGCTGTTCGGGCAGTACCTCGGCTGGACGGAGATCCTCAGGCGCGAGGTCCAGTACCTCGACCTCGGCTCCCGCGCCACCAACCGCGAGGTGCAGCGGCGGCTCAGCGACGTCTCGGCGGCGATGGCCAGCGATTCCCACGGCCGCGACGGGACCTTCATCGTCTTCCGCAGTGACCAGCGGGCGATCGGCGAGTTCATGGTCACCCAGCGCGAGACCCAGGACGGCAAGCGCCCCGACTGCCTCGGCTACTCGGAGTTCGTGGAGGCGCTCGCCCGGCTCGGGGGGCTCGCCGCCGGCGGTCAGCGGGGAGCCACCGTCTCGCCAGTCCTCTCCTGGTCTGAGCGCTTCGCGGCAGATATGGACAGCGCGGCCGGGGGCTCGGAGGCATGGCAGGAGCGCCTCGTCCGGGTGCAGCGTCGCCTGATCAACCTGCTGGACCTGCTCGACCCGGAATGCCTGCGCTACCCGAACCCGGACCTGCGCGGAAAGCTGCCGTGGCCCGGGACCGAGAGGAAGCCACCTCGCAAGCGGGTGGCTCACTTCGTCTGGCCCTGGGACGACCCGTGGAGTGGCGTCGAAGACTGGGCAGGCAAGCACGGCCTCAGCTGCACCTCGACATCGACAACCGAGCGCTCATACCGTGGCAGTCGCGGCCCGCTCGGCGGACACCCCGAGTTCCACCTCGCCTTCGAGGGGGACTGGTTCACGATTCGGGCCTGGACCGATACCGGACGCGGGCAGCGGCGCGTCGACGGATCGCTGCGATCTGGTCGAACCAGGCTCGCCCTCGACGAGCTCCTCGAACGCTACGACCGTCCCCTGGTCAACGGGGCCACCCGGCCTTTTCGCGCCGCTGCGTGGATCAGGAGTCGGTCCCGCTCGCTGCCCGGGCTGCGCCCAGTGGACTGAGCTCGAGCCGGTGGGCGGCGCCGATCGCCCGAGCGCGATCCTCGGCGACCCCCGCGACGGCGGCGAACTCGGGCCAGCCGGCGACCGCGGCGCCGACCTCCTCGAGGGCGGCCAGCGCCCGCGTTCGCTGCATCGACGCCGTCTCGGCGCAGCTCAGCAGATCGTCGATCACGAACCCGTCCCGTTTGCCGTTGACCGACATCTGGTGTCGGGCGGTGAATTCGCCCTCGAGGTTGTAGTTGTAGGCGAGGTCGAAGGCGGGCGACAGCGACCAGTTGCCGCCGCGGTCCATCAGGAAGGCGATGTTCTTGACGTGGTCGTCCTGATTGCGCGCCATCAGGTTGAACGCCATGCGCCTGAATTGCTGCTCGACGGCGGCCATCGGCAGGCCGAGGCCGCCGATCGCCAGCATCGCCTGCTCGTAGGAGTAGGAGCCGGGGTCGTTGAAGTCGTAGTGGCGAAGCGCGGCCAGCGACTGCATGTGCAGCTTGCCGCGATGGCCCGGCCGGTCGAAACGGCGGGTCATGAAGTGGCGGCGGCCACCCTCCTCGAAGAGCCGGCAAGGGGCCATCTCGATGCCCGCCGCGCGCGCCATCAGCGAGTAGGCGTACTCGGCGACGCCATAGCCTTCCGGGTCGGCGAGCCTCTCCTTGTCGCGATTGTTCGCGACCCCGTCGAACTTGAGCAGCCATTGCTCGAAACCGGGCGCGGCGTCGACCTGGCCTGACCGGACCTCGTTGGTCTCGGGATTCCAGGCGATCACCGCCTTCGCCCGTGCCCCCCCGGCCGACATGCCGACGCTGAGGATCTCGAGCAGCCCCGCTTCCTCCTCGCCGTCGGCGATGCTCGTGGCAAAGCCGTCGCGGTCGGCCAGCACCCTGGCCGCCAGTTCGACCAGCTCACCGACGCGGATGTCCTGGTCTGGCGTCTGGCGCGGTCCCATGGCGGGGGCGAACTCGAGCGCACCGATTCCCCGCCTTCCCATGTAACAGAGCCGCTCGACCGCGCTGACGCCTTTCGCCTCGCGCCCCTCCCGCGCCAGCCATGCGTCAACCACCGCGTTGCCCCATTTGTCGGGCAGGGAGTCGGCCAACATGCCCGGAAGGCCCTTGAATGCTGGGTAGGGCAGCTCGGGGAAGGCGTAGGGGTCGACCCGCAACGGCATCTCGAACGGTGCTGGCTCGATCCCGCTTGCGGCGAAGTCCGGCGTGTACTGGAAGACGGCGGTGCGCTCTCCGCTCTCCAGGAGCACCGCGCCGATCATCCGCCCCCAGAGGCGTACCTCCGCCTCCTCGCTCATCCGTCGCCCCAGGCCCAGGGCTGCCGGTCCGCTTGGACGCCGGGGTCACCTCCTCGGGCCCGCTGACGACGGCGACCTTTCAGCTTGAGGCGCTCCACCGGACTCGGCAGCGGCTCCGGCACCAGCCGGTCCAGTGCCTCGATCCGGCCGAGCACGCGCAGCACCCGGACCAGGCTGGTCGACTTGATCGGCTCGCCTCTCTCGAGTCGATCGACGGTCGCCCGCGAGACGCCGGCCTCGGTGGCGAGTTGCTGCTGGGTGAGGTTGCGCTCGAGGCGGGTGCGGGCCAGCCGCCTCCCGAGCTCGGAGAGGATCGTGCTGTCGGTATGTCTGGGTTCGATCTGCATAGTGCTATTTAACTGACGCATTAAGCGCTTTTAGGACATTAGCGCATCAGATAAACAACACTAACGCCTGGAAATTTGACGCCATGACGTGGGGAGTAATGCTGCTTATCTGCTGCACAAAACGCCTATCTGCTGTTGTTGCAGCAGATAGGCAGCATTAACAGGAGAGGTTGTCAGTGCCGGAAGTGGCGGTGCTTGGTGAAGACCATCGCCACGCCCTGGGCCTCGCAGGCCTCGATCACCTCGGCGTCGCGTTTGGAGCCGCCGGGCTGGATCACGGCGGTGGAGCCGGCCTGGAGGGCGAGCTCGGGGCCGTCGGCGAAGGGGAAGAAGGCGTCGGAGGCGACGGCGGAGCCGGCGAGGAGGGCGTCGGCGCCCTCGCCGAAGGCGGCGCGGCACTTCTCGACGGCGAGGCGGACCGAGTCGACGCGGCTCATCTGGCCGGCGCCGATGCCGAGGGTGGCGCCGTCCTTGGCGATCACGATCGCGTTGGAGCGGACGCGGCGGCTGACGGTCCAGGCGAAGAGCATGTCCTCCCACTGCTGCTCGGTCGGCTGGGTGGGGGTGACGACCTCCATGATCTCGCGCGGCTCGGGGTCGCCGTCGCGATCCTGGATCAGCAGGCCGCCGAGCACGCGCTTGACGTCGCGTTCGCTCGGATCGGGCTCGCGACGCTCCTCCTCGCAGAGGATGCGGATCGCCTTCTTCTGCTGGAGGACGTCGAGCGCGCCCTCCTCGTAGCCGGGCGAGAAGAGGACCTCGACGAAGTTCTTGTGCAGCTCCGCGGCGAGCGCCGCCGAGACCGGCCGGTTGAAGGCGATGATGCCGCCGTAGGCGGAGACGGGGTCGCAGGCGAGCGCCTTCAGGTGGGCCTCGCCGACGTCGGCGCCGATCGCCACCCCGCAGGGGTTGTTGTGCTTGACGATCACGCAGGCCGGCTGCTCGAAGTCTTCGACCAGAGCGCGGGCGGAGTCGAGATCGAGCACGTTGTTGAAGGAGAGCGCCCGCCCGTGCAGCTTCGAGACCCGCGAGAGGATGTGGCTGCGCGCCCCCGCTTCGGCGTAGAGCGCCGCCCGCTGATGCGGGTTCTCGCCGTAGGAGAGGTCGATCACCTTCTCGTAGGCGACCGCCAGGTGTTCGGGGAAGTCCTCGTACTCGGTCGAGAACCAGCGGCTGATCGCGGCGTCGTAGCGCGCGGTCTGGGCGAACGCCTCGTTGGCGAGCCAGTGGCGGGTCGCGGCGCAGATCGTCCCGCCGCTCTCCTCCAGCTCGGCGCAGACCGCGTCGTAGGACTCGGGCTTGACGATCACGGCGACGCCCTCGTGGTTCTTGGCGGCGGCGCGGATCATCGTCGGCCCGCCGATGTCGATGTTCTCGATCGCGACCTCGGGGGCGACTTCGTGGCCGGAGACGGTCTGCTCGAAGGGGTAGAGGTTGACGCAGACGAGGTCGATCGGCTCGATCCCCTCGCGCGCCAGCGTCGCCATGTGCTCGGGGTCCGAGCGGCGCGCCAGCAGCGCCGCGTGCAGCCGCGGATGCAGCGTCTTCACCCGGCCGTCGAGGATCTCTTCCTGGCCGGTGAACTGGGAGACGTCGGTGACCTCGACCCCGGCCTCACGCAGCGCCGTCGCGGTGCCGCCGGTGGAGAGGATCTCGACCCCGAGCCCGGCCAGCGTCTTGGCGAAGTCGACGACCCCGGTCTTGTCGGAGACGGAGAGGAGCGCGCGGCGGACGCGGACGTCGCCGTCGCCGGCGACTTCGCTCTGGGTGTCGGTGCCTGCCTCAGTCATCGATCACGACCGCGCCCGGGTCGCTGGGGTCGATCCTAACCCTGCCCTCGGCAATCATGCGGATTGCCTCCGGGTAGAGGCGGTGCTCGACGGCGTGGATCGCGGCCTCGAGCTGGGCGCGGTCGCCCCCCGGCGGCACCGGCACCTCGTGCTGGACGATCGGCGGCCCGGTGTCGACGCCCTCGTCGACGAAGTGGACGGTCACGCCGGTCTTCTCCACGCCCGCCGCCAGCGCCTGACCGACGGCGTCGAGGCCGGGGAAGCTCGGCAGCAGCGCCGGGTGGATGTTGACGACGCGGCCGCGGAAGCGGGCGACGAACGGTTCGCTCAGCAGCTGCATGTAGCCGGCGAGGGCGACGAGGTCGGGGTGGTGGGAGTCGACCCAGTCGGCCATCGCCGCGTCGCGGCCGAGCCGGTCCTCGTAGGCGTCGGCCGGGAAGACCGCAGTGTCGACACCCGCCGCGACCGCTCGCTGCAGAGCGTGGGCCGCGGGTTTGTCGGAGCCGACCGCGACCACCTCGATCCCGTCGCGCCCATGAATCGAGTCGAGGATCGCCTGCAGGTTCGTCCCATTCCCCGAAGCCAACACCACGATCCGAAAGCCGCTCACCAGCCGCACCCTACCCAAGGGGGGCCGACGGGCCGATTTGTCCGCCTATGGGCTTCAATCTGCAAGGCCCGCCGCAGCTCGTCGGGGGCGTGACCGGGCAA
>JBEHWY010000039.1:0-23712 GCA_048498975.1 Actinomycetota bacterium | reverse complement strand
CCTCACCGGCGTCTGGGGCTACACCGTCCTGCAGGCCGGCGCCGCGACCCTCCCCGGGCCGACTCTCTCGACCGTCTTCGCCGGGCCGGCCGGTCGGCTCGCCGACCGCTTCGGCCACCGCGCCGTGATCGTCCCCGGCGCCCTCTTCTTCGCCGCCGGGGTGATGGTGCTGCGCTCGGCCGGCGCCGAGCCCGACTGGCTCGGTCTCTGGCTGCCGGGCTCGGCCCTGACCGGGATCGGGATCGGGCTCGCCTTCCCGACCCTCGGCTCGGCCGCGGTCCGCGACGTCCCCGACGACCGCTTCGCCACCGCCAGCGCCGTCAACGCCGCCTTCCGCCAGGTCGGCGCCGTGCTCGGCACCGCGATCCTGGTCGCGATCGTCGGCGAACCGGCGACCCTCACCGACGCCCTCGGCGTCTCCGACGGTGCCTACCTGTTCTCCGTCTTCGCCGCGCTCCTCGCCGGCGCCGCGGTCCTGCCGCTGCGGCCGCTGGGAGCGCGCGCGGCCGCAGCCGAACCCGCCGAAGTCGCCGCTACTCCGCCGCTGCCGGCGGATTGAAGGCCGGCAGGCCGTCGATGCTGATCGCGTTCTTCTGCGCGACGTAGGCGCTCAGCTCGGCCGCGCCGCCGATCTGCATCTTCTTCTGCGCCCAGGCCTCCATGTGCTCGCGCTCGCCCTCGTAGCTCATCAGCGGCACGCCGTAGCCGCAGGAGTCGGCGACGCGGTCGACGTCGACGAGGATGATCGCCCGCCGCGCCTCCAGCACCTCGTGCGGATCCTCGAACCCGGCCCGCTCGAACAGCTCGGCGAAGCGCGGGTCGTCGACCGCGACTACCTCGCCGCGGCCGTGCAGGCGCAGGATCCGCGGCGGTCCCTCGAAGGCGCAGAGCATGACGACGATGCGCCCGTTCTCGCGCAGGTGGGCGACGGTCTCGGCCCCCGAGCCGATCATGTCGAGGTAGGCGACCGTGTGGTCGTCGAGCACCCGCAGCGTCCCGATCGGCCCCTTCGGCGAGACGTTGACGTGCCCGTCGGGCGCCAGCGGCGCCGAGCCGACGAAGAACAGCTGCTGCTTCGCGATCCACTCTCGCTGGTGGTCGTCGATGCCCTCGTAGACCTTCGCCATCGCCGCTGAAGTTAGCAGCGGCTCAGGGGCCGAGCGCGTTGATCGGGATTACCTGGACCCCGTCATCCCGCGTGAAGCCGAAGCGACCTTGGGTGATGACTCCGAGGGCGACGGGATCCCCGCAGGTGTAGTTCGTTTCCTCTGCGGCAGCGCCCATCAGCGCAGAGAATGGCCTCAAACCGGGAAAATGAAGCACCTACAGCCGGGAGAATGCATTCGTTCCAACCGGGAAATTGACGGCCGATTAACCGGGAAAGTGCACTCAGCCAAGAGGAATGCGCTCAGGCGGAATCCTCGGCCCGCTCGCCCAGCGAGCGCCAGGCGCCGGCGGCGCTCTCGAGGCTGACGACGAGGCTGCGGTCGCCGGCGGCGATCTCGATCGTGGTGCCGCCGACCTCGCCGACGACGACGGCGCCGAGCTGCTCGAGGACGGCGCGGTCGCCGCTGAGCAGGAAGCCGCCGGGCCCCTCGCCGAAGAGGGCCTCTTCCGGTGAGCAGCCGCGCTCGCGCAGGGGCTGCAGGTCGACGCGGCAGCCGAGCTCGCCGCCGATCGCCGACTCGGCGAGCGCGCAGGCGAGGCCGCCGTCGCTGACGTCGTGGGCGGAGGAGAGCTTGCCGGCGCGGACCGCGTCGCGGACCTGGGCGCAGGCATTGGCGACCTTGTCGATCGCCGGTGCGGGCAGGCCGGCGTCGAGCTCGCCGCGCTGCTTGGCCAGCTCCGAGCCGGCCAGGGTGGGGGAGAAGGGGCCGAAGATGGCGATCGCGTCGCCAGCCGCGGCGAAGGCGCTGCCGGCCACCTGGGCGGGGTCGGGCAGCTCGCCGACCATCGCCACAACCGGCGTCGGGTAGATCGGGCCGTCGGGCCCCTCGTTGTAAAGGGAGACGTTGCCGCCGACGACGGGGACGCCGAGCGCGGTGCAGGCGTCGGCGAGGCCGCTGACGGCGCGGTCGAGCTGCCAGGCCGGGGTCGGCTTCTCCGGGTTGCCGAAGTTGAGGCAGTTGGTCAGTCCGAGCGGCTCGGCGCCGACGCAGGCGAGGTTCTGGGCGCACTCAAGCACCGCCTCGACCGTCCCCGCGTAGGGATCGCAGGCGACGCGGCGGCCGTTGCCGTCGATCGAGACGGCGATCGCGTTGCCGGCCTCGGGCAGCTGCAGGACCGCGGCGTCGGCCTGCTCGGGGCGGCGCACCGTGCGCGAGCCGACGATCGAGTCGTACTGCTCGAAGGCCCAGCGCTTGGAAGCGATGTTGGCGGAGCCGAGCAGCGCCAGCAGCTCGTCCTCGGCGCTCGTGCCCGGCGCCAGCGTCGCCCGGTTGCCGTAGATCCAGCCCGCCGGCTCGGCCGGCTCGAGGTCATACAGCGGGCAGCCGTCGACCAGCGCCGCGACCGGCATCTCGCCGACGACCTCGGCCCCGCGCAGGATGCGGATCGTGCCGGAATCGGTGACGACGCCGACCTCGGCCGAGCCCGTCTGCCACTTCTCGCAGATCGCCCGCACCTCCTCGACCCGGCTCGGCTCGACCACGGCGAGCATCCGCTCCTGGGACTCGGAGACCATGATTTCGAACGGCTCCATGTCGGCCTCGCGCAGCGGCACCTTGGCGACGTCGAGGTCGATGCCGACGCCGCCGGCCGAGGCCATCTCGCCGGCCGAGGAGGTGAGCCCGGCGGCGCCAAGGTCCTGGAGGGAGACCAGCAGCCCCTTCGCCAGCAGCTCCAGGCAGCACTCGAGCAGCTTCGACTCCTCGAAGGGGTCGCCGATCTGGACCGTCGGCCGCTTCGCCTCGTCGCCCTCGCCGAGCTCGGCCGAGGCCAGCACCGAGGCGCCGCCGATCCCGTCGCGTCCGGTCGCCGCCCCCATCAGCACGATCGTGTTGCCGACCCCGGCGGCGGCGGCCCGCACCATCTCCTCGGTCTTGGCGATGCCGATGCACATCGCGTTGACCAGGCAGTTGTGCTCGTAGGGAGGCTCGAAGTAGATCTCGCCGCCGACCGTCGCCACCCCGATCGAGTTGCCGTAGTGGCCGATCCCGCGCACGGCGCCGTCGAGCAGGTGGCGCGAGCGGACCGAGTCGAGCTCGCCGAAGCGGAGGCTGTCGAGGATCGCGATCGGGCGCGCGCCGATCGCGAAGACGTCGCGGAGGATGCCGCCGACGCCGGTCGCCGCTCCCTCGAACGGTTCGACCGCGCTCGGGTGGTTGTGGGACTCGACCTTGAAGGCGACCGCGTAGCCGTTGCCGACGTCGACGGCGCCGGCGTTCTCGCCCGGCCCCATCACCACCCGCGGCCCCTCGGTCGGCAGCCGCCGCAGCAGCTTGCGCGAGTGCTTGTAGGCGCAGTGCTCGGACCACAGCAGGCTGAACATCGCCAATTCGACGTCGCCGGGCTTGCGGCCGAGTTGCTCGACGATCAGCGCGTACTCGCTGTCGGTCAGCCCCAGCTCGCGGTATTTGGGCGTCGCCGTGGTCACGCGGCGAAGCGCTCCAGCGCCCGGAAGACCTCGAGGCCGTCGGTCGAGCCGGTCAGCGGGTCGACCGCGTGCTCGGGGTGGGGCATCAGGCCGACGACGTTGCCGGCCTCGTTGCTGACCCCGGCGATGTCGCGCGCCGACCCGTTCGGGTTCTCCCCCGGCGCGTAGCGATAGGCGACCTGCCCCCGCGCCTCCAGCGCATCCAGCACCTCCGCCGGCGCCCAATACCGCCCTTCCCCATGCTTCGCCGGGATCGACAGCCGACGGGCCGATTTGTCGTCTCCTGGTGGACTTTTCGGCCCGTCGGCCCCCGGGATCAGGGTGAGCTGGCGGCAGACGAAGCGGAGGTTGTCGTTGCGCAGGAGGGCGCCGGGGAGGAGGCCGGCCTCGCAGAGGACCTGGAAGCCGTTGCAGATGCCCAGCACCGGGCCGCCCGCGGCGGCGAGCTCGGCGACCGCTTCCATCGCCGGTGAGAAGCGGGCGATCGCGCCGGCCCGCAGGTAGTCGCCGTAGGAGAAGCCGCCGGGGACGACGACGCCGTCGACGCCGCCGAGGTCGCGGTCTTCGTGCCAGACCAGCCGCGCCTCGTCACCGGCGATGCGGCAGGCGTGCAGCGCGTCCCGCTCATCACAGGACCCCGGGAACTGGACGACGCCCCAGATCACAGGGTCTGGATCTCGTAGTCCTCGATCAGGGGGTTGGCGAGCAGCTTCTCGCAGAGCTCGCCGAGCCGCTCGGGGCTCTCGGCCTCGAGCTCGACCATGCGGCCGACGCGGACGTGCTCGACCCCCTCGAAACCGAGCGCCGGCAGCGCCCGCTCGACCGCCTTGCCCTGCGGGTCGAGGATTCCCTCCTTGGGCCGGATCAGGACGCGAGCCTTCACCGCTAGAACGCCTCTCCGGTGATCCGTTCGTAGGCCTCGACGTATTTGCCGCGGGTCTGCTCGACCACGTCGGGCGGCAGCTCCGGCGCCGGCGGGGTCTTGTCCCAGCCCTGGGCGCTGGCCCAGTCGCGTACGAACTGCTTGTCGAAGGAGGGGGGCGTGCGGCCCGGCTCGTAGCTGTCGGCCGGCCAGAAGCGCGAGGAGTCGGGCGTCAGCACCTCGTCGCCGAGGACGATCTCGGCGCCGGCGTGGCGGCCGAACTCGAACTTGGTGTCGGCGAGGATGATGCCGCGCTCGGCCGCGTGCTCGGCGCCG
This sequence comes from Actinomycetota bacterium, assembly GCA_048498975.1. GTDB lineage: Bacteria > Actinomycetota > Thermoleophilia > Solirubrobacterales > 70-9 > VAYN01. The sequence goes on along the minus strand of JBEHWY010000039.1, from coordinate 18,919 downwards.
CGCAGGTAGACCTCGATCGAGATCCGGCGCAGCTCTTCCATCAGCGCCCGGTCGCCGACGATCTCCGCCGCGCGGTCGAAGTCGACGTTCTCGTCGTGGTCGCCGATCTCGGCCTTGGTCGCCGGCGTGAAGATCGGCTCCGGCAGCTTGTCGGACTCGAGCAACCCCGGCGGCAGCTCGATCCCGCAGACCGCGCCGGACTCCTTGTATTCCTTCCAGCCCGAGCCCGAGAGGTAGCCGCGGACGACGCACTCGACCGGGAACATCTGCAGCCGCCTGACCCGCATTGCCCGTTCGGCGACCTCCTCCGGCACGTCCTCGGAGATGAAGTGGTTGGGGACGATGTCCTCGGTCAGGCCGAACCAGAAGACCGACATCCGGTTCAGCACCTTGCCCTTGTCGGTGACCGGCGTCGGCATCACCACGTCGTAGATCGAGATCCGGTCGGAGGCGACCATCAGCAGGTCGTCGTCCCACTCGTAGACCTCGCGCACCTTCCCGGAGGAATGCAGCTTCAGATCGGCGATGGTCGTCATTAAGCCGATGCTAACCATCGCGGCAGCGGACCACGTTGCGGCCCGATTGGTGCGATCCTCTCGACCATGGGACTGCCGCCGGAACCGCATCAGAGCGCCCTGATGCAGACCCTGCGCTGGAGCTTCCGCCCGCTGGCGTTCATGCGCGAGAACCGCAAGCTCTATGGCGACTCCTTCAGCGTCCGCTTCGTCGGCTTCGAGCGGCCGATGGTCCTGATCTCCGACCCGGCCGCGATCAAGGCCCTGTATACGGAGCGCGACATCGGCCTGCCGCTCGGCCGCAACCTGATCCTCGAACCGATCCTCGGCCCCAAATCGCTGCTGATCCTGGAAGGCGCCGAGCATCTCTCGCGGCGGCGGCTGATGCTGCCGCCCTTCCACGGCGAGCGGATGCGCTCCTACGAGCCGGCGGTAACCGAGATCGTCGACGCCGAGATCGACAGCTGGCCGCTGGAGCGCGAGTTCGCGATCCACCCGCGGATGCAGGCGATCACCCTGGAGGCGATCCTGCGGGTCGTCTTCGGCGTCGCCGACGGCCCGCGGCTGGAGCGGCTGCGGGGGATGCTGGCGACGGTGCTGAGCGAAACCGCCTCGCCGCGGGCGCAGCTGGTTGGGCTGGCGACGCGGCGCTTCGGCGGCCGCGGGCCGTGGGCGCGCTTCGAGGGGCAGCTGCGCGAAGTCGACGAGCTGCTCTACGCGGAGATCGCCGAGCACCGCACGCGGCCCGACCTCGAGCAGCGCACCGACATCCTCTCGCTGCTGATCCAGGCTCGCTTCGAGGACGGTGAGGCGATGACCGACGCGGAGCTGCGCGACCACCTGATGACGCTGCTGCTCGCCGGCCACGAGACGACCGCGACGGCGCTGGCCTGGACCTTCGACCTGCTGCTGCGCCACCCGGCGGCGCTGGCGCGGCTGCGCGAGTCGATCGCCGCCGGCGAGGACGACTACCTGCGGGCGACGATCACCGAGTCGCTGCGGCTGCGACCGGTCGTCCCGCTCGCCGGCCGCCGCCTGCACAAGGAGCTCGTCGCCGACGGCTTGACGCTGCCGCCGGGAACCGACGTGACGCCGGCGATCTGGCTGACGCACACCCGCGCCGACCTCTACCCCGAACCGTTCGCCTTCCGCCCCGAGCGCTTCCTCGAGGACGGGCCCGACACCTACGGCTGGATCCCCTTCGGCGGCGGCATGCGCCGCTGCCTCGGCGCCTCCTTCGCCGAGTTCGAGATGCGGATCGTGCTGCGCGAGGTGCTGACCCGCTGCGATCTGCGCAAGGCGAGCCCGGCGCCTGAGCGGACCGGCCGTCGCAACATCACGCTCTCGCCCCGTGACGGCACGCCGGTCGTGCTCGAGTCGCGCCGCGAGGCGCGCGAGCTCGCGCCCGTTGCGGTTTAGGCACGAATCCGCGCCTGAATCTCCCCATTCCGCGCGCCTTTTGCCGAAGCTTTCTGTCTACGGTTCTGCCACGATGGAGGCGATGGCACACGGACCCTGGACCGACGAGCGGCTGGACGGCCTCAGCGAACGGGTCGACCTCGGCTTCAAGCACGTCGACGCCCAGTTTCGGCACGTGGACAAGAGGTTCGATGACGTCAACCATCGATTCGATGAAATGAATCACCGGTTCGAGGAAATGAACGCGATTTACAACGCCCGCTTTGCCGAGATCAATACCCAGTTGGTCGCCATCAACAGCAGGCTCGATTCTCTACAGCGGACCATCATCGTCGTCGGCGGCGGGCTGATCGGAACGCTGGTGGTGGCGTTCGCGGGTTTCGCCACGCAGGTCTGAGCGGGCGTCAGCTCGCCGACTTCGCGGGCGAGAGCGGGTGCTCCTTCGCCCAGCGCGCGATCGTCCCCGAGCCGGAGATCACTTCGCCGTCGTCGAGGACGAGGATCGGCACCTCGTTGCTGCCGCTCAGCTCCTTCACCTCGGCCCGGTCGGCCTCGCGGCTGCGCCAGGTCCAGGGCATCAGCCGGTAGCCGCCGACGACCTTGATCTCGTACTCGTAGCCCGCGTCGTCGAGCGCCTTGCCCGCTCGCCCGCAGGGATGGAGCGCCGGGACGTGAGTTTTCTGACCGCAGGTGTAGAGGATCACCCGGCGCAGGGTAGTCCACCCGCCGTTCACATACAAACCGTTCACACACGAAAAGAGGCCCACGCGACCCCGGCACAAGCCGAGGCCACGGGGGCCCGGTTGGCGCGGGACGCCCCCGCGCCCGGTGCTACTTCTTGACCAGGACCACCGTCCTCGTCACCGAACCCGGCTTGCCGCTGGGTCCGGTGAACTCGACCGTGACCTTGACCGTCGCCCTGCCCTTCTTGTTCAGGGTCTTGAGCAACTTGCCCTTGGCCTTGATCAGAACCTCGACGTCACCCCCGGTCGTCGGGTTCCCGGTCACCTTGAGGATGCCGGGGCCCGTGACCACGAGCTGGCCCGGGGCGGGAACCGTGACCACGAGGCGCGCGGTGCCCTTGCCCTTGTTCTTGATCACCTTGCCGGTCTTCGGCATTTCGGCAGCCGCCGCCGGCTTCACCTCTTCCTTCGGCGGTTCCACCGTCGGTGCCTTGACCGGGACCGCGATCGTCGTGGTCGTGACCTGACCGGCGGAGTCGGTGATCGTCGCTTTCAACGTCACCGTCTTGCCGGCGTCGGTCGCGGCGGGTTTCCACGAGAACGCGAACGGCGCTTCCGACCTGGCTCCGAGCGGAGCGCCGTCGGCGGTCATCACGACCGACTTCACCCCGTAGTCGTCTTCGGCGAGGACGACCGGTTCGATCGCCGTGCCCGGGGCGACGGCCTCGCCGTCAGCGGGGTTGACGATCGCCCCGACCGGGGCCGAGTCGGACTGGGTGCCGATCACCGGGGCGGCCGGAGCCGCGCCGAGGACCGGTGCGAACGTGACCGAGGCATTGGCGCCGGCGTCGTTGCCGGAGATGCCCTCTTCGTCGGGCGGGCCGACGACGGTCGCACCGGCGATCGGGGTGCCGTTGGTGCCCCAGAAGTTGCCGCTGGCAACCGCCGGAGCGCCTTCGCGCACCAGTTCGTTTTTGAGGTCGGCGTTGAACAGGCCGTAGCCGTTGCCGATGATCGTCGAGCCGCTGATCGAGAACCCGCTGTTGAGCGTTTCCGCTCCGGTCAGCAGCACGCCGACCGATTTCCTCGGTTCGGTCGTGTAGCGGTTGTTGGCGATCTTGCTGTCGGTGACCTGACCGGTCGCTCCAGCGTGGTACTGGACGCCGGTCTGCGGGAACACGGTGCTGGCCTGACCTTCGACCAGCGTGCCCTTGACGAACCCGACCTCCTTCATGCCGGAGGCTTCGGTCACCGTCGCCGCGGCATCGGTGCCACGGGCGTCGTCGAAGCGGATGCCGCCCGACTGGTACCCGAACACCTTGCTGTTGACGACCGTCACCTGCCGTTCGGGGGCGCCGGAGCCGGCCCCGATCACCGAGTTGGTGGCGACGATGCCCCAGCCATGGGGTTTGGCCGCCAATTCACCTGCCGAGGAGATCCGTTTGAGCGGACCGACGACACTGTTGGCGATCCGGCCCGAGCTGTTGAAGAAGGCGACGCCCGCCTCAACGTAGGCACTCGGGGATTCGATCGTCACGCCGGAGATGTCGACGTACTCCTCGTTGTATTCGGTCGAACCGAGCGACTGCCTGGAGACGGTGATGACGTTGCCGCCACCGTCACGCAGGTACGGTTCGGTGCCCGCCAGGGTGGTCCCCAGCGAGGCCGCCGGCTTGATCGTGACCTTGCTTGCACCGGCGCCGACGATCTTCAACGACTTGTTGATCGTCAGGCCGTTCATCGCTCCGGACTGGACCGGGCTGAGTTCGCTGTTGACCGGGGTCGACGCTTCCGCGTAGAGGCCCGGGCAGACAACGATCGTGTCCCAGGGGCTGGCGTATTCGACCGCTTCCTGGATGTGTTCGAACTGGGCGTTGGGGCACTGGGTGCCGTCGTCGTCGACGGTCCAGACGCTGGCGCCCGGGGTCTTCGTCACGTCCGGCATTTCGAACGAGACGTCGGCGCGCTTGTACACGCCCTCCTGCATTTCCTCGACCGGGTTCGGACCGCTGGCCGGCGGGCCTTCGCCCGGGCCGGCGTTCGGAGCCGTGCTGTCGAGCAGCAGGTCGGACCCGTCCACCGACTGCTGGAAGCGCAGGTCGGCGAGCTGGATCGAACCGCTCTGCGGCATCCCGAGTTCGCCGAAGCGAAGCGAGACGCTGGTGACCTTGGTCAGGTCGACGCCCTTCGCCGCGAAGTCGGACAGCGGCACGCGGATGTCCCGCAGGATCACGTGCACGCGGGCCGAGATCGAGCCCAGGGTCTGCTGCAGGGCGGTGCCGTAGCGCGGATCGCCCGCTTCGACGGTCGCTTCGTGGCCCTCGGCGTCGGTCACCGCAATCGTGAAGTTCTGCGGTGCCGTCTCCGGGTTCCACTGGCCTTCTTCGCCCCGGGCGGGGTTGCGCGGGTCGAAGAAGTTGACGGCGGCGGCCAGGTACAGCGCTTTGTAGCCGCTGACGTTCTTGGCGGCGCCGGGGATCGCCGTCCTCAGCGTCGCCGGAGCGCCGGTTTCCTCAACCGGTTCTTCCCAGGCAACCGAAAGCTGGCGCCCGTAGGAGCCGTTGACCGGCGCCCGTTCGCGGTTGCCCGCTGCCTGGCCGCCGAGGGCTTCCAGCCCCGGAGCCGGGCACGGCTTGCCCGAGGTCGGGTTTTCCGGTTCTTTCAGCTGGGCCGGTTCCTGTTGCTTGGTGTCGGGGTTGCACCAGTCGATCCCGTTCGCCGTGGTGGCCGGCCGCGGCGTCACGCCGCCGCCTTTCTTCGGGTACGGGTTGGCGAAACCGGTCGCCACGATCCTGGTCCCGAGCGCGCTCACCGTGGTGGGCTTTTCGGTGTCGGGACGGATCAGGTCGAGCCGTTCGTCGGGCGGTGCCGTGTAGCTGTCGGCGACGCGGTCGATGCAGGGGATGCGTTTGCCGGCTTCGCTGGTCGGGCAGGCGGTCAGCGGCACGGACGGCTTGCCTTCCGCTGCCATTTCACCCGTCAGATACGGTTCGAAGGCGCCCTCGCCGCCGACGTAACGGCGGAAGAAGGCGGACATCGTCGCCAGCCCGAGCTTCTCCTGATCACCCATCAGCGCCGGGTTGCTGGAGATGCGGGTGTTTTTGGTCGGGTCGAGCTTGTTGGCGTTTTCGATCGAGTAGGACTCGGTTTCGAGGCCGGTGATCGCTTCGAAATGCGGACCGGCTTCGCCGCTGAGGCGGATGCTGGTCGGGTTAGCCGGTTCGGCGACGCCCGATTTCACGTCCGGACCGCAGGCCGCGTCTTTTGCGGTCGCGTCGTCGTTGTCGGCCTGCCACACCGTGTTGTACGAGTTGTGGTTGCCGCCGATCTGCTCGACCTGGAACTTGGGGTAGGGGTCGCCGACGTACTGGCTCCGTTCGTAGAGGCGGGCTCCCTGGAGGTTGGAGACGTCGCCGTCGCAGCTGCCGAACAGGGCCATGAACGGGACGCCGTAAGGGACGTGCCGTTCGTAGTCGACCGGGGCCAGTGAGATCACGGCCCGCAGCGGGTAGCGTTCGCCGGCCGGGCGGGTGTGGTCGTATTCGACGAAGCTCGAGACGGCGTCACCGCCGCGCGAGTGGCCCATCAGGCCGATCCGCGTCATGTCGAGCTTGCCGGCCAGCAGGCTGCCGACGTTCGAGTTTTCGCTCGCCGGGACCGGGCCTTCGCTCGCTTCTTTGAGCTTGTCGAGCATCGCCATGATCAGCAGGCGCCGGTTGTGCATGCCCTTGCCGAGGTTGTCCTGGCGCGACATCAGTTCGTCCTGGTCGAGCGAGACGACCACGTAGCCCCAGCTGGCGAGGTTTTCGCCCATGTAGGCGTAGCCCTCGTCGTTGCGCTTGTAGATCGTGCAGGCGGGGGCGGTGCCGGTGTCGCAGCTGCTGTGGTTGCCGTGGACGAAGAGCAGCAGCGGCGACTTGCCGGCGTAGCCTTCCGGCATGTACATCACGCCGCGGATCTGCGCCGTGATCGTCGAGTTGGAGCCGGTCGCCGCCGTCCCTTTGGAGTTCGGTTCCTGGAACGTCGCCAGACCGAGTTTCAGCGGGTCGACGCGTTGGACGGTGTAGCTCCCCCGTTCCATCGGGTCGGGGATCGCGCTGCCGCTTGCTGCCGCCGTCCCACCGGAAATGGCGAGAACCAGCGCCAGAAGGGCGCCGGCTGCGGCGAGCAGGGGTAGGAGTTTTCGTAGGGGTATGTAACTGCGGGGCAAACGTTCAGGGGTCAAGGAACTCTCCCGGGGGAAGGGTTTGACAGGGGTGAGGCATGGATCCGGTGGGGCCCGGATCGCGGGGAGAGCGGAACTTAGGCCGTGACGGAAGCCTCACGTACGGCCCGCTGGACAGTCTGCCGCGGGGGGATTTGTCCTCGTGTCCAGTTCAGCTGGACAAGGCAGAAACGGCGTCGCAAAGCATTGTCCTCCCAGTACAGACTTCGATTCCGCCGTCGGTACTGCGAGTCGCAGGAATGCTCCTGCGCAATTCGTTCAGGCGCCGTTTACAGCGCTTCGAGGCGGGCGAAGATCTCGGGCAGGTGCGTCAGGTAGGCGCCGTAGTCGAAGACGGCGTCGAGGTCGAGCTGCGGCGCCGCCTCGGCGAGCAGGTCGCGGAACTCGGTGCCGGTGTCCCAAGCGCGCTGGGCGTTCTCCTGGACGACGCGGTAGGCGTCGTCGCGGGTCATCCCGGACTCGACCAGGGCGGTCAGCGCGCGTTGGCTGAAGAGGGCGCCGTGGGTCAGCTCGAGGTTCGCCAGCATCCGCTCGGGCCGGATCGTCATCCCGGCCGCGACCTTGGTCGCCAGGTCCTGGGCGTAGTCGAGCAGGATCGTCGCGTCGGGGAGGATGACGCGCTCGGCGCCGGAGTGGGAGATGTCGCGCTCGTGCCAGAGAGCGACGTTCTCGAAGCCGGTCTGGGCGTAGCCACGCAGCACGCGGGCGAGGCCGGTGACACGCTCGGTGCGGATCGGGTTGCGCTTGTGCGGCATCGCCGAGGAGCCCTTCTGGCCGGCGGCGAACGGCTCTTCGACCTCGCGCAGCTCGGTTTTCTGCAGGTTGCGGACCTCGGTGGCGAAGCTCTCGATGCCGGCTCCGGCGATCACGATCGCCGCCAGCAGCTGGGCGTGGCGGTCGCGGGGGACGACCTGGGTGGCGACGTCCTCGCGGCCGAGGCCGAGCCGCTCCATCACCCGCGCCTCGACCGCCGGCGGCACCGAGGCGTAGGTGCCGACCGCGCCGGAGAGCTTGCCGACGGCGAGCTGGGCGAAGGCCTCTTCGAGCCGGCGCAGGTTGCGGTCGGCCTCGAAGGCGAAGCCGGCGAGCCGCAGGCCGAAGGTGGTCGGCTCGGCGTGGACGCCGTGGGTGCGGCCGACGCAGAGCGTGTCGCGCTGCTCGAGCGCGCGCGCGACGAGGGCATCGCGGTAGGCGCGGGCGCCGGGGACGAGGATCTCGCCGGCGCGGCGCAGCTGCAGCGCCAGCGCCGTGTCGAGCACGTCGGAGGAGGTCAGGCCGTAGTGGATCCAGCGCCCGGCTTCGCCGCCTACCGAGGCGGCGACGACGTCGACGAAGGCGGCGACGTCGTGGTCGGTGACCCTCTCCCGCTCTTCGACCGCCTCGACCGTGAAGCTCGCCTTGGCCCGCGCCGCCTCCGCCAGCTCGCGCGGCACGGCTCCCTCCTCGGCCCAGGCCTCGGTGGCCGCCAGCTCGACCTCGAGCCAGGTCTCCATCTTCGCTTGCGGGGTCCAGACCGCCCCGATCTCGGGACGGGTGTAGCGCGGGATCACGGCGGCCTAGGAGTTGATGATGCGGGTGGCCAGCACGCCGGCGTTTTTCGCCCCGTCGATCGCGACGCAGGCGACCGGGATCCCCGGTGGCATCTGCACCGCCGAGAGCAGCGCGTCGAGCCCGCCGAGCGCCTTGCCGAGAATCGGCACGCCGATCACCGGCAGGTCGGTGTGGGCGGCGGCCACACCCGGCAGCGCCGCCGACATGCCCGCACCGGCGATGATCACCCGCAGCCCGCGCATGCGCGCGTTGTGGCAGTACTCGCGGACCAGCTCCGGGTCGCGGTGGGCGCTCATCACCCGCACCTCGTAGCGGATGCCGGCGTCCTGCAGCGCCTTCCCGGCGGGTTCCATCTTGGGCTTGTCGTTTTTCGAGCCCATGATGATCCCGACGAGCGGCTGCTCGACCTCGATTTCGGCGAAGGTCTCCTCGACGGCGGCCATCGGCTCCAGGTCGGGCGGTGGGGTGGGGGTCGGGTCTGAGATCTCGCTCATCTTGCCTCTCTGGATCAGCTTGGCTGGGTTGGTTGACTGGCGACTCTGTCTACGGCGCGAGCGGCGATGTCGGTGCGAAGCTGCATCCCCTCGAAGGAGATGCGGCTGGCGGCATCGTATGCCCGATCGCGGGCCGCGGCCGGCCCGGCGCCGAGCGCGGTGACGTTGAGGACGCGGCCGCCGGCGGTGACGATCTCGCCGTCGCGGGCGGCGGTGCCGGCGTGGGTCACCTCGGCCAGCTCGGCGGCGGCGGCGAGCCCGTGGATCACGTCCCCCTTGGAGGAGCTCTCCGGGTAGCCGGCGGAGGCGAGCACCAGCGTCACCGCCCAATCGTCGGCGAACTCCGCCGTGGCACCGGCGAGGCCGCCGGGCTCGCGGGCGGCGAGGAAGAGGTCGACCAGGTCCGAGCGCAGCCGCGGCAGCACCGCCTGCGTCTCCGGATCGCCGAAGCGGACGTTGAACTCGAGCACCCGGGGGCCGGCGGCGGTCATCATCAGCCCGGCGTAGAGGACGCCGTGGAAGGGGATGCCGCGCCGCGCCATCGCCGCCACGATCGGCCGGTGCACCGCCTCGACGATCTCCTCGACCTCGGCGGGGCCGAAGCCGGGGACCGGCGAGTAGCTGCCCATGCCGCCGGTGTTGGGTCCCTGGTCGCCGTCGAAGATCCGCTTGTAGTCCTGCGCCGGCGCCAGCGGCACCACCGTCTCGCCGTCGCAGAGGGCGAGCAGCGAGAGCTCCTCCCCCTCGAGGAACTCCTCGAGCACGACGGTGGTCGCGCCGAAGCGCTGCTCGGTGAAGAAGACGTCGATCGCCGCGCGGGCCTCGGCCTCGGTCGGGCAGATGATCACGCCCTTGCCGGCCGCGAGGCCGTCGGCCTTGAGCACGGTGGGAAAGCTGGTCGAGGCGAGCTGCGCGAGCGCCTCCTCGCGGCTGTGCAGGAGGACGTGGGCGGCGGTCGGCACGCCGGCCTCCTCCATCAGCTCCTTGGCGAAGGCCTTCGAGCCCTCGAGCTCCGCCGCGGCCCTGCTCGGGCCGAAGGCGGGGATGCCGGCGTCCTCGAGCGCGTCGACGACGCCGACGACCAGCGCCGCCTCGGGCCCGACGGCGACCAGGTCGACACCGTGCTCGCGGGCGAGGGCGACGATCGCGGCGACGTCGTCGGCGGCGACCTCGGGGAAGCACTCGGCGTCGGCGGCGATGCCGGCGTTGCCCGGCGCGCAGAGGACCTCCGGGGCATGAACCGAGCGCCGCAGCGCCCGCACGATCGCGTGCTCGCGCCCCCCTCCGCCGACGACGAGCGCCTTCAACCGCGGCTCAGAGGGAGTCGGCCAGCTCGGAGGCCGGCATCGCGGTCAGGGTCTGGCTGGTCATCGTCCCGCGCGAGCCGAGCTCGACCGAGACCTTGGCCATCGTCTTCTCGTCGGGCGCCTCGATCACGGTGACGAAGTCGTACTGGCCGAGCGTCGCGTACTGGGCCACGACCTTGGCCCCGATCTGCTCGACCTCCTTGTTCACCTCGGCGACCCGCCCGGGGTTGTTCTTCAAAGTCCGCACGCCCTCGGCGGTCAGGTTGGTCAGCATCAGATAAGTCGGCATTGCGTCCCCTCCAATTCTCGGTTCGGCGACCTCAGGACAAACTTACCCGCTGCGCCGGGATTCAGGCAGGTGACGGGCGGACCGACCCACCCGTGGGCAGGTAGGTGGGCCGGCCCGCCCGTCGCCCGGCCCTCTCGCCGCCTCCCAAAGTCGTGGTTCCTTTGTCTCTCATGGGGCGACAAAGGAACCACGCGATTTCACGCGCCTCGGCCTGGGAGGGGGAGGGTGCCCGCCGCCCTACCTGCCCAGAGAGGGTGGCGGGCACCCTCCCAACGCATCGTCTAGTCCCGTCGGCTCTCAGTAACCCGTCGGATGCCGCACGACGAAGCCTTCGGGGTACGGCGGCTCGGCCTTCCAGCGCGGCCCGGTTTCGCCGGCGGGGTCGCCGACGGTGTCCCAGCGCAGGCCGGCGATGACCATGTAGGTGTGGGTCGCGTTGGCGTAGATCGTGATCCAGCGGCCGGGGCCCGGTTCGCCGTAGCTCTCCAGGGCGCCCGAGGTGAGGGGCGTGTCGAGCAGGCCGGCGCCGTAGAGGGCGAAGCTGACGGCGCCCGAGCAGTCGTAGCCGTAGGAGTACCAGGAGCCGTGGCCGCCGCCCCAGACGTAGGGCGTGGTCGCGATCGAGTTGGCGGCGGCGATCGCCGCCTTCACCGCCGGCGGGGCGCTGCGCGGGGCGCTGGCGAGGCCGGTGGGCCCGATCACCGCGCTCGGGCCGGCCGTTTCGAACCCGGTCGGCAGCGGTGCCACGCGCCAGGGGATGTAGCTGATCTTGCACTCGCCTTCGATCTGTTCGGCCTGCTGCATCACCTCTTCGACGTACCAGGCGGCCTGGTTGTGGGCGAAGACGCCGGCGCTGAGCGTGCCCTTGGACCAGATCTCGCGCGCCAGGGTGTCGGCCGAGTCGAAGACGTCGGCGTGTTCGATGTGCCCGTCTTCGTCGCCGTCGGCGCGGTAGGTCGCCCACTCCGAGGCATCGAGCCCCAGCGGGCCGGTTTCTTCCAGCTGCTTCTCGGTCAGGTTGCGGCCGAAGTCGGACTCCAGGCGGGCGATCGCCGCCAGCGCCCAGACGCCGCGCCGCCCCAGTTCGTAACGCGCCGCGGCCTGCTCGAAGGCTTCCAGGTATTCGGCCGGCAGTTCTTTCTTCCAGTCCGGGTTGGGGCTGCACTGCAGGACCTGGATCTGGGCGCCGAGCTGCGAGTCGCCGAAGCCCTGGGCGCCGACTTCGGCGGCGTAGCAGCCGGCGTTGGCGAGCACCTCTTCGACGTACCAGTCGGCGTGGTTGTAGGCGAAGATCGCGCCGTAGGTGTCGCGCGGCATGCCGGCGATGTGCAGGTAGCTGGCGGCGGCGAAGATCGCGTCTTCGGGGTTGTAGGGGTCCTTGACCCCGTCGCCGTTGGCGTCGACCCCGTATTCGGCCCAGCTCGCCGGCATGAACTGCATCCAGCCGATCGCGCCGGCCGAAGACGGCCCCATGTTGGTGCCGAACCCGGTCTCGACCGCGTTGATCCCGGCCAGCACCGCCGGACCTTGCGGCCCGAGGCCGTACTTGTCGGCGGCGCGCTGGTAGATCGGGATCAGCACCGGCGGCACCCCCGTGGCGGCGCAGCTGGAGGTCGGCAGCGGGATCGTCAGCATGCCGTTACCGGGGGCAAGCGTCTCGCCGGTCGCGCTGGTTTCCAGCGGCGTTTCTTCTTCGGCGGCTTCGATCGCTTCTTCTTCGACCAGCTTTTCGTCGGCGCTGACGCCGCCGTCGGGCTTCGGCGGCTTGGCCGGGCTTTCGGTCGCCGGCGCCGGCAGCGTTTCGCCGTGGCCGATCGAGCCCGGCGAGAGCGGTTCGGCCGTGGTGACCTCCACCGCCCCGCCGCGCAGCGGCGCCTTCGCCGTCTCGCCGCGGGCGATCGTCACCGGCAGCGCCAGGGCGACGGTGGCGGCGGCGGTGGCCGCTGCCACCTTGATCTTGCGCGCGCGTTCGACCATCAGCCGAGGACGTTGGTGACCCGCCAGCCGTCTTTCTTGCGCTTTTCCATCTCCAGCCGCAGCTCGCTGGTGACCCCGACCCGCAGCAGCGAGACGCTGACCGTGTAGACGCCTTCGCGCGAGGGCCCGGGGACGACCGTGACGACCTTCGCCTTCGGCACCTTCACGTCGGCCGGCAGCCGCGGCGGCCGGCGCAGCAGCGCTTTCGCCAGCGCCGGCGTGCTCGTCGCCGCGAACTCCTTCTTCACCGGCGCCTCTTCACCGCCGGTCTCATAGACGACGAAGGCCTTCGAGAAGCGGCGGGCGACGGCGAGCGCCTGCGGCCCGGCAGGCTTGCCGGGGATCACCGCGGCTTCGTTCGGGGCACTTGCCGTTTCAGCCGAGGGGTTGGAGGAAATCCTGGCGGTTGCCGCCGAGCTGCTGGTCGTGGCCGAGCCGGTCGCCTCGGAGCTGTCCGGGGCGACGGCCTGCGAGGAGCCCTTGATGCCGGCATCACTCGGCTTCTCGCCGGACTTGAAGACGGGCGGTGCGCCGTGCAGCGTTTCGGCTTCTTCCTCGGGCTCGGGCGCCGGGGCGACCGTTGCGGTCTTCGCCGGGGGCGTGGTCACGACGGCGACCTCGGCCGCCGCCGGTTGGCTGGAGCCGGAGCCGCCGAGGGCGACGAGAGCGAGGACGACCATCCCGACCGCCAGCGTGGCGCCGCCGGCGAGACCGAGCCGGGCGCTGCCGTCGAGCGTCCCGAACCAGTCCTGCAGCGGCCAGATCACCCGGCGCCGCAGCACCCACGCCGCCTGCTCGAAGGGCCAGCGCGCCGACTCGAGCGCCTGGCGGGCGCGCGGGCTGCTGGCGTTTATCGGAGTCTCGTCGTGGTCCATGCCGGCTGGTTACTTTGTCTTTACGTCGCTGTTACGTATCTAGCTTAGGGCGGGATTCTTAACCAACCCACTCAAGAATGACGCTCAAGCGTCCTTGACTTTAGTCCCGTAGATAAAGAGCACCTATAGGTGCAGCTTGTTTCGGCAGAAAACGCCCATTTGATGAGCGTTTCAGGCCGATTCCCGGCTCAGGCGACCGCGGCGGCGGCGCGCTCGAAGACGAGCTCGCCGTCCGCGGCGTCGACCCTGACCAGGTCACCATCAGAGAACTCACCCTCCAGGATCTTCAGCGCCAGCTTGTCAACAAGTTGTTTCTGCACCACCCGCTTCAGCGGCCGCGCCCCGTAGGTCGGGTCGTAGCCGAGGTTGCCGAGCAGGGTGCGGGCGTCCTCGGAGAGCTCGATCTCGATCCCGCGCTCGCGCACGCGACCGACCAGCTGGTCCACCTGCAGGCCGACGATGCGGCCGATGTCGGCCTTCGAGAGGCGGTGGAAGATCACCGTGTCGTCGATCCGGTTGAGGAACTCGGGCTTGAAGGTCGAGGCCAGCACCTCTTCGATCTGCTCGCGGATCCGCTCGTCGACCTGGTCGCCGGTGATCCGGTCGCTGCCGACGTTGGAGGTCATGATCAGGACCGTGTTGGTGAAGCTGACGGTGCGGCCCTGGCCGTCGGTGAGGCGGCCGTCGTCCATCAGCTGCAGCAGCGTGTTGAAGACGTCGGGGTGGGCCTTCTCGATCTCGTCGAGCAGCACCACCGCGTAGGGCCGGCGGCGCACCGCCTCGGTCAGCTGGCCGCCCTCCTCGTAGCCGACGTATCCGGGCGGTGCCCCGATCAGCCGCGAGACCGTGTGCTTCTCCATGTACTCGGACATGTCGAGGCGGACGATCGCCTGCTCGGAGTCGAACATGAACTCGGCCAGCGCCTTGGCCAGCTCGGTCTTGCCGACGCCGGTCGGGCCGAGGAAGAGGAAGGAGCCGATCGGCCGGTTGGGGTCCGAGAGCCCGGCGCGCGAGCGCCGCAGCGCGTTGGAGACCGCCTCGATCGCCTCGTCCTGGCCGATCACCCGCTCGTGCAGGCGCTCCTCCATGTGGATCAGCTTCTCGACCTCGCCCTCCATCAGGCGGCTGACCGGGATCCCGGTCCATTTGGCGACGACCTGGGCGACGTCCTCCTCGGTGACTTCGTCGGAGAGCAGCACCTCGCCGCCGGCGTGCACTTCGGCCAGGCGCTCGACCTGGGCGGCGATCTGCGCCTCCAGCTCGGGGATGCGGCCGAATTTTAGTTCGGCGGCGCGCTCGAGGTCGGTCTCGCGTTCGGCCCGCTCGACTTCCTGGCGCGCCTCCTCGAGCTCGGCCTTGGCCTGGTTCATCGCCTCGATCGGCTCTTTCTCGTTCTGCCAGCGGGTGCGCAGCTCGGCCGCCTGCTCGCTGAGGTTGGCGACCTCCTCGTCGAGCGCCGCCAGCCGCGCCTTCGAGGCCTCGTCGGTCTCCTTCTTCAGCGCCGTGCGCTCGATCTCCAGCTGCTGGATCCGGCGCTCGACCTCGTCGATCTCGGTCGGCACCGAGTCGATCTCGATCTTCAGCCGCGAGGCGGCCTCGTCGATCAGGTCGATCGCCTTGTCGGGCAGGAAGCGGTCGGCGATGTAGCGCTCCGAGAGGGTGGCGGCGGCGACGATCGCCGAGTCGGAGATGCGGACGCCGTGGTGCTCCTCGTAACGCGGTTTCAGCCCGCGCAGGATCGCGATCGCGTCGCCTATGTCGGGCTCGCCGACCAGCACCGGCTGAAAGCGCCGCTCCAGCGCCGCGTCCTTCTCGATGTGCTTGCGGTACTCGTCGAGGGTGGTGGCGCCGACCGCGCGCAGCTCGCCGCGGGCCAGCATCGGCTTCAGCAGGTTGGCGGCGTCGACCGCGCCTTCGGCGGCGCCGGCACCGACGATGGTGTGGAGCTCGTCGAGGAAGAGGACGATCTGGCCCGCGGCCTCCTGCACCTCCGAGAGCACCGCTTTGAGCCGCTCCTCGAACTCGCCGCGGTATTTGGAGCCGGCCAGCAGCGAGCCGATGTCGAGCGCGATCACGCGCCGGTCGCGCAGGCTCTCGGGCACGTCGCCGCTGACGATCCGCTGCGCCAGCCCCTCGACGATCGCGGTCTTGCCGACGCCGGGGTCGCCGATCAGCACCGGGTTGTTCTTGGTGCGGCGGGAGAGGACCTGGATCACGCGGCGGATCTCCTCGTCGCGGCCGATCACCGGGTCGAGCTTGCCGCTCGCCGCGTCGGCGGTCAGGTCGCGGCCGAATTTCTCCAGCGCCTGCACCGAGTCCTCGGGGTTGGCCGAGGTGACGCGGTGCGGCCCGCGCACCGCGGCGATCGCCGTTTCCAGGGAGCCGCGGTCGGGGAGGACGTCGGCGACGCCGGAGCCGGTCTCGGTCAGCGCCAGCAGCAGGTGCTCGGTCGAGATGTACTCGTCGCCGAGCTTCGCCATCTCGGTCTCGGCCTGGCGCAGGGTCTGCGCCAGCGAGGAGGCCATCCGCGGTTCGCCGCCCTCGCTCACCGTCGGCAGCGCGTCGACCTTCTCGTGGGCGCGGGAGCCGATCGCCGTCAGGTCGGCGCCGACCTTCTGCAGGATCGGCGGCACCAGCCCGTCTTCCTGCACCAGCAGCGAGACGAGCAGGTGGGCGGCGGTGATCTCGGGGTTGCGGCGCGCCGTCGCCAGCTGCTGGGCAGCGGCGACCGCTTCCTGGGACTTGGTGGTGAATCGATCCGCCTGCATCAGCTCTTCTCGCCTTCTTTCGTCTTCCTCTTCGCTTCCAGTTCTTCCGCGCGGCGGCGCACCCGTTCCAGCTCCGCGCTCAGCCGTTCCATCCGCTCTTCCAGGGTCAGCACTGTCTCGACCCCGACCAGGTTCAGGCCCTGCGCCGTCATCTGCTGGATCCGCCGCAGCCGCTCGACGTCGCGCTGGGAGTACAGCCGCGTGTTCTTCGGCGAGCGCTTCGGCGCGATCAGCCCGCGCGCCTCGTACATGCGCAGCGTCTGCGGGTGCATCTCGGCCAGCTCGGCGGCGACCGAGATCATGAAGACGCCGCGCTCCTCGTCGATCGTCGCTTTCACGTGTCGGCGGTAGCTCGGCATCAGGCGACGCCTGCCTTGCGCAGCAGCTCGGCGCGCGGGTCGGACCCGTTGAAGGCCTCGGCGAGCTTCTCCGCCGCCTCTCTCTGCTCCTCGCTGAGATCAGTGGGGATCGCGATCTCGAGGCGGTAGCGGATGTCGCCGTTGCCCTTGCCTTTCGGCTTCGGCGGGCCCTCACCGCGCAGTCTTTGGATCGTCCCGTGCTTGGTCCCCGGCGCGACCTTGATCTTCTTCGTCCCCTGCAGCGTCGGCACCTCGATCGTGCCGCCGCGCAGCGCCTCGGGGATCGTGATCGGCACCGTCACTTCGAGGTTGCCGTCGTCGAGCCGCTTGAAGATCGGGGAGCTGACGACCCTGGTGGTCACGTAGAGGTCGCCGGCGGGGCCGCCGCGCGGTCCCGCCTCGCCTTTGCCGGCGAGCCGGATCCGGGTCCCGTCCTTGACTCCGGCGGGGACGTTGACCTTGTAGCGCTTGGTCTGCTGGGTGACGCCGGAGCCGCCGCAGGTCGGGCACGGGTCTTCGATCACCTGGCCCGAGCCGCCGCACTGGGGGCAGGGCTGGCTGATCGAGAAGAAGCCCTGGCTCTGGGCGTCGATGCCGCGCCCTTCGCAGCGCGGGCAGGTGGTCGGCGCGGTGCCGGGTTTGGCGCCGCTGCCGTGGCAGGTCGTGCAGCGCTCGGCCTTCGGCACGGTGACGCTGATCTGCGCCCCGTTGATCGCCTGGTCGAAGCTCAGCCGCACCTCGGTCTCGAGGTCGCGGCCGCGCACCTGCTGCGGCCGCGCCCGCCCGCCGCCGCGGTTGAAGAGGCCGGAGAGCATGTCGCCGAAGTCGCCGCCGAAGCCGCCGGCCTGGCCGCCGCCGGCGAACGGGCCCTGGGCGCCGCCGAAGCCGGCGAACTGCCCGCCCTGGTCGTACTCCTTGCGCTTCTCGGGGTCGGAGAGGACGTCGTGGGCGGCGGAGATCTCCTTGAACTTCTCCTCCGCCTCGGCGTCGCCCGGGTTGCGGTCAGGGTGGTACTGGCGGGCCAGCTTCCGGTACGCCTTCTTGATCTCCTCGTCGGAGGCGTCCTTCGACACCCCCAGGGTCTTGTAAAGCTCGTCCGCCACTTCTCTCCTAAGCGCTCACCACGACACGGGCCGGCCGCAACAGCGTCTCGCCGAAGCGGTAGCCCTTCTGCATCACCTCGACCACGACGCCCGGCTCGGTCCCCTCGACGGGCAGCGTCGAGAGCGCCTCGTGGTGGGTCGGGTCGAACTTCTCGCCCTTCGGGTCGACCTCCTCGATGCCGTTGCGGGTCAGCGCTTCGCGCATCGCGCGCAGCACCATCTCGACGCCGCCGGCCAGCCCGTCCGGGGCCTCGCCGGCGCTCGCCAGCGCCCGCTCGAGGTTGTCGACGGCCTCGATCAGCTCGCGCGCCATCTCGCCCTTGCCGCGCAGCGAAGCGGCCTGGACCTCGGCCGCCATCCGCTTGCGGTAGTTCTCGAAGTCCGCCTGCGTCCGCTTCGCCAGTTCGAGGTACTCGTCCTTCTGAGCTTCCGCATCGGCGAGGAGAGCGTCGAGATCACGCTCGACGCTCTCCTCCGCTGCGACCTCCGCCTCAACGGCGGGGTTGAGGTTCTCCTCGCTCATTTGTCGTCCTCATCGACCACCTCGGCGTCGACGACCTCCTCCTCTTCGGCGGCGGTCGACTCGGAACCGCCGTCGGCAGGGGACTGCTCGGCCTGCGCCGCGGCGTAGATCTGCTCCGAGGCTTTGGTCATCGCCGTGTTCAGCGCCTCGGTCTTGGCGTTCAGCTCCTCGAGGCCGGCCGAGTCGAGCGACTCGCGCAGGTCCTTGATCGCGGCCTCGACCTGCTCCTTGGTCGCGGCGTCGACTTTGTCGCCCGCCTCCTCCAGCGCTTTCTCGGCCTGGTAGGCGGAGTTCTCGGCGAGGTTGCGAGCTTCGGCCAGCTCGCGCTGCTTGCGGTCCTCCTCGGCGTGGGACTCGGCGTCGGAGACCATGCTCTGGATTTCCTCGTCGGAGAGCCCGGAGCCCGATTTGATCTCGATCTTCTGCTCTTTGCCGGTGCCTTTGTCCTGCGCGGTGACGTTGATGATGCCGTTGGCGTCGATGTCGAAGGTGACCTCGATCTGCGGCATTCCGCGCGGCGCCGGGGCGATGCCGGTGAGCTGGAATTTGCCCAGGCTCTTGTTGCCGCTCGCCATCTCGCGCTCGCCCTGCAGGACGTGGATCTCGACCGACGGCTGGTTGTCGTCGGCGGTCGAGAAGACCTCCGACTTCTTCGTCGGGATCGTCGTGTTGCGCTCGATCAGCTTCGTCATCACGCCGCCTTTGGTCTCGATCCCCAGCGTCAGCGGGGTCACGTCGAGCAGCAGCACGTCCTTGACGTCGCCGGCCAGCACGCCGGCCTGGATCGCGGCGCCGACGGCGACGACCTCGTCCGGGTTGACGCCCTGGTGC
>JBEHWY010000038.1:0-25273 GCA_048498975.1 Actinomycetota bacterium | reverse complement strand
GAAAGACTGCGACCGCTCCCGACGTTCGCCCGCGGCCACCCGGCGCTTCTGCCGTGACAGGACCCGTCGGCCCGGAGCGCTACAGCTGCAGGCTCTTCACCTGCAGTAGCTCCTCCAGCCCGTAGCGCCCGTTCTCGCGGCCGTGCCCGGACTGGCCGTAGCCGCCGAACGGGGCCATGGGGTTGAAGGCGCCGCCGTTGATCTCGATCTGGCCGCTGCGGATCCGCTTCGCGACCCTGATCGCCCGCTCCTGGTCGGCCGACCAGACGCCGCCGGCGAGGCCGTAGGGGGTGTCGTTGGCGATCCGCACGCCGTCGTCCTCGCCTTCGTAGGGCATGATCACCAGCACCGGGCCGAAGATCTCCTCGCGGGCGATCGTCATCTCCGGCGAGACGTCGGAGAAGACGGTGGGGCGGACGAAGTAGCCGCGGTCAAGGCCCTCGGGCGCCTCGGCGCCGCCGGTCAGCAGGCGTGCGCCCTCCTCCTGGCCCTTGCGGATGTAGCCGCGGACGCGCTCGCGCTGGATGTCGGAGACGAGCGGGCCGAGCCGCGTCGCCGGGTCGAAGGGGTCGCCGGGGGTGAACGACTCGGCGGCGGCGACCGCCAGCTCCTCGGCCTCGGCCAGGCGCTGGCGCGGGACCAGCATCCGGGTCAGGGCGCTGCAGGTCTGACCCGAGTTGAGGAAGCACTTGGCGACGCCGTCGGGCACCGCCCGCTCGAGCTCGGCATCGTCGAGGATCAGGTTCGGCGACTTGCCGCCGAGCTCCATCGCCACCGGCTTCACCGTCGCCGCCGCCAGCTCGGAGACCCGCCGGCCCGCTCGGGTCGAGCCCGTGAAGGAGACCAGGTCGACGCCGGGGTGGCCGGCGATCGCCTCGCCGACGACCGGCCCGGTGCCGGTGAGGAGGTTGAAGACGCCGGCGGGGAGGCCGACCGACTCGATCACCTCGGCCAGCAGGAAGGCGTTCAGCGGCGTCACCTCGCTCGGCTTCAGCACCACCGTGCAGCCGGCGCCGAGCGCCGGCGCCACCTTGACCGCGATCTGGTTCAGCGGGTAGTTCCAGGGCGTGATCGCGCCGACGACGCCGGCCGCCTCGCGCAGCACGCGGGAGTTGCCGATCTCCTCCTCCCAGGCGATTTCCTCCATCAGCGCCGGGATCGAGGCGAAGTGGGCGGTCGGCAGCCCGACCTGGATCATCTGGCTCAGCTTCAGCGGCATCCCCAGCTCCTGGGCGATCGTCGCCGCGATCTCCTCCTTGCGCTGCTCGAGCCCGGCGGCGATCGCGCTCAAGTAGCCGGCGCGCTCGGCGCGCGGCGTCTGCGACCAGGAGTCGAAGGCGGCGCGGGCGGCGGCAACGGCGCGATCGGCGTCCCCCGGCGTGCAGGCAGGGATCGTGCCGATCGTCTCCTCGGTCGCCGAGTTGACCACCTCGATCGTCTCGCCGCCCTGCGGCTGCACCCACTCGCCGCCGATGAAGACCTTGTCCCGTACCTGAAGCTCCGCCGCCGTCGCCATCTGCTTCCTCCTCGTCGCAGTCCCGTTTCGCCGAACGCTAGCGCCTGGATGGTAATAACATATAAGTGATAATTACGTATCCGCTATATTCAGTCCCATGACTCCAGGTGAGCTTCTCCGCGATGCGCGTCGGCGTCACGGCGTCAGTCAGGCGCAGCTGGCAATCCGGGCCGGCACCAAGCAGTCGGCGATATCGCGCATCGAGTCCGGCGGAACTTCGCCGACTGTGGAGACCCTGCGTGAGCTGCTCCATCTGCTGGGTGAGGATCTAACGCTCGGCAGCGAGGAGCGGGACTGGGGGATCGACCGCACCCTGGTCCGTGAGCGTTTTGCCCTCAGCCCCGCTGAGCGGGTCGATTACGGTCTGGCGTTTGCCGACCAGATGATCGCGATCAGCCCAAATGTCCGCAAGGAGCAGGCCACATGACGAACCAGCTCCCGCCGAGGGCACCGGATCTGAATGCGCTTCTGGCCCCCCTCGTGCGACACGGCGTCGACTTTGTCGTGATCGGCGGCATGGCGGGCTTCGCCCACGGCTCCACCTTCGTGAGCTTCGATCTCGATGTCGTCTATGCGCGCGACCGGGGGAACGTCAAGCGGCTTGTCGCCGCCCTGGGTGAACTCGACGTGCGCCTGCGAGGAGCGCCGGCCGACCTGAAGTTCCCGCTCGACGAGCGAATGATCGAAAACGGCTCCAACTTCACTTTCATCACGCCGCACGGCGATTTCGACGTACTCGGTGATGTGGCTGGGGTCAGCGGATATGACGCACTGATCGAAACCGCCAAGCGGCTCGACATCGGCGGATTCGAGGTCTGGGTCGCCTCGATCGACAGCTTGATTGCCATGAAGCGGGCAGCCAACCGACCCAAGGACCGCAGCATGCTCGAGGAGTACATCGTCATCGCCGATGAGGAGCACCGGCGGAAATCCGGCGCGAGCGACTGACGTCGTCAGTCCGCGCCCGACTCGACCCGCGCCAGCGCCGCCTCGAAGCCCGGGCCCGCCACCTGGCGGGCGTCGCGGGCGGTCAGCACCTTGCCGCACTTGGTGCAGATGCCGCGCTCGCTGACCTCGCCGCCGCATTCCTTGTGGACGATCAGTCGCGGCGGGCCCTCGGGGCCGGCCGAGTATTTGTCGCCCCAGTGCAGCAGGGCGATCAGCGACGGCCAGAGGTCGAGGCCCTTCTGGGTCAGGAAGTACTCGTAGCGGGGCGGGCTTTCCTGGTAGGCGCGCCGCTCCAGGATCCCCTCGTCGACCAGCCGTTGCAGCCGCGCCGAGAGCACATTGCGGGCGACGCCGAGCGAGTTCTGGATCTCGCCGAAGCGGCGGTTGCCGTTCATCACGTCGCGCACGATCAGCAGCGACCAGCGCTCGCCGATCACCTCCAGGGACTTGGCCACCGAGCAGACCTGGCCGGGGTAGTCGTTGCGCAGCACAGCGTGATCTTGGCACAGTTGGTTGCATCAAGCAACTCACTGCGGTAGGCTGGCGCGGGCAATGAGTTGCGTGAAGCAACTGACTCGAGGCGACAGCGATCGGAGGCGATCGAGATGAGGCTGATCAACAGGCACAGGCACGACCACCGCGGCAAGGCTCCTCGCATCGCGATCAGCCAGGCCGAGATCACGGCCGACCTGCACTATCCGGCGCCCGCCCATCGGACCGCAACGGTCGAGGCGGCGGCCCTGCAGCGGAGCGCTCCGCGTTGAGCGGGGACGGCGTCGTCCTCGCCGGCGAGGGCTCCGCGGCCGAGGTCGCGGAAGCCTTCGCCGCCACCAGCCCCGAGACCTCGCGCAGCCGCACCCTCGTCTGGCAGGACCCGGTCGAGACTGCGGCCGCCGGGGTGGCGATGACCGGCATGGAGTACATGGCGGCGATCGTCGCCGGCGAGATGCCGCCACCGCCGATCGCGGTGACGATGCGGCTGCGCCCGGTCGAGCTCGAGGAAGGGCGGGTCGTCTTCGAGGGCGAACCGGGGGAGGAGCACTACAACCCGATCGGCGTCGTCCACGGCGGCTACGCCGCGACCCTGCTCGACTCCGCCCTCGGCTGCGCCGTCCACACCACGCTGCCGGCCGGAGTCGGCTACACCTCGCTCGGCCTCGAGGCCAAGTTCGTGCGGCCGATCACCCGCGAGACCGGCCGCGTCCTCTGCGAGGCGACCGTCGTCTACCGCGGCCGCAAGCAGGCGACTTCGGAGGCGCGACTGACCGCCGCGGGCAGCAGCAAGCTGATCGCCCACGGCATCTCGACCTGCATGATCCTCGGGTGAGCCGGCGGTGGCGGAGTCAGTCAGCCAGGCGCCGGGCGAGGTCGGCCAGCAGGCGGACGCCGTAGCCGCTCGCCTCCTTGCCGATGTAGGCGCGACCGACGTCCCAGGCGGTGCCGGCGATGTCGATGTGCGCCCAGGGCGTCTCGCCGACGAAGTGCTCGAGGAAGCAGGCGGCGGTGATCGAGCCCGCCTCGCGCTTGGCGGCGAGGTTGGAGAGGTCGGCGACGGTGCCCTTCATCATCTCCCGGTACTCGTCGTGCAGCGGCAGGCGCCAGGTCAGCTCGCCGGTCTCGGCACCGGCCGCGACCAGCTCCTCGGCCAGCGCGTCGTCGTTGCCGATCACCGCGGCGTAGGTGGAGCCGAGCGCGATCAGCACCGCGCCGGTCAGGGTCGCGACGTCGACCACCCGCTCGGCGCCGAGCTCGATCGCGTAGGCGAGCGCGTCGGCGAGGATCAGACGGCCCTCGGCGTCGGTGTTGTTGACCTCGACCGTCTTGCCGTTGTACTGGGTGATCACGTCGCCGGGCTTGATCGCCGTCCCCGAGGGCATGTTCTCGGTCGAGGGGACGACGGCGAGGACGTTGATCGCCAGCCCCAGCTCGGCGATCGCGGCGACCGCCTCCAGGACCGCCGCGGCGCCGGACATGTCGAACTTCATCTCGTGCATCGCCGCACCGGGCTTCAGCGAGATGCCGCCGGTGTCGAAGGTGACTCCCTTGCCGATCAGGCCCAGCGTCGGGGCCGAGCCGCCGCCCTGGTAGCGGAGCACGATCAGCCGTGGTTCCTCGGCGCTGCCCTGGGAGACGGCGGCGAGCCCGCCCATCCCGATCGCGACGATTTCCTCGCGGCGCAGGACGTCGACGCTGACCGAGTCCAGGCCGGCGGCGATCTGCTCGGCGCGCTCGGCGAGAACGGCCGGCGTGGCGAAGTTGGCGGGCGTGTTCTGCAGGTCGCGGGCGCGGTTCTGGGCCTCGGCGAGAACCCGCGCGGCCTCCGCCGCCTCGGCGAGGTCGGCCGGCGCCAGCAGCGCCAGCGACTCGATCGCGGTCGGCGGGTCGTCGGGCTCCTCGCCGTGGAACCGGTCGAAGCGGTAGGAGCCGAGGATCGTGCCGGTGACCAGCGCTGCGACGGCGTCGGCCGCCGCCACCGAGTCCGGCGGCAGCCAGGCGAGGCTGGCGGCCTCCAGCCGCGAGGCCTCCTTGACCGCGACCGCGGCGGCGACGCGCAGGCGCTCGGCGTCGACCTTCTCGCGCTCGCCGAGCCCGACGACGAGCGCGTGCGGTCCGTCGGCCGGGAAGACGGGGGAGAGGCTCTTGAAGCTGCCCTTGGCCGCGTCGGCGCCCGGCGCTCCAGTCAGCGGCTCGGGGAGCGGGTCGCCGGCGTGCAGGCCGACGAGAACCAGCGCCGCGTCGCTCGCCAGCAGATCGCCGTCTCTGACCTCGACCTTCATCGCCCGCGAGTCTATGCATTCGCGACAGCGGTCCCCGCGGCCCCGCTATGGTCCCATCGCGGACTCGCCGCCCAATCGACGTGCACTGACCAAATCGCAGAAGAAAGGCAGTAGATGCCCAGCTCAGTCATCCTCGGAACCGCTCGCACTCCCGTCGGCAAGATGGGCGGCGCCTTCGCCACGCTCGACGCCAGCGAGCTCGGCGGCACCGCGATCGAGGCGGCGCTGGAGCGCTCCGGCGTCGGCCCCGACCAGGTCCAGCAGGTCGTCTTCGGCCAGGTGCTGCAGGCCGGTCAGGGTCAGATCCCCTCGCGCCAAGCCCAGATCAAGGGCGGCATCCCGAAGGAGGTCCCCTCGGAGACGATCAACAAGGTCTGCGCCTCGGGCATGCGCACGCTCGGCATCGCCGACCAGGGGATCCGCGTCGGCGACCTCGAGGTCGCCGTCACCGGCGGCATGGAGTCGATGAGCCAGGCCCCCTACCTGCTGCCGAACGCCCGCTTCGGCTTCCGGATGGGCGACGTGCAGGCGCTCGACGCGATGACGCACGACGGCCTCACCAACCCCTTCACCGGCAAGGGGATGATCAACGAGGCGAGCGAGGTCTCCAACGAGATGGAGATCACCCGCGCCGACATGGACAAATTCGCCGAGCGCAGCCAGCGGCTCGCCGCCGAGGCGGCCGAGGCCGGTCGCATCGCCGACGAGATCGTTCCCGTCACGGTCAAGTCGCGCAAGGGCGAGACCGTGGTCGAGGTCGACGAGGCGCCGCGGCCGGAGACGACGCTGGAGACCCTCTCGAAGCTGAAGGCCGTCGGTGGCGAGGGGGCGACCCACACCGCCGGCAACGCGCCGGGCGTCAACGACGGCGCCGGCGCGATCGTCGTCGCCAGCGAGGAGTGGGCCGCGAAGGAAGGGCGCACGCCGCTGGCCAAGGTCCTCTCCTACGCGACCGTCGCCGACGATTTCGCCTACCTCGCCCGCACTCCCGGGAACGCGGCGCGCAAGGCGCTGGAGAAGATCGGCAAGTCCCCCGAGGACGTCGACCTCTGGGAGATCAACGAGGCCTTCGCCTCGGTCGTGATCGGCTCGATGCGGATCCTCGGCATCGGTGAGGAGAAGGTCAACGTCAACGGCGGCGCGATCGCCTTCGGGCATCCGATCGGCGCTTCCGGTGCCCGTATCGTCGGCTCCCTGGTCCACGAGCTCGGCCGCCGCGGCGGCGGCCTCGGCGTCGCCGCGATCTGTTCGGGCGGCGGTCAGGGCGACGCGATCGTGCTCGAGGTGGCCCCGCAGTAGCGGGGGCCGCCTCGTCGGCGGATGAGCCGCGCGGCAGCTTTCTTCGATCTCGACAAGACCCTGATGGCGGGGTCGAGCGGGATGCAGTTCGCCCGCGTCGCCACCCGCCAGGGAATCGTCGGGCGGCGGCAGCTTGCCAGCTGGGCGGTGGAGCACCTGCGCTACCGCCTGCGCGGCACCACCGACGAGCGCACCAGCGAGGTGCTGCGGGTCGCCCGCGAGCTGATCCGCGGCGTGCCGGCGGTGACGATCGCGCGGATGGAGCCGGAGGTGATGGCGGCGATCCTGCCGCGCGTCTTCCCCCAGATGCTGGCCGAGGTCCACGCCCACCAGGACGCCGGTCGCCCGACCTTCATCGTCAGCGCCGCCGGCAACGACGTGGTCGAGTCGCTGGCCCGGGTCCTGCACATGGAGGGAGGGATCGGCACCCGCTACGAGATCGACGCCGAGGGCAACTTCACCGGCCGCCTCGACGGCCCCTTCGTCTACGGGCCGGGCAAGGTCGAGGCGATGGAGTCCTTCGCCGCCGCCCACGAGATCGACCTCGACGCCTCCTACGCCTACTCCGACTCGCTCTCGGACCTGCCGATGCTGCGCGCGGTCGGCAACCCGGTGGCGGTCAACCCGGATCCGCCGCTGGCGGCGATCGCCAAGGAGGAGGGCTGGCAGGTCCTGCGCTTCGAGCGCCTCGGCCGCCGCCTGGTCGCGATCGTCGTGACGCTGCTGGCGACCGTCGCCGGCTTCGGCGCCTCGCGGGTGGCGGCGCGCCGCAAGCCGGCGCCGCGCCGCCTCGCCGGCCGCCGCGGTTAGCGGCAGCCGGCGAGCTGCGGTCGCCTCAGTGGGCGGCTGCGGGTGCGGTGCGGTGACCGCGCCGGAAGAGCCGCAGGGCGCTGTGGGGGTCGCGGACCGCCCCGGTGGCGACCAGCACCGCGAAGCCGAACCCGATCAGCAGCAGGGCGACGCCGACGACGATGCCGAAGATCGACAGCTGGTTCGCCATGTAGCCGGCGTTGAGCGCGGTCGTCAGCGCCGTCGCCGTAACCCAGATTTCGCGGGCGCCGTTGTCGGCCGGTTCGCCGGTTTCGGGATTGACGGCGGCGAACTTTTCGTTTTCGGTGCCACCGCCAGGGGCCAGTTCGGTCTTCGGCGTGCCCGGCTTCGCCTCGAAGCGGCCCATTTCCGAATAGGTGTAGCCACCGGTCGAGAGCAGGGTGTGGATCCGCATGTATTCGGCGAAGCAGCGCGCCTGGTCACCGCTGTCGATTGCCTTTTCGGCGACGTCGCAACTGGGGAAGCTGGTGATCTTCTGCGACAGGTTCGCTTCTGCGACCTCGCTCTTGATCGCCGCCGGCGCCATGTCGGGCGTGCCGACGATGCCTTCCTGGCTGATGCTGTTCTTGACGGTGTCGTTGCCGTTGATGCCCATCACGAGTGCGGCGACGCCGAAGACGATCAGCACCACCGCCGCCACCGCACCGCCGATTTCCAGACTTTTCTTCATTCCGTGTTCCTCCCGCTGATCTCAGTACTCAACCCCTCTGGGTCCTTGCCAGGCGCACGATCCCAGTCGCGGTTGCGGCCGTCCTCCGTAGAGCGACGCAGAAAGGGCCGTGAATCGCCGCAACGGAGGCTGAGTAGGCTCACCTGCTCGTGAGCGCCCGCGCCTGGCTCCTCTTTGCCGCCGTCTCGGTCATCTGGGGCGTTCCCTATCTCTTCATCAAGCTCGCGATCGACGGCGGGATGCCGCCGGTCTCGATCGCCTGGGCGCGGGTCGTGCTCGCCGCCGTGGCGCTGCTGGCGGTCGCCTGGCGGGCCGGGAGCCTCGCCTCGCTGCGCGGCCGCTGGGTCTGGCTCGCCGTCTTCGCCGTGGTCGAGATCGCGATCCCGTTCCCGATGATCTCGGCCGGGGAGACGCGGATCGACTCCTCGACGACCGCGATCGTGATCGCCACCGCGCCGCTGACCGCAGCGTTGCTGGCGCTCCGCCTCGAACCCGAGGACCGGCTGACCGGGGCGCGGTTGGCGGGCCTCGTGGTCGGCCTCGGCGGCGTCGCGGCTCTGGTCGGCCTCCACGTCGGCGCCAGCAGTGGGGCCCTGCTCGGTGCCGGCGCCGTCCTCCTCGCTGCCTGCTGTTACGCGCTCGGGGCGACGATCCTCAAACACCGCCTCGCCGGCCTCGACCCGGTCGCCTCGATGGGCGCCAGCCTGGCGATCGCCGGCCTCCTGCTGAGCGCGCCGGCGGCGGTCGGGGCGACCGGGTCCTCACCCGACGGCGGCGCGATCGCCTCGGTCGTCGTGCTCGGCCTGCTCTGCACCGCGGCGGCGCTGGTCCTGATGGCGATGCTGGTCGACCAGGCCGGTCCCGGCCGCGCCCTCGTCGTCACCTACGTCAACCCGGTGATCGCGGTCGCGCTCGGCGTCGTCTTCCTCGGCGAGGAGCCCGGGGCGGGGGCCCTGCTCGGCCTGGTCCTGATCCTCGCCGGTTCGTGGCTGTCGACGAGGAGTGCTGCGTCGGCGGCGCCCTCGCGGCCCGCGACCGACTAGGCTTCCTCCCCGGATGGAGGCAGCAACCGCCCGCAAGATCCGCGTCGTCGTCGCCAAGCCTGGCCTCGACGGGCATGACCGTGGCGCCAAGATCATCGCCCGCGCCCTGCGCGATGCCGGCATGGAGGTCATCTACACCGGCCTGCACCAGACGCCGGAGCAGATCGCCGAGACCGTGATCCAGGAGGACGCCGACGCCGTCGGCCTCTCGATCCTCTCCGGTGCCCACATGACGCTGGTCCCGAAAGTGGTCGCGCTGCTGCACGAGCAGGGCGTCGACGACGTCCTCGTCACCGTCGGCGGCACGATCCCGGCCGACGACATCCCGGAGCTGAAGAAGCTCGGCGTCGCCGAGGTCTTCACCCCCGGCGCCGCCACCGACGAGATCGTCGACTACATCCGCGGCGCCGCCAAAGAGCGCCACGAGCACGGCGCCTAGAGTCTCTCGTTACACGGATCCGTGCATAGGTCCGTCGTTCCGGGTATATTGCTGATTGACTGATCAGTCAACGGCCGGTCCGAATCGACTAAGATCCCCGCCCGCAGCGGGATAGCGAGGCGCAAACCGCAGCCCGCGAAGACCTGAGAATCGTCCCCAAGGAGGCTTCAACTTGAAGATCTGCGTCCTCGTCAAGGAGGTCCCAGACGCCGCGGTGCAGAAGCGCATCGACCCCGGCACCATGCGTCTGGACCGCAGCGGCGAGAAAAACCTCAACCCCTTCGATACCCACGCCCTCGAGGCGGCGATGCAGATCAAGGAGGGGGGTGCGATTCCGGTCGAGGAGGTCGTCGCGGTGACGATGGGTCCTGACTCCGCCGTCCGCGCCCTGCACAAGGCCGTCGCCCTCGGCGCCGACCGCTCCGTGCACCTCTCCGACGACGCCCTCGCCGGCTCCGACGTCTGCGCCACCGGCTACGCGCTGGCCAAGGTGCTCGAGTCCGAGAGCCCGGACCTGGTCCTGCTCGGCCAGCAGTCCGACGACGGCGAGTGCTACACGATCGGCGCCGTCGTCGCCGACCACCTGAAGATGCCCTCGCTGACGCAGGTGATCAAGATCGACGTCACCGACGGCAAGCTGCGCTGTGAGCGCCAGGCCGAGTACGGGTACGACACGGTCGAGGTCGAGCTGCCGGCCGTGATCAGCGTCGGCGACGCGATCAACGAGCCGCGCTACCCGAGCCTGAAAGCGATCATGGGCGCGAAAAAGAAACCGCTGGACGCCAAGGCCACCGGCGACGTCGGCATCGACGCCGGCCAGGTCGGCGCCGGCGGCTCCAAGACCGCCGTGCTCGCGCTCAACCCGCCGCCCGCCAAGGAGGCCGGCGAGATCATCGAGGACGAGGACACCAACGAGACGGTCGAAAAGATCGTCGCCTGGCTCGACGAGAGGAAGCTGATCTAGATGGCAGGCATTCTGGTTTACGCCCTCCACGACGACGAGGGCAACTTCAACAAAAACTCGCTCGGCGCCATCTCTGAGGCGGCCAAGCTCGCCGGCCAGATCGGCGGCGAGGCGGCGGCCCTGGTGGTCGGCGACATCGCCGACGACGCCTGCGCCGCGCTCGGCAACTGGGGCGCCGCCAAGGTCTACCGGGCCAAGAGCGTGCCCGAGGGCCTGGCGCAGCCGATCGTCGACGCGATGGCGAAGGTGATCCAGGACAACGGCATCTCCTACGCGCTGTTCGGCGGCGGCCTGCTCGGCTTCGAGATCGGGGCCGGCCTCACCGCCCGCCTCGGCGCCGGCGTGACGATGGAGGTCACCGAGGTCAAGGTCCAGGACGGCAAGCTCGTCGCCGAGCGGCCGATCCTGCAGGACTCCCAGATCGCCGACGTCGGCTACGTCGGTGAGCCGGGGATCATCATCGGCCGCCTCAACGCCTTCGACGCCAACGAGACCGGGGGTTCCGCCGCGGTCGAGGACGTCGAGGTCGAGCTCTCGCCCTGGTCGACCAAGGCGACGATGGTTCAGCGCGGCGAGCAGCGCGGCGCCGACGTCAACATCGAGGACGCCGACATCCTGGTCGGTGGCGGCCGCGGCCTCGGCGCCGCCGAGGGCTTCAAGCTGGCCGAGGAACTCGCCGAGTCGATGGGCGGCGCCGTCGCCGCGACCCGCGCGGTGGTCGACGCCGGCTGGTACCCCTACGCCGCCCAGATCGGGCAGACGGGGAAGACCGTGGCGCCGAAGCTGTACCTGGCGGCCGGCATCTCCGGCGCGATCCAGCACAAGGTCGGGATGCAGAACTCGGAGAACATCCTCGCCATCAACAAGGACCCCAACGCGCCGATCTTCGAGTTCTCGGACCTCGGCGTCGTCGGCGACCTGCACAAGATCGTCCCGAAGCTGACCGAGGCGATCAAGGCGAAGAAGGGCGGCTGAGCTAGACATGGCCGTCGCACCCAGCGAGTTCCCGCCGCCCTTCGATCCGGACAGCGTCATCACGGCGCCGACCGACCCGGAGGACGAGCGAATCGAGGTAGGCGTGGCGATCGTCGGCGGGGGTCCCGCCGGCCTCGCCTGCGCCAACAAATTGATGCAGCTCCTGGAGAACGAGCCGGAGCTGACGGAGAAGCTGGGTGAAGTCCCGGTGGCGGTGATCGAGAAGGGCAAAGTCGCCGGCGCCCACCTGCTGTCGGGCGCCAACGTCGACCCCTCGGCGCTGGAACGGCTCTTCCCGGACCTGCCGCCGGCCGAGTGGCCGGCGGTCTACCAGGAGGTGACGAAGGACGCGACGTACTTCCTCACCAAGAGCAAAGCGTTCCCGCTGAAGCCACCGCCGCCCAACTTCCGCAAAGAGGGGACCTACACGCTGTCGGTCTCCAAACTGGGCCGCTTCCTGGCCGAGAAAGCGGAAGAGGCCGGCGTCTACATCCTCACCGAGACCGCGGCGACCCAGCTGCTGGTCGAGGACCGGATCGTCCGCGGCGTCCGCTCCGGCGACCGCGGCCGTGGCAAAGACGGTGAAGAGCTCGGCAACTTCGAGCCCGGGTCCGACGTCGTCGCCAAGGCGACGGTGCTGGCCGAGGGCACGATCGGCCACCTCACCTACGCCGCGATGGACTACTTCAACCTGCGTGAGGGCTCCGACCCGCAGGTCTGGGAGCTCGGGGTGAAGGAGATCTGGGAGGTGCCGAAGCCGCTGGACCGCGTGATCCACACGCTCGGCTGGCCGCTGCGCTGGGGCCCGAAATACAAGGAGGCCGGCGGCAGCTTCATCTACCCGATGGGCGAGGACAAGGTCTGCTTCGGCCTCGTCGTCGGCCTCGACACCACCGACGCCACCTTCTCGGTCCACGACGCGCTGCAGCTGTTCAAGACCCACCCCTTCATCAAGAAGATCCTCGAGGGCGGCAAACGGGTTGGCTGGGGCGCGAAGACGATCCCCTCGGGCGGCTACTGGGCGCTGCCGCAGCGCTTCTCGGTCCCCGGGATGCTGATGGCCGGCGACGCGGCCGGGATGGTCAACATCGCCGAACTCGCCGGTGTCCACTACGCGATGCACGCCGGGATGTACGCCGCGGAAGCGATCGTCGAGTCGCTGAAGCAGGACATCGACTCGGTCAACTTCGAAAGCTACGACGCGAAGATCCGCGGCTCGGTGATCGAGAAGGACCTCTACCGCTCGCGCAACATGAAGCAGCCGCTGACCAAGGGCCTGATCTTCGGCGGCGCGATGGGCTCGGCGATGGTCGCCACCAAAGGCGCCTTCCCCGGCGGTCACTGGAAGATCGAGGACAACGCCGAGATCCCGGTCGAACTGGGCAAGGCCGGCGACAAGTACCCGAAGGCCGACAACGAGCTGACCTTCAACAAGCTCGACTCGGTGTTCCTCTCGGGCAACGCGACGCGCGACGACGCCCCCAACCACGTCCGCATCCAGACCCACGTGCCGCTCGAGGTGGCACAGACCTGGGTCTCGATGTGCCCGGCGCAGGTCTACGAGATCCCCGAGGAGCAGCTCGAGAGCGGTGCCTCGGAGGTCGACGTCCACGTCACCGCCTCCAACTGCGTCCAGTGCGGCGCGATCACCGCCAAGGGCGGACGCCTGACGCTGCCCGAGGGCGGCGACGGGCCGCTGTACCAGGAGACCTGAGCTTCAGGGACGGAGGTGCTCCGGGCCGGCGGGTCCTGCCCCCGGCAGGAGCCACTTCGTCCGAGGGCTCGGGGCGCCCGGTGAGGGGCTCGGGCGCCCTCGTGAGCCGCCGTCCCCGTAGCTCCCAATCGGGCCGGTTTCTCGGAA
Organism: Actinomycetota bacterium; assembly: GCA_048498975.1. Lineage (GTDB taxonomy): Bacteria > Actinomycetota > Thermoleophilia > Solirubrobacterales > 70-9 > VAYN01. Next base: position 11,950 of record JBEHWY010000038.1, on the reverse strand, counting down.
GCTCAGCGGCGGAGGGCGGAGGCCCCTCTCTCGCCGCTGGGGGCCGAGAAAAGCTGAGGGCGCCGGAGTGCGGGAAACGATGGTTTGGGAGGGGTGGGGGTGTGCCCCTTCACGTGTTGCGCCGCTGGGCCGGAGCGCGAATCTCGGACGAACGCCGACGATCCACCCAGGTAGGCGAGTGAAGGGGCACACCCCCACCCCTCCACACAACGCCTCCCACTAGTCTCGCCCCCGTGCTTGCGCTTGGGATCCTCTGCGCCGTAGGGGCCTCGGTCCTCTACAACGCCTCGATCGCGTTGCAGGCGATGGAGGCGCGGGATGTGCCGCACGATCATTCGCTGCGGCTCTCGCTGCTGGGGCGGCTGCTGCGCAACCGCAAGTGGCTGGGGGCGACGGCGCTGGGGCTGATGGGGTGGCCGCTGGAGATCGCGGCGCTGCTGATGGCGCCGCTGACGGTGGTCCAGCCGTGCCTGGCCAGCGGCCTGGTCGTGCTGCTCTGGCTCGGGGTGACGAAGCTGGGGGAGAGGCCCGGGCGGCGCGAGTACGCGGCCGTGGCGGCGATCGTCGCCGGCGTCGCCGGCGTCGCGCTCTGCGCGCCCGATCGCACCACCGACCACGCCGCCAGCTGGGCGATCGCGCTGGCCCTGGCCCTGGTCGCCTTGCCGATCGGCCTGCCGTACCTGCTGCGCGGTCGAGTCGCGGCGGCGGCGGGGACGATCGCCGTCGTCGGCGCCGGCTTCGGCTACGCCTGGACGGCGATCGCCAGCAAGCTGCTGACCGACGAGCTCGCCGCCGGCACGGTGCTGGTCGCGGCGCTGTGGCTGGCGACCGCGGCGGGCTCGGAGGGATTGGCGCTGCTGAGCGAGATGAGCGCGCTGCAGAAACGGCCGGCGACGCACGTGGCGCCGACGATGTTCGCGATCCAGGTGCTGGTTCCGGTGGTCCTGGCGCCGCTGATCTTCGAAGAGCGCTGGTCGACGACGCCGCTCGACGGCGCCGCGCTTGTCGCCTTCATGCTCGTCACCCTGGCGGGGGTCGTCCTGCTCGCCGGCTCGAAGGCGGTCGGGGCCGTGATCTCCGAGGCGCACGCGCGCGAGGACCGCCCCGTGGTGCCGACCCCGCTTCCCTAACCGCTACCTAAAACCTGTCCGGCGCGCCGCCCTGGGGTCCGCTTCCGCTGGTAGCCTTGCGCGCGCTCGACTCCCGTAACCAGTCAACCCGTCGAGCCGCACGCCAGCAACCATCACCTTAAGGAGCGCCGTGGGTTCCGCAGAGATAACCCGGCCTGACGCGTCCAAGTTCGCGATCGGGTTCGATCACCGTGACCGCGCCCGCCTTTTCGAGTTGTGGACCGAGGTGCTCGACTCCGAGCAGTGGTCGGAGGGCGCCAAGCTCGCCGCCTTCGAGCAGCGTTGGGCCGAGTGGAACGGGCTGCCGAGCCTCGGCCTCTCGAGCTGGGCCGGCGGTGCCCTCGCCGCCCTCGAGTACGCAGGGGTCAAGGGGGAGACCGTGCTCTGCCCCTCCAACACCTTCATGGCGACGCCGCTGGCGGCGATCGGCGCCGGCGCCGAGGTCGAGTTCGTCGACTGCAACCGCGAGGACCTCTGCATGTCCTTCGAGGACTTCGAGCGCAAGGCCGAGAAGCACAAGCCGCGGGCGGCGATCCTCGTCCACATCGGCGGCCACATCGCCTTCGACGCCGAGCGGATCGCCGAATTCTGTGCCGCCGAAGGCATCTTCCTGCTCGAGGACTGCGCCCATGCCCACGGCGCCGACTGGAACGGCAGCCGCCCCGGCGCCTACGGCGACGCCGGCGTCTACTCGCTCTACGCGACCAAGACGGTCTCCACCGGCGAGGGCGGCGTCCTCGTCTCCGGCGACGAGGGTCTGATCGAGTTCGCCCAGAAGTTCCGCAACTACGGCAAGTTCGAGCACGAGGTCGACGGCCTCAACTTCCGGATGAGCGAGTTCACCGCCGCCCTGGGCCTGGTCCAGGCCGAGCGGATGGAGGAGATCGTCGCCTGGAAGAACGACTACGCCCGGGAGCACCTCGACCCGGTCCACCCGGCGCGGCTGGAGCTGCCCCAGGGGATGACCTCGGGCTTCTACAAGTACATCGTCTTCGAAGAGCTCGAGAAGAGCACCGGCAAGGTCTACGCCGACCCCTGCCACAAGATCATGGGTCGCTCCGACGAGCTTCCCAACACCGACTGGGTCGCCCAGAACCACTGGTGCGTGCCGCTCTACTACCGCCCCGAGAGCCGCGCTGCGGCATTGGGCAAGGAGGGGTAACTGGAATGAGGGTCCTGGTCACGGGAGGCGGTGGCTTCATCGGCTCGCACGTCGTCGATCAGCTGATGGCGCGCGGGATTACCCCGCGGATCTTCGACCTCAGCGCTTCGCCCTACCACTCGCCGCTGGAGGTCGAGACCTTCACCGGCAGCATCACCGACGCCGCCAACCTCGACCTCGCGATGCGCGACTGCGACGCGGCGATCCACCTCGCCGCCGTCGCCGACGTCGGCCACGTCCTCGCCGACCCGGTGCTCGCCGAGGAGGTCAACACCCGCGGCACCCTCAACGTGCTCGAGGCCGCTTGCCGCGCCAAAGTCGGCCGCGTCGTCTACGGCTCGACCACCTGGGTCTACAGCGACTGCCCCGAGCAGGAGGTCGACGAGGAAACGGCGATCCCGGCGCCGCGTCACCTCTACACCGCGACCAAGCTCGCCGGCGAGACCTACTGCGCCGGCTACGCCGAGCTCTACGACCTGGAGAGCACGGTGCTGCGTTTCGGCATCCCCTACGGTCCGCGCGCCCGCGCCGCCGGCGTCGTCGCCAAGTTCACCGACCTCTCCTTCGAAGGCAAGGCGCTGACGATCGCCGGCGACGGCAGCACCACCCGCAGCTTCATCTACGTCGAGGACCTCGCTGAAGGCATCGTCGCCGCGCTCGCCCCCGAGGCGGCCGGCCGCACCTACAACCTCTCCGGCGACGAGGTCGTGACGATCCTCGAAATCGCCGAGCGGGTCCAGGAAAACGTCGACACCTGCGAGATCACCCACACCCCGCCGCGTCCGGGTGACTTCCCCGGCAAGACGATCTCCAATCAGCGCGCGCTGGACGAGCTCGGCTGGCAGGCGAAGACGAACTTCAAAGAGGGCGTGCGCAAGTACGTCGAATGGGTTCGCTGCACGACCCGCCCGCCCGATCCGGTTCCCGGCAAACGGCCCTCGCTGGGCGGCAACGACCATGCCGCCGGCGCCCTGCTGGCGGGCGCGGCGCGGCTCGAGGACCGCGAGCCGCGCGTCCTCATCCTCACCGCCGACATCGGCGAGGGGCACGACCTGCCGGCGCGGGTGATCAAAGCCGACCTCGAAGCCGAACTGCCCGACGCCACCGTCGAGATCGACAACGGGCTCGAGGCGATGGGGAAGCTGCTCTCCGCCGTCGTCCGCGGCGGCTCGCGCTTCACCTTCCGCTGGGCCAACTGGCTGTTCGACATCCAGTACTGGCTGATCACGAAGTTCGGCCCGACCCGCTGGCTGGCGCACCACCTGATGTACCTGCTGGGGGCCCACGGCCTGCTGCGGATGATCAAGCGCCACGACCCCGACGTGGTCATCTCGACCTATCCGGGGACGACCGCGGTGCTCGGGATGCTGCGCCAGAACCGTCGCCTCGAGGTCCCCGTGCAGTCGGCGATCACCGACCTCGCCGGGCTGCGCTACTGGGCGCACCCCGGTGTCGACCTGCACTACGTCACCCACCCGGAGTCGATCGAGGAAGTCGAGCGGCTCGCCGGTCCGGGCTCGGTCGAGTGGGCGCGGCCGCCGATCTCGCGTGAGTTCCTGATGCCGCGCACCCGCCGCGACGCGCGCGAGGCGCTCGACATCCCGGCTCACGCGCGGATGGTCCTCGTCTCCGGCGGTGGCTGGGGGATCGGCGACCTCGAGGGCGCGATCGAGACCGCGCTCTCCGACGACGACACGATGGTCGCCTGCATCTGCGGCCGCAACGAGGGTGTTCGCGAGAGGCTCGAGCAGCGCTTCGGCGCTGACGAGCGAGTGCGAATCGTCGGCTTTACCGACCAGATGAGCGACTGGATGGCGTCCGCCGACGCGATGATCCACGCGACGGCCGGCCTCACCGTGCTCGAGGCCCACATCCGTGGCTGCCCGGTCGTCTCCTACGGCTTCGAGGCCGGGCACCTGCGAGCCAACAACGCCGCCTATGAACGCTTCGGCCTTGCCGAGGTCGCCCACAACCGGCACGAGCTGGAGTCGGTGCTGCGCCACGTCACCAACGAGCGCCGCTCGCCGGACTCCTCCTTCGCCTCGCTGCCCTCGATCGCCTCGCGGGCGCTGTCGGTGCGGCCGCGAGTCAAGCCGCAGCCGGTCTGGCGCCTGCGCTTCGAGCGGGTCGCGGCGGCGGTGACGGTGGCCGCGGTCGCGGTGATCCTGATGCTGTCGCTGGTCAAGCGCGAGAGCCCGTTGAAGGTCGCCAAGCCGGTCACGAGCCGGGTCCACTTCGGCACCGACAGCGACCAGCAGACGGCGGCGCCGGCCGCGAAGACGCTCGGGGAAACCCAGCCCGCGGCCGCCGAAGAAAAGGAAGCCGCGGCGAGCGCCTCCCCTTGAGGCGCGCCCTCGCCGCCGCGGGACTGGCGACCGCAGCGGTCGTCCACGCCGGGCCGGCCTTGGCGACCACGGTGCCGCCGGTCGCCGCGGCGCTCGGTCTGAAGCTGCGCGAGGAGGCGGCCGGCGCCGACGAGGTCTTCCTCACCTTCGATGATGGCCCGCACCCGGGCGGCACGCCGGCGGTGCTCGAGCTGCTGCGCGAGGCCGGCGCCCGGGCGACCTTCTTCCTCGTCGGCGAGCAGGTCGTGGAGCGGCCGGCGCTGGTCGCCGAGATCGTCGCCGCCGGCCACCGGGTCGAGCTGCACTGCTTCCGGCACCGCAACCAGCTGCGGCTGACGCCGCGCTCGCTGCTCGCGGACGCCGAGCGGGCGAAGGCGGCGATCGAGGAGGCCGGGGGCCAGGAGGTGCGCGACTACCGGCCGCCCTACGGGATCTTCAGCGGCGCCGGCCTGCGCGCGATCCGGCGCCGCGGCTGGCGACCGGTGTTGTGGTCGCAGTGGGGGCGGGATTGGGACAAAACCGCCACCCCCGACTCGATCGCGACTCGGGTTAGCGCCGACGCGATGGCCGGCGACATCCTCCTCCTACATGACGCCGATTACTACAGCGCGCGCGACTCCTGGGTCCGCACGGTGGCGGCGCTGCCGAGGATCCTCGAGGAGCTCGAGGCGCGGGGGCTGAGGTCGAGGCTGCTGCGTCGCTGAGTCGGCGGCGCGACGGTCCAGACGTCACAGCCGGCGAACGCTTCGTCGAGGCGCTGCGCCATCGTGCTCCTGGGGCGGTCCTGGTCGAAGATCTGCTGTCCCATAGCTCTCCGTCCTGTCGGGGGGTCCCCATGCAACAGGGGTTATGTAAAGCCTCTCGCCCCGATCGGACGAAAAACCTGCACTTTGCGAAAAAGCCGGGATTTTGGGGAAAACGGCTGTCTAGGCCGATTTCGCGAATTGGGCAATCTCCGCGGCGAGCCGCTGCGGTTGGTCGAGCGGGACGAAGGTCTTGGCGTCCGGGATCTGGACCAAGCGAGCGTTGCCGACTTCACCGGCGAGCCGTTCCGCGTAGGAGATCGGGAAGTACTTGTCCCCCGGCGCCCAGGTGAGCAGGATCGGCAGCTGCGAGCCGCGCAGCGCCGCCGCAGCCTCCAGCGTGTAGCGCTTGTCGAGGCCGGCGGTGACCTTCTTCAGGTCGTGCATCACACCGCGGTCGCGCTGTGCCGGCTCCATCCAGGAGGCGACCAGCTCGTCCGGGATCCGCGTCCGGGCGAAGGGCTTGAAGGCGCGGCGGCCGAAGGCCGGGATCCGGAACGGCGCGGCCAGCACCGCCATCCCGCCCGGCAGCTTCGCCACCGGGGGCATCGCCTTGAAGACCCCCGGCGGGAAGTTCTCGTGGGTGTCGCAATTGGTCAGGACCAGGCGGCCGATCCGCTCGGGGTGGCGGCTGACGAGGATCTGCGAGATCGCCCCGCCGGAGTCGTTGCCGACGATCGTCACGTCCTCGAGCTCGTGCTTGGCGAGGAAGTCGGCGACGATCGCCGCCAGGCCGGGAGGGGAGAGGTCGGCAGCGGGCTTCATCGCCCGCTGCTGAGCGCCCAGCGGCCAGTCTGGCGCGAAGCAGCGGAACTCGCCCGCGAGCTCGTCGACGACCCCGTCCCAGAGCCGCCCGTCGACCAGGTAGCCGTGGACGAAGACAACCGCCGGCCCCGATCCCGCCTCCCGATACCGAACCGGCCCCGCCACCAGTTGAATTTCCTTCCGCTCCTGCTGCTCCTGAGCCATCATCTACCTCCCGATGAGCGCAATCTGTTGATGGTCTTTTATAACATACAGACAGTATGAATGTAAGTTCACAGCCCCCGCCTGACCCCGACGAGAGAGCTGCGCGCAGGCGCCGCACCCAGGCCGAGCGCTCGGAGGCGACCCGCGCGGCGCTGCTCGCCGCGGCCCGCTTCCTCTTTACGGAGCGGGGCTACGAGGCGGTCAGCGCCGAGGAAATTGTTCGCGCTGCCGGCGTCAGCCGGGGCGCCCTCTACCACCACTTCGGCGGCAAGGCCGAGCTGCTGGAGGCGGTCTACGCGAAGCTCGAGGCCGAGTCGACCGAGCGGGTCGCGCGCATCGTCCTCGGCTCCGAGCTGGAAAGCCCGCTGGCGGCGATGAAAGCCGGTGTCGGCGCCTTCCTCGACGAGTGCGCCGAGCCGGAGCTGCGTCAGATCGCCCTCCACGACGCCCCGGCAGTCCTCGGCTGGGAGCGCTGGCGCGAGATCGGCGCCGCCAACGGTCTCGGCCTGATCGAAGCGAGCCTGGCGGCGGCGATCGAGGCCGGCGAGATCCGCGACCTGCCGGTCAAGCCGCTCGCCCACCTGCTGCTCGGCGCCCTCGACGAGGCGGCGATGCTGGTCGCCCGCTCCGATGACCCGCTCGAACGGGCCGAGGTGACCGAGGTCCTACTGGCCCTGCTCGAGAGCTTCGCGGTCCCGACGGTCGAGTAGCCGCGGCTCGCCCTCGGCTTCGCGCAGCGCCTCCTCGCTGGCGAGTCGCCGCGACTGCTTCTGCGCGTACATCCGCACGTCGGCGAGCTGCAGCGCCGCCGTCGGCTCCGCCGCCTCGGCCGGGATCGAGACCGCGCCCCAGGCGGCACCGAGCAGGTAGTCCTCGCCGCGCGCGGTCAGCGCTTCCGCCGCTGCGCGCGAGAGGGCCTCGACCCGTCCCGGCTGGCACTCGAGCAGGACGGCGAACTCGTCGCCGCCGATCCGGTAGGCGTGACCGTCCTCGCCGACCGCCCGGCGCAGCTCGCCGCCGAGCCGGGTCAGCATGCGGTCGCCGGCGGGGTGGCCGAAGGTGTCGTTGAAGCGCTTGAAGCCGTTGAGGTCGAGCAGCAGCAGCGTCACCGGCTTCTCGCCGGCGCTGCGGCAGCGGGCGGCGAGGTCGACCCGCAGGCCGCCCTGGTTGCCGAGCCCGGTCAGGGGGTCGGTCCGCACCTGTTCCAGCAGCTGCCGGTTCTCGACCACGCTGACCGCGAGGCGGATCACCACCGCCAGCACCGTCGCCGCCGAAAGCACCGTCGTCAGCAGGCTGACCGCGCCGAGGTACTGGATCGCGAAGAGGCAGATCGTCATCGCCCCGAACAGGCCCGGCACCATCAGCTCGCGCCACTCGTCGAGGCCGCCGCTGGGGCGGGCCGGCGCCGTTTCGGGCTGCCACGCCTCGATCCCGATCGAGAGCGCGCCGAGCATGTAGAAGGGCGTCACCCAGCCGGGGTCATACGCGGTCGGCGAGCTCGCCGTCTCCAGGGTGGTGACGATGTCGGCGAAAACGAGGCAGCCGAGGCCGAGCAGCAGCAGCGTCCAGGTCCGGCCCGGGCGCCAGCGGCTGAGGGCGATGATGCCGACGACCAGCGCCAGCATCAGGATGTCCCCGAGTGGATAGACGAGCGTCACCGCCCGCGCCAGCTCCGAGCCGGAGGCGCGGGTGGCGACGAACTCGAAGATGAAGGCGGCGCCGAGGGCCGCGGTGCCGAGCGCGGCGATCAGCGCGTCGGTCCACAGCCGCCAGTCGAGCGAGCGGGCGCGGGCGCGGACCATCAGCGCCAGGCCCAGCGTCGCCAGCGGGTAGAAGGCGAGCCAGCCAATGTCGCTGGCGGAGGGATACGGCGGCGTCGGGTCGTCGGCGTAGAGGGCCGTCCATGAGGCATCGGTCAGTCCCTGCAGGAGGATCGTCGCCCCGATCACGATCCAGGCGAGCCGCTCGCGGCCGCCGCGGTGGGCGCGCAGGAGGCAGGCGAGGCCGGTGCTGAGCACGACCGCGGCGTAGAGCGGACCGTTGACGAAGCCGCCGATCGCGGCCGCGAACCCGGTCCAGTTGTGCAGCGCGATCAGCGCCGTGCCGCCGAAAAGGACGGCGCCGACGAGGATCCGCAGGGCGCGCTCGCGGTCGATTCCGAGGGTCTGCTGGGCGCGGGTCACGGGGCCTTATCGGCACCCCTTGCGCGGTTCTCTATCCTTGAAAGAGATGAAGACCGGAATCCACCCCGATTACACGCTTGCCAACGTGCACTGCTCGTGCGGCAACCAGTTCTACACGCGCTCGACGAAAGACGATTTGCACGTCGAGCTGTGCTCCGAGTGCCACCCCTTCTACACGGGCAAGCAGAAGCTTGTCGACACCGGCGGCCGGGTAGAGCGCTTCCAGCGCCGCGCCGCCAAGCACCGGGCCACGGCGAGGTAGGCGATGAGCCCGCCGGCGGGCCTGACGCGGGCTTCGCACCCCGCCGGCGCAGACAACGGCGCGACCCCTAACGGCGGCGATCCGCTGCGCATGCCCGACGGCGCGCTCGTCGCCAAGCGCGACGCGCCGGTCGGCGGCCAGGCCGTGCTCGAGGGCGTGATGATGCGCGGCATCTCCGTCTGGGCCGTCGCCGTCCGCAATCCCGAGGGCCAGATCGAGATCGAGTCGGAGTCGATCAAGCCCTGGGCGCAGCGCCACCGGTTCTACCGCGCTCCGATCATCCGCGGCGTCGTCGCCCTCGCCGAGTCGATGAAGATCGGCTTCAAAGCGCTGGCGATCTCCGCCAACGCCCAGCTCGAGGACGACGAGGAGGGCGAGAAGGAAGAGATCGGCGGCTGGGTCTGGGGGCTGACGATCGCGATCTCGATGCTGTTCGCGGTCGGGCTCTTCTTCGTCGTCCCGGTCGGCCTCACCAGCCTGATCAAGGACCAGCTCGGCTCGCCCTTCCTCTTCTGGCTGATCGAGGGGATCGTGCGGACCGGCATCTTCATCGGCTACCTCTTCGCGATCAGCCTGATGCCCGACCTGCGCCGCGTCTTCGAGTACCACGGCGCCGAGCACAAGACGATCTCCTGCTATGAGGCCGAAGACGAGCTGACCCCGGCGCGGGCGAAGCTCTACTCGCGCCTGCACCCGCGCTGCGGCACCAGCTTCCTGCTGATCGTGATGGTGCTGGCGATCTTCGTCTTCGCCCCGATCGGGCTGCCGGCCTGGTACTGGCTGGTCGTCTCCCGCATCCTCGGCATCCCGCTGATCGCCGGCCTCTCCTACGAGGTGATCAAGTGGGCCGGCAAGAATCGCCGCAAGGCCTGGGTGCGCGCGGTGATGTGGCCCGGCCTGATGCTGCAGAACCTGACCACCCGCGAGCCCGACGAAGAGCAGCTCGCGGTCGCCATCGCCTCACTCAACGCCGTCCTCGCCCGGGAGACCCCGGAGGAGGCGGCAAAGCAGCAGCACATCGAGATCGTCGCCTGAGCGCGACCCGCCCCTACTCGCACCCCCACATGGGCAGGTAGGGGTGCGAGCAGGGGCGGGTCTTGCGTTGGGGGGCGGGTTCGAGGACCGTTGTCGACTTTGTGCTCCCTATAGGGGGTACAAAGTCGACAACGGCACGGACCAAGCCGTCCCGCCCCAAAACGCCCCGAACTCGGACTGACCCGCACCCCTACCAGACCTGCGGGGGTGCGGGTCAGGCCCAAAGCCCCGCCGCTGTCTAGGCTAGGCCCATGATCGACCAGTTGGTGGAGCAGATCGAGGCGCGGTTCGGGGAGCTCGAGGGCTTGATGTCGGACCCTGCCGTGATCGGGGATCGGAATCGGTATGCGGAGGTTGGGCGGGAATACCGGGAGCTGCAGCCGGCGCATGAGCTGGCGCGGGAGTACTCGACCCTGAAGGACGACCTCGAGGGCGCCCGCGAGCTGCTTGCCGAGGGCGAGGACGAGGAGCTGCGCAAGGTCGTCGACGAGGCGCCGGCGCGGCTGGAGGCGCTGGAAGAGGAGATCCGGCTGGCGATGGTCGAGCGCGACCCCAACGACGACAAGAACGTGATCGTCGAGATCCGCGCCGGCACCGGCGGCGACGAGGCGGCCCTGTTTGCCGGCGACCTCTACAAGATGCTGACCCGCTACGCCGAACAGCGCGGTTTTTCCACCGACGTCCTCTCGCAGTCGGCCTCCGACTCCGGCGGCTTCAAGGAGCTCACCTTCGAAATCCGCGGCGAGGGCGCCTACTCGGTGTTCAAGTTCGAGGGCGGTACCCACCGCGTCCAGCGCGTGCCGGAGACCGAGTCGCAGGGGAGGATCCACACCTCGACGGCGACGATCGCGGTTCTGCCCGAGGCCGAGGAGGTCGAGGTCGAGGTCGACCAGAACGACCTCCAGATCGACGTCTACCGCTCCTCTGGGCCCGGCGGCCAGTCGGTCAACACGACCGACTCGGCGGTGCGGATCACCCACAAACCGACCGGGATCGTCGTCTCGATGCAGGACGAGAAGTCCCAGCTGCAGAACAAGGAGCGGGCGATGCGGGTGCTGCGCGCCCGGCTCTATGAGCGCGAGCTGGCCGAGCAGCAGGCGAAGATCGCCTCCGAGCGCAAGGCGCAGGTCGGCAGCGGCGAGCGCTCGGAGAAGGTCCGCACCTACAACTTTCCCCAGGGCCGGGTCACCGACCACCGGATCAAGCTCACCTCCCACAACCTCGACGGCGTGCTCGGCGGCGACCTGACCGAGTTCACCGAGGCGCTGGCGGCGGAGGAGAAACGCCAAAAGCTCGAGGCCGCTGCGGTTGCCTGACGTGGCGGTGGCGGCCGGGGCGGCGAAGGTCAGGGAAGCGCTAGGGGCGGCGGTCGACGGACTGACGGCCGCCGGCGTCGAGAACCCGCGGCTCGATGCGGAACTGCTGCTGGGTGAGGCGATGGGGTGCGGACGGGCGGCGTTGGCAGCGCAACCCGAGGTGGGGGTGCCGGCGCCTGCGGCGCGCGCGTTCGGCGAGATGGTGCGGCGGCGGCTGCGGCGCGAGCCGGTCGCCTACATCCTCGGGTTGAAAGGGTTTCGCCACATCGAGCTCGCGGTCGACCGCCGGGTGCTGATTCCGCGGCCGGAGACCGAGCTGCTGGTCGAAGTCGCGCTGGAGCGCCGGCCGGCGCGAGTGCTCGACCTCGGCACCGGCTCCGGTGCGATCGCCCTCGCGGTGGCCGACGAGCTGCCAGCCTGCGAGGTCCTCGCCACCGACACCTCACCCGAGGCGCTGGAAGTGGCGCGCGCTAACGCCGAGCGCCTCGGCCTCGCCGCCCAGGTCGAGTTCCGCCAGGGCAGCGTCCCCGCCGGCGAGCGCTTCGACCTCGTCCTCGCCAACCTCCCCTACGTCGCCGGGCGCGACTGGCCCGGGCTCCAGCCCGAGGTCACCCAATGGGAGCCACGCGAGGCCCTCCTCGCCGGCCCCGACGGCCTCGACGCCTACCGCACCCTCTTCCCCCCGCGTGGCAGTGCTTTTTTTCTCATCGCGGAACAAAACACCCCCCCGGTGGGGACTTAGGTG
>JBEHWY010000037.1:0-25822 GCA_048498975.1 Actinomycetota bacterium | reverse complement strand
GCCGCGGACCTGCTGACCAAAGAGGCGCTGAAGGAGGCCCTCGAGAACCTCTCCTACCGCGAGCGCCGCGTGCTCGAGCTCCGTTACGGGCTCGGCGGCGAGCATCCGCGGACCCTGGACGAGGTCGGCCGCACCTTCAACGTCACCCGCGAGCGGATCCGCCAGATCGAGAACCAGAGCCTGAAAAAGCTCCAGTCCCTGGGCGAGGCCCAGAAACTGCGCGAGGTCGCTTAGCACCGCCGTTTAAGGCTTCGAACATCCCGACCGATACAGGTCGGGATGTTCGACATCGACTCAGCCCTGCGCACGCTCGTCGAGCGTGAAGGCTCCGACCTCCATGTGAAGGTCGACTCGCCGCCGGTTGCCCGCATGCACGGGGAGCTGATCCCGCTCGAGGGCTTCGGGCTGCTCAGCGAGCAGGACACCGAGAAGGCCTTCCACGACATGGCCGAGGTCCGCTCGCTGACCGAGTTCGAGGAGGACGGCGAGGCTGACTTCTCCTACGCGCTGGCGGGGGTCTCCCGTTTCCGCGTCAACGTCTTCAAGCAGCGCGGGGCGATCTCGATCGTCTGCCGCGCGATCCCCTACGAGATCCGCTCGATCGACGAGCTCGGCCTGCCCGATGTGGTGCGACACCTGGCCGAGGAGCCGCGCGGGATCGTCCTCGTCACCGGCACCACCGGCTCGGGCAAGAGCACGACGCTGGCGGCGATGATCGACCACATCAACCTGACGCGGCCCCGGCACATCATCACGCTCGAGGACCCGATCGAGTACCTGCACGAGGACAAACGCTCGATCGTCAACCAGCGCGAAGTCGGCTCTGACACCAAGGGCTTCGGCCGCGCCATGAGGCGGGTTCTGCGCCAGGACCCCGACGTGATCCTGATCGGCGAGATGCGCGACGAGGAGACGGTCCGCACGGCGCTGTCGGCGGCGGAGACCGGCCACCTGGTGCTCTCCACGGTCCACACGCTCGACGCGACGGAGACGATCAACCGCATCGTCGACTTCTTCCCGCCCCACCTGCAGCACCAGTCGCGGGTGATGCTGGCGGGGACGCTGAAGGGGGCGATCGCCCAGCGGCTCGTCCCCGACGTCACCGGCGAGGGCCGGGTGCCCGCCTCCGAGGTGATGGTCGTCACCGGTCGCATCCAGGACCTGATCCTCAACCCCGACGAAACCGGCAAGATCACCGAGGTCATCGCCGAAGGCGAGTACTACGGCATGCGGACCTTCGACCAGTCGCTGCTGCAGTACGCGATGGCGGGGAAGATCACCGAAGAGACGGCGCTCGAGTACGCCTCCAACCCGCACGATTTCAAGCTGATGCTCGCCGCCGGCGGCCAGCGCGCCAGCGGTATCGAGCAGCTCCAGGCCCCCCGGGGTGAGGCGGTCGCCGGATGAGGGAGCAGCTCAACAACAACCCGGTCGTCCAGGTCGCCCTGATCGGCGTGCTGGCCGCGCTCGCCCTCTTCGTCTTCGTGCTCAAACCGGGCGGCGGCGAAGAAGAAGAATCGAGCTCCGCCGGGCCGACGGTCGCCACCGTCAACGGCGTCACCGCGACCGGGTCGAGCCCCGGCGAAGCGGTCGAAAACGCCGTCGCCGGGATCGAAGAAGGCAGTGTCACCGCCGTCGGGTCCGGCGCGACTCCGATCTCGGTGCCGGTGCCACCGCCCCCTGCCGACTACCGCCGTGCCTACGAGGCGAACAAGACCGTGGTCCTGCTCGTCGTCCACGACGGTGGGATCGACGACCGCCGCGTTGCGAGCGCGAGCCGGGTGCTGCCGTACCTCCCGAACGTCGCCCTGATCGAAGTCCCCGTGCGGGAGCTGCCGCGCTACGCGGCGATCACGGTTGGCCTCGAACTGAACCGCGTTCCCGCCCTGGTCGTCGTCCGCCCGCGCAACCTCAGCGGCGGCGTGCCGCAGGCCAGCATCGACTACGGCTTCCAGACCGTCGAGTCCGTCGTCCAGGCGGTGCGCGACGCCTCGTACAAGGGGCCCGAAAAGACCTACCACCCCGAATGAGCCGGCGATGAGCTCCTTCGACCAGACCCGCTACCCGAGCCACCTGCAGCCAGTCCCCGACTCGGGCACTTCGGCGGCGCCGGCGATGCCCGGCCCCGAGGTCCAGGCCACGCCGGGGCTGACGCCGCCGCGCTCGCGCGGGCGCTCGCAGGGGTTCATCACCGACGTCCTGGTCGAGCTCGGCTACGCCTCTCCGGAACTGGTGCAAAACGCGGTGGAGGCGGCGCGCAGCGCCGGTCGGCCGCCGGAGGCGCTGCTGCTCGAGCAGGGCGTGATCAACGAAGACCAGCTCTCGCGCGCCACCGCCGAGCGCTACGGCCTCGACCACGTCGACCTCGCCTCCTACAACGTCGACGTCGCCGCCGCGGCGCTGTTCCCGGTGACGATGGCGCGTCGCTACCAGGCGGTGCCGGTCGGCTACGTCGACTCCCACACGCTGCTGGTCGCCGCCGCCGACCCGGCCAACGTCCTCGCCGTCGACGACATCCAGATCGCCACCGGCCTCGACTGCCGCATCGCGGTCGCCCCCAAGGCCGACGTCGAGGGGCTGCTGACCCGCCTGGGGACGCTGCAGAGTGCCGCCGCCGAGGCGGTGATCACCGAGGACGTCGCCGAAGAAGAGGAGGAGCAGGCGCTCGCCTCGGTCAGCGAGATGCAGGCCGGGGCCGAGGACGCGCCGGTGATCAAGCTCGTCTACTCGATCCTCGCCCAGGCGGTGGGGGAGGGGGCGTCCGACGTCCACCTCGAGCCCGAAGAGGGCGAGCTGCGGATCCGCTTCCGCGTCGACGGCGTGCTGAAGGAGTCCGCGCACGTGCCGAAACGGATGATCGGCGCCGTGATCTCGCGGCTGAAGATCATGAGCGAGCTCGACATCGCCGAGAAACGGGTGCCGCAGGACGGCCGCGTCAGCGTCGCCGTCGACGAGCGCCGTATCGACCTGCGCGTCACGACCCTGCCGACCCAGCGCGGCGAGGGGGCGACGATCCGCATCCTCGACGAAAGCAACGCCCAGCGCTCGCTCGACGACCTCGGCATGGACGGCTCCGCCCGCGCCCGTTTCGAGAGCGCCTTCCATCAGGCCTACGGGGCCGTCCTCGTCACCGGCCCGACCGGCTCGGGTAAGAGCACGACGCTGTACGCGGCGCTCAGCGAGCTGAACGAGGTCGAGAAGAAGATCATCACGATCGAGGACCCGGTCGAGTACCGGATCGACGGCGTCAACCAGATGAACGTCAACCGCAAGGCGGGGCTCGACTTCGCCACCGGCCTGCGCTCGATCCTGCGCGCCGACCCCGACATCGTCATGGTCGGCGAGATCCGCGACGCAGAGACGGCGCGGATCGCGATCGAGGCGGCGCTGACCGGGCACCTGATGCTGACCACGCTGCACACCAACGACGCCCCCGGCGCGATCGCCCGTCTCAACGAGATGGGGATCGAGGCCTTCCTCACCGCCTCCGCCGTCGACTGCGTCGTCGCCCAGCGCCTGGCCCGGCGGCTCTGTCCGACCTGCAAGCGGCGCAAAGTCATCACGGCTGCGGCGATCGCCGAGACGGGGGTTCGCGTCGGCGCCGAGATCGAAGCCTACGAGCCGGTCGGCTGCGCCCGCTGCAACCACAGCGGCTACCAGGGCCGGGTCGGGATCTACTCGGTGATGGAGCTGAGCGAGCGCCTGAAGGAACTGACCATCGCCCACGCCGGGGAGACCGAAATCGCCGCCGTCGCCCAGGAAGAGGGGATGCTGACCCTGCGCGAGGACGGCGTCTCCAAGGTCCGCTCCGGCCTCACCAGCCTCGAGGAGGTGCTTCGTGTCACGGCTTGACTTCGACTTCTCCGCCGTCCTCGGCCGCATGGTCGAGAGCAGGGCCTCCGACGTCCACATCACGCCCGGGTTCCCGCCGGCGATGCGCGACAAGGGCAAGATCGTGCCGATGGAGGGCTTCCCTGTCCTCAACCCGCAGCAGACCCGCGAGGTCGTCTACGGGATCCTCAACGACGACCAGCGCAAACGCTTCGAGAACAACAAACAGCTCGATTTCGCCTACGCGATCCCGGGCGTCGCCCGCTTCCGCGTCAACTGCTTCTTCCAGCGCGGCACGGTCAGCGCCGCCTTCCGCCTGGTGCCGCAGGAGATCCCGGCGCTCGACTCGCTGGGCGTGCCGCAGGTGCTGCGCGAGCTGGCCGAGAAACCGCGCGGCTTCGTCCTCGTCACCGGCCCCACCGGATCGGGCAAGAGCACGACGCTGGCGGCGATGATCGACGTGATCAACTCCTCGCGCCAGGATCACATCCTGACGATCGAGGATCCGATCGAGTTCCTGCACACACACAAACAGTCGATCGTCAACCAGCGCGAGGTCGGCAGCGACGCGCCCGACTTCTCGCTCGGCCTGCGCGCCGCCCTGCGAGAGGACCCCGACGTGATCCTGGTCGGCGAGATGAGGGACCTGGAGACGATCTCGACCGCGCTGACCGCGGCCGAGACCGGCCACCTGGTCTTCGCCACCCTCCACACCCAGTCGACCGCGCAGACGGTGGACCGGATCATCGACGTCTTCCCGCCCGAGCAGCAGGGGCAGGTGCGAACCCAGCTCTCGATCGCCCTGCAGGGCATCGTCACCCAGCAGCTGCTGCCGACCCTCGACGGCCGCGGCCGCGCCGTCGCCTGCGAGGTGCTGGTGCCGACGCCGGCGATCCGCAACCTGATCCGCGAGGGCAAAACGCACCAGATCTACGGCGCCGTGCAGACCTCGGGCGCCGTCGGAATGCAGACGATGGACGCCGACCTGGCGCGCCTGGTCCGCACCGGCAAGGTGGGACGGGCGCTGGCCGAACAGCGCGCCTCGGTGCCCGAGGAGCTGAACCGGCTGCTCGGCGGGGCGGCGCCCGACCAGAACGGCGGCGCCGTCGCCGGCGTGGCGGCGCCGAGCGTCGCGCCCCCGAACTACGTCGGGGGGAGCTAGCCGATGGCCGACGCGACCACCTTCGAGTTCCGGGCGATGGACCTCGCCGGCACCGCCTCCAAGGGCGAGGTCGAGGCTGAATCGAAGGCCGCCGTGAGCGAGCAGCTGCGCCAGCGCGGCCTGATCGTCCTCGACGTCAGCGAGAAGAAGAGCCCGGTCAAGATCGAGGACTACTTCAAACGCTTCAAAGGCGTCGACATGCGCGAGCTGGCGGTCTTCTCGCGCCAGTTCGCCACCCTGGTCGCCTCGGGCATGCCGATGTTGCGGACGCTGGAAACGCTCGAGGACCAGACCCAGGACGAGGAGATCAAAGCGGCCATCGCCGGGGTTCGCTCGGACGTCGAGGCCGGCAGCTCGCTGGAGAAGGCGATGGAGCGCTACCCGCGGGTCTTCGATCGGCTCTACCGGGCGATGGTCCGCTCCGGCGAGCAGTCCGGGCGGCTTGACGAGGTGCTCGACCGCGTCGCCTTCCAGGTCGAGAAAGCCGACTCGCTGCGCCGGCAGGTCAAATCGGCGCTGATGTATCCGATGCTGGTGTTCGGATTCGCGACCGTGGTTCTGATCGCGATCGTTGCCTTCGTGATCCCGGTCTTCGCCAAGATCTTCGAAGAACTCGCCGAAGAACATCCGGAGGAACCGGCGGAACTTCCGCTCCCAACCAAGTTCTGCGTCGGTGCATCGGAAGTTCTAACCGGCTATTGGTACATCCTGATTCCGGCGATCGCCCTGTCGTTCTTTGCCTTCTTCAAGTGGAAGAAGACGACGGCCGGGGGTGAAGTGTGGGATCGGATCAAGCTGCGGATTCCCTTCAAGATCGGCGACGTGATCCAGAAGGTGGCGCTGGCCCGCTGGTCGCGCACCTTTGCCGGGTCGGTCGAGGCCGGCGTGCCGATGCTGCAGTCGATCAAGCTGACCGGCGAGACCGCCGGCAACGTCGTCGTCGAGCAGGCGATGGACGACGTCTACGCCTCGGTCAAGCGCGGCGGCACCCTGGCGGGGCCGATCGAGAAGAACCCGATCTTCCCGCCGATGGTCGGCCACATGCTCTCGGTCGGCGAGGAGACCGGGCAGCTGCAGCCGATGATGTCGAAGGTCGCCGACTTCTACGAGGCCGAGGTCGACGCCAAGGTGAAGGCGCTGACGGCGCTGATCGAGCCGGTGATGATCGTCTTCGTCGGCGGCATCGTCGGCTTCATCGTGATCTCGATGTACCTGCCGATGTTCTCGATCTACGAACACATCCGCTGACGGCGCGCTTGCGGCGTCATGGCCCGAGCAGGGCGAGGGGGACCACGCCGATGCCGTCCCTGCGCCGGTAGGCGGTGCTGCCGGTGGTGACGACGATCGCATCGAGCAGGTCGTCCCCGAGGTTTCTCTGCAGCCAGCGAAGGTGGCGGAGGTCCCGGTCACGGGGCACGGCGGTCAGCTTGACCTCGACGGCGACGACGCGATCGTCATCGCGCTGCACGATCAGGTCGATCTCGCGGTCGCCGGCGTAGGAGCGAAGGTGCTTGACGTCGGCCTCGGCTCCTTGTGCGTAGACCCTGACGCTCAGGGTCACGAGGGACTCGAAGAGGGCGCCGAGGAACGTCCCGTCGCGGGGGATGGGAGGTCCGAACTCCTCGCCGTCGAGCAGGGCACCCTTCGTGGCACCCACCAAGCGGGCCGCCAGTGCGGGGTCGGCGAGCTGATGCTTCTCCGAGGTTGCGAGGCGGCTCAGGTGGCTGCGACTGGGGGACCAGCCGGGAACCGGGTCGAGTATCCACAGCCGTTCGAGCGCATCCCGGTAGGGACCGGCGCCCTTGCGACTGATCTGCTCACCTCCATTTCCGGCCGCTGCCTGGCGGATCTTCTCGAAGGACGTGGTCGTGGAGGACGCCGCGGCGTAGGCCCGCATCCATCTGCGCAGGCCCGCGGGGTTGCGCACCTGGCGGCCCAGCTCGGGGAGGTCGCGGTCGATGACGCGCTCGAGGTACCCGTCGAGCTGCGCGCGCAGGGCCTTCCCGGAAAAACGACGCAGGCCGGGCAGGCCGGAGGCGAGGATCTCATCGGTGTAGTCCTCGAGGGCAAGCGACGTCTCTCCTTCGAGCGGCGGCCTTTCTCCCTGCAGCAGCTCGGCCATGCTGACGGACCCGTTGTTGCCCCGGCGCTCGGAGAAAGCCAGCGGCCGCATGCGGATCAACGGAATGCGGGCGGCACCGGAGTGCGTGCCCGTCCCGTCTGGTGAGGCGGATCCGGTCAGCAGGAAGCTTCCCGCTCGCGCTCCGTCGTCGACTGCGCGGCGAACGAGGTCCCAGGTCTGAGGTAGCCGCTGCCACTCATCGATCAGGATCGGGGTTGCGGCGGTGAGCAGCCGCTTTGGGTCGGCCGCCGCCAGCTCGAGCTGCTCGGGGTCGTCGAGCGCTTGGACCGTCCTGGCCCGGCGAGAAGCCGTGGCCGTCTTGCCCACGCCCTTGGCCCCCTCGATCGCGAGGGCAGGCAGGGAGGCGAACAGCTCATCGAGTTCAGCTTCAAGGGCTCGAGGCAGATAGGCCATGGCACGCGGCAATCAGAAGGAGTCGGTTCCGCAGCAGTTTAGGAAACAGAATCGCACGTACCTAGGATACAGTTTCGCAGTATCTGGAAATCGGATTCCTCCCTCGAGCCCCATTGGCACCGGCGGCGCGGTTCTCAGCGGGTTTTAGACGTTTGTCCGGTCGCGGTCGCGGAATTGCCGGTAGGCGGAGTCCCGGGATAGGTATTTCTACCCAACTGCTTCCACACTTTTTCGTAGTGCCAGAGCGAAAAGTTGGACTTCTCCCGGCAGGGCTAAAGGTGTGACGCGGGGGACCGATGAGGACTGTGCAAACGAGATGCCAGTGCCTCGGTGCCAAACGGCAATTCCCGGGCTCTGGCGCACGATAGGTCCATTAGGAGGTACCTATGATGCTCCAGAATCTCCGGGCACGAATCGGGGCCCGGCTCAACGGTGACAAGGAGGCGGGGTTCACCCTGATCGAGCTCCTGGTCGTCATGCTCATCCTCGGAATCCTGGCCGCGATCGCGCTGCCCGCCTTCTTCAACCAGAAGGAAAAGGCCGGCGACGCGAAGGCCAAGGAGAACCTGCACTCCGCCCAGGTCGCGATGGAGACCTGCGCCACCGAAAACGGCGGCAAGTACCCTGCTGCGACGTGCACCCAGGAAAAGCTGCACGAAATCGAGCCCACGATTCCGGCAGAAGAAGGCGGCTTCACCGCTGTGACCGGCGAAGAAACCGGTTACACCCTGACGGCGGAAGGTAACTCGGGCACGTTCACGATCAAGAATACCGCCGGTGAATTGGCCTTCACCTGCAGCGCCCCCGGTAAGGGCGGCTGCTCTAAAGACGCCGAAGGCAACGGCGTCTGGGGTTCCTGATCGCCGCGACTAACGCTTAGGTATGGCTAAGCCAGTGTGTGTCTCTTGTGAAGGGCGGGCTACCACGGCCCGCCCTTCGCTGCGTCTGAGGGTTGCGGCACTGGCTGCCTCGGCGGCGGCCGTGCTCTCCCTGGTCTCGACCGCGACGGCCGCGCCCGCGACGCCGATCCTGACCGGCACCGATCCCGTGTCGCCGGGCCTCAGCCTGACGCCGGTGGTTCACGGCAGCTCCAACGGCATCATCAAATCCGTCTTCCTCGGGGTGCGAGCCAACGCCATCACGTCTGCCGGCGGCGGGGAACAGACCGTCTTCCTCTATCCGAACAAAGAATGCGAAGGCACGGCGTTCGGCTCGGCCAGCACGACCGTGTTTGACGAAGCGGGAATCCAGGTAACGGTCGAAGCGGAAACGACCACCTGGATCTCGGCCAACGTCGAAGACGAAGTCGAAGGCTTCTCCGGCTGCTCGAATGCGATCGCCTACGAACAGGTGAAAGAACTTCCGAAAGAAGAACCGCCATCGGGAGGTGGTGGTGGCGGCGGATCCGGCGGGGGTGCCGGGTCGCCCCCCGAGCCGCCGCAGCTGCGGACGAGCCCCGGCGGCTGGGCGAACGACACCACGCCGACCGTCACCGGCTCGGCGCCCGGCGCCGCCAGGGTGAAGATCTTCGACGTCGCCAACTGCACCGGCAACCCCGTCGCCAACGTCACCGCCGCGCAGTTCGCGGCCGGGGTCGAGGTGCGGGTGGTGCCAAACGCGCTCACCGCCTTCGCCGGCATCTCGGTCGGCTCAGGCGGCGAATCGAGCTGCTCGCGGCCCGTCTACTACGGCGAGGACTCGACCCTGCCGCACACCCGGATCACGATGGGTCCGGCTTCCAAGACGCGCCGCCGCGTCGCGACCTTCCGTTTCACCGACACCACCGGCACCCTGCCCGGCACCAAGTTCTTCTGCAAGGTCAACAAGAAGAAGTGGAAGGCCTGCAAGTCGCCGCTGAAGATCAAGCACCTGCATCCGCGCAAGTACCTGTTCCGGGTCAAGGCGGTCGACCTCGCCGGCAACAGCGACGCGAAGCCGGCCAAGCGCCGCTTCAAGGTCGTCCGCGCCGCGCACTGAGCTCCGCCGCCGGAGGAAGCCGGCGCCCCGGCTAGAAACCCCAGCCCAGTGGCCGCCGCGATCGTCATCGCCTTCCTCTTCGGGCTCGCCGCCGGTAGCTTCGCGACGGCCGTGGCGCACCGCGTGCCGCGGGGGATGTCGCTGGTCTTCGCCCGCTCGGAGTGTCCGGCCTGCGGTGCCCAGATCGCCGCCCGTGACAACGTGCCGGTCCTCGGCTGGCTGCTGCTCCGCGGCCGCGCCCGCTGCTGCGGCGCGCCGATCTCGCCCCGCTACCCGCTGACCGAGGTGGCGGTGGGGGCCACCTTCGCCGCGGCCGTCGCCGTCCACTGGCACGACCCGGCCGAGATCGCCCTCGACTTCGTCTTCACCACGATGCTGGCCGCGATCACCCTGACCGATTTCGAGCAGCGGATCATCCCCAACAAGGTCCTGATCGCCGGCGCCGTCCTCGCCGTCCTGATCGCGGCGCCCACCGACCCCGGCAGCCTTCCCGAGCGCGTGATCGCCGCCGTCGCGGCCGGCGGCGTCCTCTTCCTCGCCGCCCTCGCCTATCCCGGCGGCATGGGCCTCGGCGACGTCAAGCTCGCCGCGGTGATGGGCCTCTTCCTCGGCCGCGCCGTCGCCCCCGCGATCCTCTTCGCCCTCCTCGCCGGCAGCCTCGTCGGCATCGCCCTCATCCTCCGCCACGGCCCCGCCGCCCGCAAGATGGCGATCCCCTTCGGCCCCTTCCTCGCCCTCGGCGGCATCTTCGCCATGCTCGCCGGGACGCCGCTGCTCAACGCCTACCTCGGCTGACCCGGTCGCGCTTAGGAGGGCTCAACTCCGCCGGTGCGATGCAGGGGGTGCCGCTAAGCCCTTTGAGACCAAGTCCCGCTCGTCGCAGCTGACAAGGCGATGGCCGCCTTCGTCGGCGGCGGCTGCGTAGGCCGCGTCATAAACGGAGATGGTGTGGCGCTCGGCGATCTCCGCCGCCCTGGCTAGGAGGGTGTCCGACGAGGGGAGGACGCCGCCGTCGTCGGCGAGTCTCTCGATCGCTGCCAGCAGGGGTGCCACCGACTCCGGTGCCCGCCACGCCCGCACTGCGACGTTGGCGACCTCATAGCGAGCGAGGTCGAGCGTGGCGAGGGTCGCATCCTCGTCTTCCAGCAACGCCCGTGCCGACTCATGATGGTCGTCCTCGGGATCGAAGGCAGCGAGCAAGACGCTTGCGTCGAGAAGGAGCGCCGTCACGAACCGGGTCGCATCGCCTTCACTTGCTCCGCGGCGTGTCCGCCATGGGGAGAGGCGTCGCGGAGCAGCGAGCGCATTGCCGCCGCGCGGCTCTCTCGGCGTTGACGTAGCGCCGCATCGGCGAACCCGCGCATCACGGCGCTGCGGGTCGTGCCGCCGCGGCGCGCCTCGGCGTCGACCTCGGCGAGGAGATCGTCTGGAAGGGAGACCATAACCTTTGCCATGCAGCCAGTATACCCAGGTATACCAGCGGCTTGCTGGGGCAACAATGGGTGCTGGATACTCTGATGCCGTGCAAGGATCAGCGGAACCTCAGATGGTCCCCGGAGGCGTGGTGCATGAGCTTCCCGCGGATCTGCGGGAAGCGCTGATCGCCGATGCGACGGCGCTGGATGCCTGGGTGGACATCACGCCGCTGGCGCGCAACGAGTTCATCTGCTGGGTCGAGGATGCGAAGCGGCCGGCTACCCGCGAGCGCCGTATCCGCCGCACTCGGGAAGAGCTGGAGGAAGGCATGCGCCGTCCCTGCTGCTGGCCGGGGTGCAAGCACCGCGAGCGGACGGGCAGCTAGCGACCGGGCGCTCCTGCTTCACCCTTCCGGGTGTTTGTGCGGCTTGCCCAGCGGGGCCTTGTGGAGCTTGTCGCTTTCGATCAGGTGGGTTTCGAGCAGTTCGATCGTGAAGCGACGGCCGTTGCCGCCGTAGACGAAGGTCTCGGGGAGGCCGACTTCGAGGGCGAGCAGCTCGCAGGTTTCGGAGCCGAGGACGCAGACGGCGTCGCCGAAGATCGATTCGACGTTGGAGGAGACGAGCATCAGCGCCTTCTTGCCGTCCTTGCTGGCGCCCATGTACATGACCGCGGCGGCTTCGCGGCTGGGCAGCATCGTCAGCTCGGGCAGGTTCTTGCGAACGGTGACGTTCTTGCCATCGCCGCCGGAGCCGCCTTCTTCAGCGGCGCTTTCTTCGGCCCCACCTCCGGTGGTGACCCTGACGTCGATCGCGTAGGAGTAGTAGGTGATGTGGTGCGTGGTGGTGAATTCGGTGGTCGTTTCGGTTTCCGTGCCGCCGCTCGAGGTCGAGCCTTCGGTCGTGGTCACCGTGCTTTCGCCGCTCGTGCTGGCGCTGGTTTCGTCGCTCTGTTCGCCGCGCTGGTACTGCTGGTGGAACGGGTTCTTCTGCGTCAGGTAGTCCAGGCGTCGCCGGTAGTCGCGCAGGCCGGGGGCCGACTTCGCCACCAGCTCGCCGTTGGTGGCGACGGTCGCCGTTTCGGCGCCGGCATCGCTGCCCGCCGTGGTGCTCCCCGGTTCGGATTCGGGGCTCGAGGACTTGCTCAGCGCGAAGGGAACGACGATGATCGCGAGCAGCAGGATCACCGCCAGCGGCAGCAGGTGGCGGTCCTTGAGGTCGAAGTAGACGTCCTGGAGGAAGCCCGGGACCTTGATCCCGGAGAGCTTGATCTCCGGTCCCTTCTTGAGGAAGTTCATCGTGCTTCCCCGCTTTCGGATACGGGTGCAGCGCTGGAGCTCGTCAGCGCCGGTTCGGTCGGCGAGGCGCCGGCGGTGATGCCCTGGTTCGGCGGGACCAGGTAGGTGGTGATCTGGAAGCTTGCGCTCAGGTAGGGAAACCCGCGTTCGCCATCGGCGGTGAGGGCGAACCCGTCGATGGTGGAAAGCCGGCCGTCGACGCTGAGCTTCGAGTCGCCGGTGTGGACCATCTTGTCCAGTTCCTGCATGAAGTCGGCAATGTGGAAGTAGTTGCCGCGGAACGAGAGGCCGTACGGCATCACGCCAAGGCCGGCCGGGCCGATCACCGCTCCCAGCGGCAGCAGCGAGGCCGAGGCCTCGGTCGGCGGCACGGTTTCCGCCGCCGGCGTCGAGTTCGACGAGCCGGTGGTGCCGGTCGTGGGCGGCGCCACGTTGGAGCCTTCGGCGCTCGTCACCGGTGCGGACGTTTCACCCTGGCCTTCGAGCTGGAGGGCGTCGAACTTGACCTTGGTTCGTTCGGCGACGCGGCTGAGTTCGACCAGCAGCGAGGAGGTTTCGTCGCTCGCCGGCACCGCCTGGCCCAGCGTGACGAGCTGTCGGTAGTCGGCCGGGAACGCCCGGCGGGCGACTTCGGCCTGCTCGACGGTGGCCTCGGCCTGTTCC
Source organism: Actinomycetota bacterium (assembly GCA_048498975.1). Taxonomy (GTDB): domain Bacteria; phylum Actinomycetota; class Thermoleophilia; order Solirubrobacterales; family 70-9; genus VAYN01. The sequence continues at coordinate 12,940 of JBEHWY010000037.1, read as the reverse complement.
CTGGAGATCTTGAGGCTTTCGACCTGGCTGCCGAGCTCGTCTGCCTTGTTCCGCTTCGGCGAGAGCAGCAGCATCCAGAAGGCGATCGCCAGCGCGACGACGACCAGGATCGAGACGATCAGGCGGTTCGACGACGAGGAGCCCATCTCAGCCTTCCCCTTCTTCGGAGCTGGCGGGCGTCGATTCCCCTTCTTCGCCGGAGGCTTCCGGAGCCGGGGCCGGCGCCACTTCGCCTTCGCTGGAAGTCTCCGGGATCGGCGCCGCGTCGAAGGCGACGGCGATCTGGAACTGGGCGATGAACTTGCGGGTCTGGCAGGTCGAGGTCGTCGCCGAGCCGCCCTCGCCGCCGCCGCTGCTGAAGCCGAGGGTGGAGCTCTGAACGCCGACGCGGGTGACGCCGTCGATCTGCTTCAGAGCCTGGACGAAGCCGGCGACCGCGTCCTGATCATGGGCGCAGCCGACCAGCTCCAGCGCCGGGCCGGGGATCGTCTGGCGCAGCGCGACCGAGGGCGCTCCGTTGACCGAGACGTTCGGGGTGACGGTGCCGCCGAGGTTCGTCAGCCAGACGTTGCCCGGCAGGACCAGCGCCAGTTCGCGCATCACCCGTTCCCAGTCGAAGCGGCTGTCGGCGAGGCTCGTCACGGTCGCCACTCGCTGTTCGCGGACGCTGTGGAATTCGGTGTAGGCGGCGAGCCGTTGCGCCTTGGCTTCGGCCTGCCGGGTTTCCTGCTGGACGCTGACGACTTCCGCTTCCCGTTCGGAGATCTGGTTGCCGGTGATGACGAGGACCACGACGCCGATCAACAGCGCGGCGAGGCCGCCGACGATCACGTAGGCGAGCGGGCCGCTGCGCATCGGCCGGTGGCTACCGGGCCGCTCGTCCTTTGGAATCAGATTTACCGGGCGCATGGGACTACTCGTCGAGGGCGATGCCGAAGGGCAGGGTCAGGCGCGAGGCGAGCGCCGGCTCGTAGTCCGCAAGCGCGGTCGGGCGGCCGACCTCGACCGGCAGTCCGAGCGTCGCGCCCATCCGCTCGGCGATGCCGGGAATCGCGCTGCCGGGACCGCAGAGGACGACCCGCTCGACCGGGACCGCCGCCTCCTGGCTCCCGTAGAAGTCGAGCGAGAGGCGCAGCTCGCCGAGCAGCGAGTCGGCGCCGCGCTCCAGGGTGCTGCGGACGGTCGCGACCAAGCCGGGATCGCCGCCGATCTGGTCGGTGGGCGTGAGGAGTCCCACGTATTCGAGCCACTGCCTGGCGTGCTCGGGCAGCAAACCCGTGGCCGAGATCAGGCTGCCCGCGATGTCCTCGAGGCCGGTGGGGGAGACGCGGGTGAAGAGACAGGAGCGACCCTTGGCCACCGCCAGGTTGGTGACGTCCCCGAGGTTGCAGTAGAGGACTCCCTGCTTGGCCGGCGCCTCGCCGGCGACTGCGTCCTCGCCGTAGACCGGCGCCAGCTCGCCGAGCGCGCGGATCATCCCGAAGGCGGAGAGGTCGACGCCCACCGGTTCGAGGTCGGCGTCGCGCAGCGGTTTCAGCGAGGCGGAGATCATGTCGCGGCGGGCGGCGACGACGATCACGTCGATCTGTGGCGGCCCGTCGCCGTTGGCGGCGACGCCGCCGACCACCCGGTGGTCGATCACCGCCTGCTCGATCGGCATCGGGATCTCCTCCTGGGCGGCGAAGCGCACCGCCGAGTCGAGCTCGGCGGGATCGTCGATCGCCGGCAGCCGAATCGTGCGAACGACGACCCGCTGGTTTGCGATGCCGAGACGCACCCGGGGCGAGAGGCGGTTCTCCTGGAAGAGCTCGCGCAGTGCCTCGGTCACCGTGCCGGGGTCGCGGACCTCGCCGTCCTCGAAGGCGCCGGCCGGCAGCGTTTGCACCGCGGCGGCGGTGACGCTGGCGGCGCCGTTGACGTGCACTTCGGAGGCGGCGATGCTGCCCGCCTCCAGCTCGATGCCGACCACGTCACCGTGCCCGTGCTGGGCGAGGCGGAAGCTGCGGTTACGGGTCAGCTTGAAGCTCGGGCCCCTGAGGCTCGGGAGCCTGAGGTCCTTGAGGCTGATGTCTTTCTTGAGGGCGTCGGGAATCATCTGCAATCTGAGCGGGCGGATCTGTCCGTTAGGTGCATCGACAAATCCGTCGCGAAACTTTTGCCCTGGGCGGACGCGCCGGTACGCAAAGCCGGGTCACCCGACCGTCTCCCTGCCGATCACCCAGTCCGAGGAGACGGGTTCGATGAACGCCGGCGGCGAGACCGTGTGCAGGCGTTCGTCGTATTCGTAGTTCTTGTAGTAGCCGGTGCCGCCGCTGGTGCCGACCGCGCCGCGGTATTTCTGGGCAATTGCGCCGTAGACCTTGAGCGTGCCGAGCTGGCTGCCGCAGTTGTAGCTGTCGACGATGAACGAGTGATTGATGGCGAGGATCGCGGCGTCGATCTCGGGGTCTTCCAGCGCCCCGGGCGCGTTGCGGCATTCGCTGTGCTGGCGCCCGCGGGAGTCGGTCCAGACGTACAGTTCGACCGGGTGGTAGACGCGGATGAAGTTGTTCGCGATCAGCCCGAGGACGCCTTCTTCGCCTTCCTGGATGATGTTGCCGTCGACGATGATGTCGTTGCCGCCGGCGATCGTCAGCGGCTCCGTGTAGGTGCCGTGGACGAAGACGTTGCCGCATTCCGAGGTTTCCGGGTATGCGGTTTCGAACGGCGAGTAGGAGCCGTCGCAGGCGACGTTTTCGACGTAGACGATGCCGTTGGCGGGTTGCGCTCCCGAGTAGACGACGGTTCCGCCCGAGCAGCTGTGGGCGCCGCTGCGGACGGTCATCGAGGAGCCTTCCAGGCAGATGCCGACCTGGCCCTGGAACTTGAACTGGGGTTCGGTCAGGGTCGCGATCGCGCCGTTGGTCGACGGCGGCAGCAGCGCCGGCGAGTTGGTCGTGAAGGTGCCGGCGAAGTTGGGGGTGCCGGTGCAGCCGGAGCCGGAGTTGGGGATGTCCTTGGTCGAATACCAGCCCGGCGACGGCGCGCTGACCTCGACCGGGTCGTTCGCGTTGCGGCCGAGGGTGGGGCTGCCGCAGATCGCGAAGGCGTCGTTGGTGTGCATCGGCCCCTTGATGTTGTCGCCGCTGACGAAGGAAATCGCGTCGCAGTACTTGCTGGTTCCGGGGATCTTGGCCAGGTAGCGGCCTTCGGCCAGCGTCTTCGAGCACTGTTCGTAGGCGCCTTTGATCGTCGTTTCGGTGCCGTAGGTGACCGGATCGGAGGTCTCCAGCTGGGTGAAGTAGACGTAGTCGAGGAAGCTGGCGGGCTTGAAGGTGGCGGTGACCGAGACTTCCGAGTCGCCCGCGTACCCGGTCGACCGGATCCGGAAGGTGCCCTTCATCGAGCCCTGCGACTCGAGCATGCTCGCGGTCGCGGCGGCGACGCTGCTGCTGTCGCAGTATTGGGTCGGCGAGCTGCTGGCCGGGATCAGTTCGATCGCGTAGGACGCCGTGCTGCTGCCCGGCACGTTGCGCCGGTTGGCGGTCGAGCCCACCTGGTTGAGGGCGGTGGGTCCTTCGGCGTTGGTGCATTTCGCCCAGTAGGCGGTGTTCTCGTGCAGGTGGAACGCGTATTCGTCGATGCCCGCCTTCGCCGCCTCGTAGGCCTGCTTGCGGGTGAAGTCGCGGAAGGAGACGTGCGAGTCGCCCTGCACCGCGGTGACCGCGACCGTCGCCAGCATCGCGACCAGCGCCAGGCCGAGCACCGTCATGATCATCGTGAAGCCCTCCTCGCCCCCGCCGGAGGCCCGCCGCAGCCGCTTGTCGACGAACCTCAGCGGCATGGCAGGGCGGTCGCGTTTTCGTTGAACGAGGGCGGGGTGAGGCGGAGAGCGGCGCTGTCCTGGATGTTGGCGTCGGCGCCTTCGTCGGCCACTGGGGTCGAGCGCGGTTCGGTGTTGAGCGCGATCTGGACCTGGATCGTTTCCGCGGCCCGGCCTTCGAGCGAGGGGTTGGCGGAGAGTTCCTGGAGGCTCCCGTTGAGGTACTTGTAGTAGGTGAAGATGCCGCTGCGGGAGGGGATCGGCGCGACGTCGGTCATCAGCTGGGTGGTGGTCGGCGACGAGGAGAATTCCCAGTTCGGGGCCGCGCCGCTCGCATATCCGTAGTCGTACTGGGTGAGGGTCCCTCCGCTGAGGGAGATCACGGTCCGCACCGGGGTGGGCGCCACCTCGCCGCCTTCGCCGCTGGCGGCGCGCACGAAGCTGAGGCTGGTCGCCGTGCTGCCTTCGCCGATCGGTGTCGCCTTCGGGTAGATGCAGGCCGAGTGCAGCTCTTCGGTGATCTTGGCGAGCGTCAGGCGGCCGTTCTGGGTCGCTTCGACCCGGGCGCTGACCCGGGCGCTGCCGTGCAGGGTCGCGACCACGACCATGGTCAGGGCACTGAGGATGACCATCCCCATCATCAGCCCGACCATCAGCTCGACCAGCGTCGTGCCGCGCTCGTCCCGCATTACGGCGCCTATGGCCATGAGCATTCCCCGCTGCCGTAGGTGGTGCCGCTGCCGCTGGTGGGGATTTCCAGCGTCAGGGACGTCCCGCTGGATGGGTTGTTGACCACCACTCCCGACTGGGTCTTGTACCGGCTGCCGCTCGAGACGCAGACCCTGTACGTGCCCCAGGGCATCCCCGGTTCGGTCAGCTTGCCGTTGGAGTTGGTGGTGTAGAGGCGCTTGACGTAGTTGGAGCCCGATTTGCAGCTTTCGTCGGTCAGCGTGACGCGGGCGCCGTTGACGACGCTGCTGCTCTTTTTCACGGTCAGGAACAGGGTTGGCAGCAGGATCGGCGTCGTCGTTTTGACGGTGCCGTTGGCGGGGACGATCAGCGCCGCTTTGGATTCCGCCGCCGTCGGCAGGTTCGAGGTGCAGGAGCCCGCGTAGACCGTGTCGGCTTCTTTGAAGGGGAAGAGCGGGTTCGCCGTGACGGTGGAGGTCCGGGTCCCGCCCGGCGTTCCGAAGGCCTTGGCGCCGCTCGGCATCAGCGCGTTGTAGACGACGACCGAGTCGGCGGTGGTGTTGTAGTAGCTGGAGCCTTCCTTGTACTGGAAGGTCGCTTCGATTTTCCCCGGCTGGTCGTACATCAGGGTGACCGGGGTCGTCGCGCTGGCGACCACGCCGACCGTCTTCGTCCACGGCGAGTAGTTGCCGTCGGCGTCGACGAAGCCGGTGGCCGAGGTGCTGAGCGTGTAGTTGCCGGACGGCAGGTCGGCGAAGTTGGCGCACCCGGTGGCATCGGTGGAGCCGCTGAAGGTCCCGGCGCCGGTTCCCGACAGCCCCAGGCCCGAGAGCGGTTGGATCTGGCCGTTGGTGGCGGTGATCACCAGGCTGCCGTGGTTGGGGTCGAGCGAGGCGGTCGAGGGGGCGACGATGCTGTCGAGGGCCACCGGAGTGCGGCTGCCCGGCCAGCTGACCGAGGAGCTGATCTTCACGTAGTCGGCCGAGGAGCCTTCGGCGCTGCAGGAGGTGTCGGTGCTGGTCGAGTTGTTGACGAACCTGCCAGTCGATTTGACCGTGAAGGTTTCGCCGTCGAGCGAGACGGTTCGCGTTTCGCTCAGCCGGTTGAGGGTCGAGAGCCGCAGCGCCCGCAGGCGCGCCTGGTCTTCCTGGGCGGCCGAGTAGGCGGCCGACTTGCGGCGCTGGTCGGCGGCCGAGCGGGTCGTCGCCGTCATCAGGCTGAGCACCGCGCCGGCGACGATCAGGATGATCAGGGCGCTGACCAGCACCTCGATCATCACGAATCCCGCATCGGCTCGTTGGGCAGGGGCAATCCGCATCGAAGATGCATCGGCCGCGACCGCCAGGTCTTGAGTCGCGGGCCTACCTGGAATTGGGATTACGTCTGGCTTTGCCCCAAAGCTTCAGTAAGTGAAGCCACATGGCTACACTTGTTGAAGCGAAGTCCACGTAAGCCACCCGTTTCGCCCTTATGAACGCCAGCAGCAACTCCGATTGTCCTGTCTGTCGCACCGCGGAAGTGGTGTGCGGCAAGTGGACGCTGCTGCTGATCCGCGACCTCGCCAGCGGCAGCAGCCGTTTTTGCGAGCTCGAGCGCTCTCTGGAGGGGATCAGCCCGCGCACGCTGTCGCTGCGGCTGCGGGCACTGGAGGCGGAAGGGATCGTCGAGCGGCACACCTACCCCGAGGTCCCGCCCCGGGTCGAGTACGCGCTGACCGAGAAAGGCGAGGCGCTGGTGCCGCTGATCGACGACATGCGGCGCTACGGCACCCGCTGGCTGCTCGAAGAGGCCGGCGCCCCGGCCGCCGTCTGAAGCCCGGCCTCCATACCTAGATCAAACGTCCAGGCTGTCGTCTGCAAGCCCTCGTGCAGGCGCAGGAGCCGGGCCCGCCACCCGGAAGCCTGGGGCGTGCGTGACTTCCTCCTCAACGAAGCGCTGAAGCGCCTCGCCACCGAGGCCGCGACCCGGCTCGCCACCGTGGTCGCCGCCGGCGAGCAGATCCCCTTCGACGTCGCCGCCGACTCCGGCGAGGACTCGGCCTTCTACAGCTACGTGCCGCTCACCGGCCGTTTCGTCGAAGAGCACGCCGAGGACCTGCGGGCGCTGCCCGGCTTCGCCGCCGCCCGCGAGGCCGCCGTCGAGGCCGCCGTCGCCGTGCCCTACCTCGAGGCCCGCGGCGAGACCGTGCCTGCCGACCCCGGCGCCCGCGCCGAGCGGATGCTGATCGTCTTCTTCGCCGACCTCTGGGAAGGCTGCAGCGGCTTCGCCCTCGACCGCGACCGGCTCGAGGATGCGCTCTCGACCCTCGACGCGGAAGCGCGCGACGCCGACGACGCCGACGTCGTCATCGTCCCGATCGTCGGCCTGCGGATGTCGACGCCCCGCCTCTCGCTCCCCAACGGGGTGCGGGTCGTCCGCGCCGAGTCGATCGAAGCCCCGGTCGAGGCGATGCGCAGCGAGGGAATGGGAAGGGCGGCCTGGGAGCCGCAGTTCCTCGCCGTCGCCGACCAGGACGGCGAGCACGGCGCCGAGGGCGCCCTGCACCAGCTGCGCGAGCTGATCAGCGTGATGCGGATGTTCAAGGCCGGCGGCGTCGGCCTCGGGCCCTACGCCTTCGCCCCGACCGGCGCCGAGACCTGGCGCCGGATCCCGACCGGCGCGCCCGCCACCCGCCCCGGCGGCTACCGCCTCAGCGAGGCCGAGGCCGAGGGGCTGGCGAAGTTCGCCCGCGAGCTCGAGTCACGTCCCGACCCCGACGGCGCCCTCACCTGGGCGGTCGGCCGCTTCGAGATGGGCTGTGAGCGCGAGAGCCCGCTGGACGGACTGAGCGACCACCTGCTGGCGATGCGCGCGGTGCTCGAGGGCCACGGCCCGGTCGGCGCCTCGCTGCCGATGCGCGCCGCGGCGCTGATCGCCGCCGACGGCGAGATCGACCGGATTGCGGCCCGCGAGCGGGTCGAGCAGACCTTGGAGCTGGAGCGGGCGGCGATGCACGGCCGCTACATGGAGGGCGCCAGCGAGCTCGCCGTCTGGGCCGAGGGCAAAGTCCGCACGCTGCTTCGCGCCGCCGCCCTAGGCGAGCTCGGCAACGACCTCAGCGCCGTCGCCGACGAGTCCCTGATCGTCGCCGGCCTGGCCGAGGGCGACGCCGAGATCACGGTCTCGATCGGTGAGCCGGAGGAGCAGGGCTTCCCCGACCCCGAGCCGCAGCTCGAGCTCGAGGCGATCGCGCCCGAGCCGACCGCCGCTGAACTTCCGGTCTTCGAACCCGAGGAGGACGACATGCAGGAAACCCGCATCATGGAGCCGATTCCGGTCGAAGACGAGATCAAGATCACGCACACGCCGTGGCTCGACGAGGTCTCCGACACCCGCCATGGCGACTCGCTCGAGTGGCCCGCTCCGCCCGAGCCCGCCGATCGCGACATCCAGCACCGCGAGAAAATCGACACCCCCCGGGTCCGCCACCTCTTCCCGGTCCCCGACGCCGACTGGGACGTCTCGCACCTCGAGTTCGAGTACGACCGCAACGCCGGCCGCTCCTGACGTCAGGACTGGCTGTCCTCGACCAGCGCTTCTCGCAGGTCGGCGAGGATCTCGGATGGGCGCTCGTCGAGCTGGGCCCCGGTATAGCGGCGGACGCTGTAGCCGGCGCGCCGCAGGGCGAGGTCGCGCCGGTGGTCTTCCTCGAAGGCGACCGAGCCTCGGTGGTAGTCGAAGAAGTCGGTTTCGACGACGAGGCGGTTGCGGGCCCAGAGGAAGTCGACTTCGCCTTCGATCTCAGGCAGCCTGACGTTAACCGTGGGCCGTGGCAGTTGGTGCCGGTCCAAGAAGGCGAGGAAGTCCCGCTCGAGATCGGAGCGCGAGCGATCGGTGGGGAGGTCGAGCCGGTGACCCGCGAACTCCGCCTGGCGCTTCGCCCGTCGCCAAAGGCGCGGCTCGATCGTCCCCTCCAGGTCTTCGATCGTCCGCTTGGGGGTGGTCACGGGGATGCGGTGGCGCATCGTCACCTGCGGTCCTCCTCCGGCGCCCGGAGCGGGCCGCCGAATGGACGGAGAGCGGTGCAGCGTGATTCCCCGTCGCCTTGCCTTGCCGCTACGACTGGGTGAGGTCACGTGGACCGGCCCTTCGACCGGATTCAGGTAGCCCCACAGCACGGCGGCACTGACGTGACTCAACACCGCTCCCTCGCCGCAGGCGCGAACGGCGGCCATGAACCGCCGCGCTTCGCTGGGCGCTGCGTGGCCCACCGCGTAGACGCCACGGTGGAGGCGATGCAGCCTCCCCGCCTTCACGCGCTTTCGCACCGCCTCGCGGCTGATCCCGAGCGCCGCAAGCTGCGCTGCGGTCACCACTCCATGCTGCCGCCCCGCGAGTCGCGCGAGAGCCTTGTCGACTTTGTCAACCATAGGTTGACCAAGTCGACCCGCCCCTCGGCTCTCCCCCTCCGTGCGGTGCTTACGCGCGTCCCGCCGCCATCGCCACGCGCTCCTCGCCCGTCGCGAACAGGTAGCGGTTGATCTCGGCCAGGCCGGCGAGGTCGTGGACGTCCTCGTCCAGGTAGGGGACGCGGATCACGCCGGTGGTGCGCAGCTCGCGGGCGAGGTGGTCGATGTTGCGGGCGTCGCGCTCGGCCAGCGCCTGGTAGTCGGCGAAGTTGGCGGCGACGCGCTGGGCGAGGTCGGGGTCGTCGAGCTTCTCGGCCAGGGTCGTGGGCAGGTCCTCGTTCTCGCCGCGCAGGCGCTCGGCCGGGTAGTGGACCTTGTTGACGATGACACCGCCGAAGGGCAGTTTCGCCTCGACCAGTTTGCGGTGGAAGTAGACCGCCTCGTCGACCGGCTCGCCCTGCGGGCCGCAGACGACGAGGAAGCAGGTGTCGCGGTCCGAGAGCATCTTGTTGACCCGCTTGGCGCGCGCCTGGAAGCCGTCGACCATGCCGCTGAAGGCGTTGAAGAACTCGGCCAGGTCGGCGATCAGGTCGAAGCCGACGATCCGCTTGAAGACGCTGAGCGCGACCGAGGCGCCGCGGCCGGCGACCTTCGCCGCCAGGCCGGTCGGCTTCATGAAGACCCGCAGCGATTTGCCTTCGATGAACTGGGTGAGGCGCTTGGGGGCGTCGAGGAAGTCGAGCGCGTTGCGGGTCGGCGGCGTGTCGAGGACGAGCAGGTCGAAGTCGCCTTCGGTGTGCAGCTCGAACAGCTTCTCCATCGCCATGTACTCCTGCGAGCCGGCCAGGGCGCTGGAGATCTGCTGGTAGATCCGGTTTTCGAGGACGCGGTCGCGCGACTCCTCGTCGGGCGCCTGGCGCGCGATCAGCTCGTCGAAGGTCTGCTTGGGGTCGAGCATCATCGCCCACAGCTCGCCCTTCATCTCGACCCCCTGCTTGGCGAACAGCTTGGGGTCGACGCGGCGCGCCTCGTTGCCGAGCTCCTTGAGGCCGAGCGAGTCCGCCAGCCGCTTCGCCGGGTCGATCGTCAGCACGCAGACCTTGAGGCCGCGGGCCGCCATCCCGGTCGCGATCGCCGCCGAGGTCGTCGTCTTGCCGACGCCGCCCGAGCCGGCGCAGATGCAGATCGACTTGCCCTCGATCGTGTCGAAGAGGGTCGGCATCAGCTCAGTTTCCTCGCCAGCCGCCGCGCCGCCTCGACCCCGAGCTCGGGCTCGAAGAGGAAGGGGAGGGTCTTCACCGGCGCCTCCACCCGCCGCCGCAGCCGCGCCAGCTGCGCCCGCTGCGAGCGGGCGCGGTCGAACTCGGAGACCGCCGCCCGCGCCGCCGCCCGCGTCGCGCCCTCCTCGCTCTCGGCCACCCCCTTCAGCTTTTCCGCCTCGGCTTTGGAGAACCGCTCCGGGTAGAGCCCGTTGAGGTAGACGCGGTCGACGGCGACGCCGACCTCGTCGCGCAGGTCGCGCTCCAGCGCCGCCGACTCGTTGACCGGCATCTCCTCCGGCAGGGCGACGATCGCGGTGCCGGTGTGGTTGTGGTCGGTGATGAAGCGGTCGAGCGTCTGTGCCTGCGAGTGGATCGGCCCGACGCGGGCGATCGAGGCGAAGGTGCGGGGCGTCTGCAGGAAGCCGACGCCGTGGCCGGTGGCCGGCGCGTCGACGATCACCAGGTCGTACTTACGGCCTGACTTGACCTTGCGGTCGAGCTGCGCCAGCTCCCAGATCTTGCCGATCGTGACCAGCTCCTTCAGCCCCGGCGTCGCCGCGGCGAGGTAGTTGAAGATGCGGCTGCGGAACAGCATGTCGCGCATCGCCCGCACCTTCAGCTGCAGCAGCACGTACTCGCGCATCGACTCGTCGGGGTCGATCGAGATCGACCACAGGTTCTCCTCCATCTCGACCTCGTGGAAACCGACCTCGGCGTGCTCGAACATCCGCGAGGCGTTCTCCTGGGAGGCGACCTCGCAGACGATCGTCCGCTTTCCTTCCGCCGCCGCCCGCAGCCCCAGGGCGACCGCCACCGTCGTCTTGCCGACGCCACCCTTGCCGGTGACGATCACCAATCGCTTGTCGAGGAGTTCGGGAATCGGGCAATTCCTAGCAATTTCGAGTTCCAGCAGGAAAAGCGGCTCCCCATACGAATATCCGCGCAATGGGATTTCTAAGCCGAAAGAAGCCGAAGCCTGCCCCCGTCGCCGTCGAGGAGTCCTACCCGCTCGACGAAGAGCTGCAGCGTATGGAAGAACTCGTGCCGGAGCCGGTCGCGAGTGAGGAGCCCGCGCCGCCGCCCGCTCCCGAGCCGGTCGTCGAGCCGGTTGCCGAGGAGCCCGAAGAGGACGAGCCGGCGCCGATCCAGGACGCCCGCCCGGTGAAGGAGCGCTACGCCGAGGCCGAGATCGAGGCCGGCTTCGCCGAGGTCGAGGAGGACGCCGACGAGGAGGAGGCCGACGGCCGCCTCAAGGCCTCCGACCTGATCGCGCCCAGCCGCAACGACTTCATCGCCGAGCAGCGGGCCGCCACCGAGGCGCCGGTCAAGCACGCCGACGTGATCGCCTTCGCCAACCAGAAGGGCGGCGTCGCCAAGACCACGACCACGCTCAACCTCGCCGTCGCCCTGGCCGAGTCCGGCTACCGCGTGCTCTGCATCGACCTCGACCCGCAGGGCAACCTGACGATGAGCCAGGGGATCGACCCCGACAAGGTCGAGACCAGCCTCTACGACGTGCTCGTCAACGACGTGCCGATCTCGGAGATCATCGTCCAGCGCGAGATCGACATTGCCGTCGCCTCGATCGACCTGGCCGGCGCCGAGATCGCGATGAGCACCAAGATCGGCCGCGAGCGCTCGCTGGAGAAGGCGCTGAAAGAGGTCGACGGCGACTATGACTTCGTCTGCATCGACACCCCGCCGAGCCTCGGCCTGCTCACGATCAACGCCCTGACGGCGGCAAACAAAGTGATCGTCCCCGTCCAGTGCGAGTATCTGTCGATGCGTGGCCTGGTCCAGCTCCAGAACACCCTGCGGATGATCCAGGAGAACCTCAACCCCAACGTCCACATCGAGGGCGTCCTGCCCACGATGTTGGATTCGAGGACCGTGCACGCCAAGGAAGCAGTGGAGATCCTCGAAGAGAACTTCGGCGACCTCGTCTTCAAGACGCGCATTCGCAAGGCGATCAAGTTCGCCGAGGCACCGGTCAAGGGGTCCAGCGTCCTCAAGTACGATTCGGGGTCCAGCGCCGCGAACTACTACCGAGAGCTGGCTAAGGAGGTTCTGGCGAATGGCTCGGCGTAACAAGCGCGCAAGCATGCGCGAGGGACCCCTCTCCGACCTCTTCCGCTCCACCACCGAGGACGCCGCGCCCCGCTACGGACGGGAAGATCCGGCCGAGGCGAGGAAGGCCGAAGAAGATGCCGCTGCGGTCGAGCCGCCCGCGGCGGAACCCGCCCCGGAGCCCGAGCCCGCTCCCCAGCAGCCGGTCGCCCACGAGCCCGAGCCCGCCGCCGAGGCTGAGCCGGCGCCTGAGCCGACCCCCGAGCCCGCCCTCTTCGACCAGGCCGCCGACGAGCCGCCCTCGAGCTCCGAAAGCGCGCCCGAGCGGCTGAAGCGCGTCTTCTCCGAGGAGCCGCGGCCGCGCAACGACCGCGAGGACTACCTCGCCGCGTCGACCCCGCGCTACGGCCGCGAGGAGCCCGCCTACGAGCCGCCCGGCAGCGGCGAGCCGCACCAGCCGGTGATCAAAGTCATCGGCGTCGGCGGCGCCGGCGTCAACGCGGTCAACCGGATGGTCGACGCCCGCATCCCCGGGGTCGAGTTCGTCGCCGTCAACACCGACCTGCAGTCCTTGCAGCTCTGCGTGGCCGACATCACCGTCCACATCGGCGACGAGCAGACGCGCGGCCTCGGCGCCGGCGCCGACCCCGAGGTCGGTCACCGCTCCGCCTTCGAGGAGCAGGACAAGATCAAGCGGCTGCTGAAGGGCTCTGACATGGTCTTCGTCGCCG
>JBEHWY010000036.1:0-26060 GCA_048498975.1 Actinomycetota bacterium | reverse complement strand
GGCGGTTGGCTCTATGCGTTCCCCGGGGATCTTCGACGGCCTCCCTTCGGTCGGCCTCTCAATCTCAGGAGAACAAGGGGGAGGTTGGCCAATGAGCGCGCCGCTGCTCAGCGTCCGCGACCTGCGCGTCGGCTTCGCCACCGAAGGCGGCCTGGTGCAGGCGGTCGACGGCGTCAACTTCGACGTCCGACCCGGCGAAGTGGTGGCGATCGTCGGCGAGTCGGGGTCGGGCAAGAGCGTCACCGCGCAGACGATCATCGGCCTGACGCGCTCGAAAAACTCGCGGATCGAGGGCTCGGTCCTGCTCGAGGGCGAGGAGCTCGTCGAGGCGAGCGACGCGACGATGCGGCGGCTGCGCGGCGACCGGGTGGCGATGATCTTCCAAGACCCGATGACCTCGTTCAACCCGGTCTACCGGATCGGCAAGCAGATCGGCGAGGCGATGGCCGCCCACCGCGACGACGTCGGCAAGGAGGAGGCGCGGGCACGGGCGATTGAGCTGCTGGACGCGGTCGGCATCCCCGACGCCGAGAGCCGCGTCGACGCCTACCCGCACGAATTCTCCGGCGGCATGCGGCAGCGGGCGATGATCGCGATGGCGCTGGCCCTGGAGCCGGACCTGCTGATCGCCGACGAGCCGACGACGGCGCTCGACGTCACGATCCAGGCGCAGATCCTCGCCCTGCTCGAGGACCTCAACCGCAAACGCAACCTGGCGACGATCCTGATCACCCACGACCTCGGCGTCGTCGCCGAAGTCGCCGACCGGGTGCTGGTGATGTACGCCGGGCGCGTGGTCGAGGAGGGCTCGCTGGACGAGATCTTCTACGACCCGCAGCACCCCTACACCTGGGGCCTGCTCGGGTCGCTGACCCGTCTGGACCGGCCGCGGCCGAAGCGGCTGCCGCAGATCGCCGGCGCGCCGCCCTCGCTGCTGGCGCTGCCCGACGGCTGCTCGTTTCGGCCGCGTTGCCCGCACGAGTTCGCCAAATGCACCGAGATGCCGGAGCTGAGCGAGCGGCTGACCGACGCCCCGCGCCACTGCGACCGCTGCTGGCTGACGCCTGAGCAAAAGCGCGAGAAGCGCCAGGTGGCGGGCCAGATCGGGCTGGAGGCGCCCGCCTGATGGCCGGCGAACCGCTGCTCGAGGTGACCGACCTCGTCAAGCACTTCCCGATCAAGCAGGGGGTGTTGGTCGACCGCGTCGTCGGGCAGGTGCGGGCCGTCGACGGTGTCAGCTTCTCGATCCCGCGCGGGCAGACGCTGGGCCTGGTCGGCGAGTCGGGCAGCGGCAAGTCGACCGCCTGCCGCGCGGTGCTGCAGCTGACCAAGCCGACCTCGGGCTCGGTCAAGTTCGAGGGCCGCGAGATCGCCGGCCTCTCGCGGCGGGCGATGCGGCCGCTGCGGCGCGAGATGCAGATGATCTTCCAGGACCCCTACGCCTCGCTCAACCCGCGCAAACGGATCGGCCAGATCGTCGCCGACCCGCTCAAGCGCCAGGGCGTGGCCTCCGGCGCCGAGCGGCGCAAGCGGGTGCATGAGCTGCTCGAGCGCGTCGGGCTGCAGACCGAGCATTACAACCGCTTCCCGCACGAGTTCTCCGGCGGCCAGCGGCAACGGATCGGGATCGCCCGGGCGCTGGCGCTGGAGCCGAAGCTGGTGATCTGCGACGAGCCGGTCTCGGCGCTCGACGTCTCGATCCAGGCGCAGATCATCAACCTGCTCGACGACCTCCAGGACGAGCTCGGCCTCACCTACCTCTTCGTCGCCCACGACATCGGCGTCGTCCGCCACATCTCCGACCGGATCGCGGTCATGCACCACGGCAAGATCGTCGAGGAGGGCACCGCCGACGAGGTCTGCGAGCGGCCGACCGACGACTACACGAAGAAACTGCTGGCGGCGGTGCCGATCCCCGACCCGCGCGAGAGCCGTGAGCGCCGCGCCGGCGCCGGGGCCGCCGGCTAAGGGGCGCCGCGGGGTAGCCTGGCGCCGTGAGCCTGCCCCTCGCGCCGCCGATCAAGCCGCAGCTGGCGCTGACCCGCAAAGAGCTGCCGGTCGGCGAGGAGTGGGCCTATGAGCCGAAGCTGGACGGCTTCCGCGCGATCGTCTTCGTCGACGGCGAGGAGTTCTACGTCCAGTCGCGGGGCGGCAAAGAACTGGCGCGCTACTTCCCGGAGCTGAGCTTCGCGCCGGGGCGCTGGGTGCTCGACGGCGAGCTCGTGATCCGCGACGCCGAGGGCAACCTCGAGTTCGACCTGCTGCAGGAACGGATCCACCCGGCGCAGTCGCGGATCGAGCTGCTCTCGCGCGAGATCCCCGCCTCCTACATCGTCTTCGACCTGCTCGCCGAGGGCGACGAGTCGCTGCTCGAGGCGCCGCTGGCGGAGCGGCGGCGGCGGCTGGAGGCGATCGCCGCCGCGGCCGACCTCGAGCTGACGCCGCTGACCACGGACACCGACCAGGCCGAGAAGTGGCTGGCCAGCATCGAGGGCGTGATGGCGAAGCAGCTCGACGCCCCCTACGTACCCGGCAAACGCAAGGGGATGGCGAAGGTCAAGCGCGAGCGGACGATCGACTGCGTCGTGATGGGCTGGCGCCCGGGCAAAGAGGAGGGCACCGTCGGCTCGCTGATCCTCGGCCTCTACGACGACGGCGAGCTGCGCAGCGTCGGCCACATCTCCGGCTTCAGCGCCGAAGCGAAACGGGCGATGCGGGCGATGCTGGCGCCGCTGGAGACCGGAGCCAGCGGCAGCGCCGAGCCGAGCCGCTGGACCGGCGGCCGCGAGCTGGAGTGGGTCGAGCTGCGGCCGGAGCTGGTGATCGAGGTCGGGTACGACCATGCGGCGGGGGGCAGGATCCGGCATGGGGCGCGGTTTCATCGGTTCAGGGACGACAAAGAGCCCAAGGACTGCCGTTTTGACCAGTTGGACGAAGGGGGTCGGCCGGGCGGGTCCTGACCCGCGGGGACACTCCTGCGGGCGAAGTTTTCGTTCTCGGAGTGTCCCCGCGCGCCACCCACCCGGTCGACCAGCTCCGGCCAGCGGCTTAAAACAGGCGATCCTGGTGGGACTCGGGCGTCCGAGGAGCCGGGGAGTCGGGCTCCGGGCTGGTTCCGGCCGCGCTGGTCTCGTTCGGGCTTCCTCGGCGGAGGCGGGGTTTGCCCCAGCCGTGCACTGCTCGCGTGGCGTGCTTGCGGTCCTTGGCGGGCATGTAGGCGCCGCCGGCGTAGAGGTCTTCGTATGCGGGGAGGAGGTCGGGGCGTTTTTCTTTTAGCCAGGCGAAGAAGACGTCTTTGACCTCGCCGCGGAGGTGGAGGGCGACGCCGCCGAGGAAGGAGGCGCCGGCCCTGCGGGCGCGTTCGACTATCGGGCGGACCTGCTCGGGGCTGTCGTTGATGCCGGGCATCAGCGGTGCGATCAGGACGCCGGACTCGATCCCGCGGCGGCGCAGCTCGGCGACCGCATCGAGGCGGGCGGCGGGGCTCGGCGTGTGCGGCTCGGTCGCCCGCCAGGCGTCCTCGTCGAGGGTCGGCACCGAGAGGTTGACCGAGACCGGCAGCCGCTTCGCCATCCGCTCATACAGCTCGACGTCGCGCATCACCAGCGGCGACTTGGTCAGCACCGAGACCGGCGTCCGCGCCGCCGCCAGGGCGGCGAGGATCTCCGGCATCATCATGTAGCGGCTCTCGACCCACTGATAGGGATCGGTGTTCGTCCCCAGCGCGACCAGCTCCCGCTTCCAGCTCGGCCGCTTCAGCTCCGCCCGCAGCAGCTCGGGCAGGTTGACCTTGACCACGATCTCCCGCTCGAAGTCCCGCCCGGCGTCGAGGTCGAGGTAAGTATGCGTGCGCCGGGCGAAGCAGTAGGAGCAGGCATGGGTGCATCCCCGGTAGGGGTTGATCGTCCAGCTGAAGCCGTAGCGGCCGCCGGGGACGTGGTTGAGGGCCGAGCGGGCGCGGACCTCGTGGAAGTTGACCCCGAGGGCCTCCGGAGCGTCGAAGGTGCGGACGACGGTGCCGTCGCCGACGCCCGGGAGGCGGAGGTCGTTCTCGACTCTCTGCTCGTCCCAGCGCATACGAACATATGTTCGCACAGCGAGGGCGCTCGACACATTGACCAGCCTCTGGTGTGGTCAATATCGCGAGCGCTGAGAAGAGCGGAGCGTGGCGCGCCTCGCGTCGGGGAGGGGAGGCCCCGGCGTGGAACTGCTCACCTAAATGCTGGAGCCGGTCTCTTCGCGCTTGTAGGCGGCGAGCTGGGTGAGGGCCTCGGCGCGGGCCTTGGCGCGCAGCGGCGGCAGCAGGGCGACGAGGCGGCCTTTGAAGCCGAGCGCCTGGGCCGCCCAGCGGCGGAAGTCGAACTCGTCGACGTGGTCGGCGATGCGGCCGTCGGCGGCGAAGCGGAAGCTGGCGTGGACGTCGTTGACGACAGGGCGGCCGCTGCGGGTGAAGGTGTAGTGGGCGACCCAGTGGGCGGTGCCGCTCTGCTCCCCGGCGTCGTGCTCGCGCAGCTCGATCTCGAGGTCGGCCGCGCGCCCGGTCAGCATCCGCCACATGACGCCGACGTCCTCGCCCTCGAGGTCGCCGAAGGCGGGGTCGCGGAAGTGGGCGCCGGGGGCGTAGCAGGCGGTCATCGCGGTGCCGTTGCGCTCGCCGAAGGCGGCGTAGAGGCGCTCGATCGTCGCCTTGTTCTCCGCGGCCGGCATCGGACCAGCCTACGCCGAGGCGCTCAGCGCGGCAACTCGCCGCTGATGACGTAGCGGAGGACGTCGACGACTTGCTCGGCGGTGCGGGCGGTCGCCTCGGCGGCCCGGTCGACCTCCTTCAGGGCGTGGTCGAGCTCGGCGCCGTGGAGGGTGATCAGGGACTTGCCAAGAGCGGCCGCGTAGCCGGCGTCGAAGGCCGCGTTCCACTGGCGGTATTTGTCGCCGAAGCGGACGACGACGATGTCGGCGGCGGCGATCAGGGTGCGGGTGCGGATCGCGTTGACGCCGGCGCCCTTGTGGTCGCGCCAGAACGCCTCGCTCTCCTCTCCCAGCGTGCCGGTGCCGGCGTCGTCGGAGGCGGCGTGGTCGGTGACCGGGGCGGAGAAGGCGATCGGCAGCTCCGCCGCGGCGGCACCGGCCTCGATCCGCTCCCGCCAATCCGAGTGGATCTCCCCCGACAAGTAGACGCTCCAGGTTCGCTCGCTCATGCACTCGATCCTACGAAACCGCGAAAAGGCGCCATATAGGCGCCTTTTCGCAGACTCGCGGCGCGCGCTACGCTTATTTGACGTGAACGTAAGAAAGAGATTCGGGGCCAGCGCCGACCACGACAGCTACAAGTGGTGGGCGCTCTCCTGCACTTCGCTCGGCATGCTCTTGGTGGCGACCAACTCGGGGACGTTGATCATCGCCCTGCCGGACCTCGAGCGGGCGCTGGGGACGAGCCTGCTGGAACTCGTCTGGGTGATCCTCGCCTACATGATCTCCTCGACCGTGCTGGTGCTGACCGCCGGCCGGCTCTCGGACCTGTTCGGGCGCAAGCCCGCCTTCGTCGGCGCCTTCGTCGTCTTTGCCGCCGCCTCGCTCGGCGCCGGCTTCGCCGCCGACGGCACGCAGCTGATCCTCTGGCGCGTGCTGCAGGGGATCGGCGGCGCCTTCATCTTCGCCAACGGGCCCGCCCTCGTCACCGACGCCTTCCCCAAGGAGCAGCTCGGGCTGGCGATGGGGACCAACACGATGATCGCCGCGAT
Organism: Actinomycetota bacterium; assembly: GCA_048498975.1. GTDB lineage: Bacteria > Actinomycetota > Thermoleophilia > Solirubrobacterales > 70-9 > VAYN01. The sequence goes on along the minus strand of JBEHWY010000036.1, from coordinate 20,322 downwards.
CGGGCTGGTGATCGGCCCGGTCCTCGGCGGCGCCCTGGTCGCCGTCTCCTGGCACTGGGTCTTCTGGTTCAACGTGCCGCTGGCGCTGGCCGGGGCGCTGTGGTCGGCGCTGGTCCTGCGCGAGCTGGCGCGGCGCGACACCGTCCGCGGCCTCGACCTGGCCGGCACCGCGACCTTCGTCGTCGGCCTCACCGGGCTCGTCTACGGCATCTCCCGCGGCGGCATCTCCGGCTGGGAGGACTCGCTGGTGATCGGCTCGCTGATCGTCGCCGCGGTGCTGCTGCCCCTCTTCGTGCTGATCGAGCACCGCGGCCGGGCGCCAATGCTGGACCTGACGATCTTCGACAACCGGCTCTTCGCGGCGGCCAGCGGCGCGACCTTCATCAACGGCCTCGCCCGCTTCGCCCTGATGTTCATCTTCGTCTTCTACTTCCAGGGCGCGCAGGGCGACGACCCGATCGTCGCCGGGATCAAGCTGGCGCCGATGGCGCTGGGGATGCTGGTCGCCTCGCCGCTGGCAGGGATCTGGGCCGACCGCCACGGCTCGCGCGTGCTGGCCGCCGCCGGGATGCTGGTGACGGCCGCCGGCCTGGCGCTGATGACGACGCTGCGGCCGGATACGCCCTACTGGCAGAGCGGCCTCTGGCTGGCGATCGTCGGCGTCGGCTCGGGCATGTTCATGTCGCCGAACACGGCGGCGATGATGGGCACGGTGCCGACCGAGCGGCGCGGCATCGCCGCCGGCGCGCGGACGATGCTGCAGAACACCGGCGCCGTGATCTCGATCGCCTTCGTGCTCGCGATCATCACCGCCGCGGTGCCGAAACCGGTCCTGTTCAAGATCTTCTCCGGCCTCGCCTCCGGCCTGACCAGCGCCCAGCTCGACCCCTTCATCGCCAACATGCACACGGCGCTGTGGGTGCTGGCGGCGGTCTCGGTGCTCGGCGCGGCGGTCTCCCTGCTGCGCCCGAAGGACGCCAAGGCGCCCCGCCGGCCCGCCGGCGAGCGCGGCCTGACGATCGACGAGGCGATCCGCGAGGAGATCGAGGCGACGCCATGAGCGACGGCGAGCTCCGCATCGGCGACGTCGCCAAGCTGGCCGGCACGACCCCGCGCACGATCCGCTACTACGAGGAGATCGGGCTGCTGCCGGTCCCCCCCGGCCGCGAGCCCGGCGCCCACCGCAGCTACGCCGCCGCCGACGTCGAGCGCCTGCGCGAGCTGCTGCGGCTGAAGGAGCTGCTCGGCGTCTCGCTCGAGGAGCTGAAGGAGCTGGTCGCCGTCGAAGGCGCCCGGGCGGCGCTGCGCCGCGAGTGGCACGAGGGCGTCGAGGACCCGGTCCGCCGCCGCGAGATCCTCGCCGAGTCCCTCTCCCACATCGGCCGCCAGCTGGAGCTGGTGCGCCGCCGCCGCGAGGAGATCGCCAAGCTCGAGGCCGAGCTGCTGGCGAAACGGCGACGGGTGAAAGAACTGCAGCGCCAGGGCGAACCAGCGCCAAGCTGACGGGTTGGAGGGGTTACCCCTCCCCTGCCCGCTGCTCCTCGAAGTGCTTGCTCAGCATCGTCACCTGGCCCTGGTAGTTGGAGCCGAGGTCGGCGCCGTAGAGACGCTCGGCCGGCGCCTGCATCCACTCGAGGCCGAGCTTGCAGACCGGCTGGCGGTGCTCGACCATGAAGGAGACGTCGCGGGCGCGGACCTCGAGCGCGGCGCGGCTACCCGGGCGGGCGCCGCTGGGGTCGTAGCCGAAGCCGGGGTCGAAGAAGCCGGCGTAGTGGGTGCGGAGCTCGCCGGCGGTCGGGTCGTAGGCCATCATCTCGGCTGCGATCTGGGGCGGGATCGAGACGCCCTCGGCGGAGAGCAGCAGGTAGAAGATCTCCGGCTCGAGGACGACGCGGCCTCCGGCCTCGGGGTGGACCGGGTCCCAGTAGTCGCGCCAACGGTAGGCGCGGATGCGGGAGAGGTCGACCGGCAGGCTGTTTTTCTTCGCCCGGTAGCCGACGGTGCGGTCGTCGGGGCCGGAGAGGTCGAGGCTGAGGAAGAGGCCGTCGGCGAGCCCCAGCTCGGCCGGGCGCAGCGGCACCTCGCCGTCGTAGAGCAGCGGCTGGGAGCCCTGCAGGCCGCGGATCTGCTCGTCGCCGAGCCGCACGTCGCCGCGCGCCAGCCGCAGCTGGTTGAGCGAGAGCCCGGTCTTGACCTGGATCGCGAAGGAGCGCGGCACGATCTCCAGGTAGAGCCTGCCGCGATAGCCGGCGCGGATGTCGTCGAAGCGGTGGTGGCGATCGGTGATGACGCGGGTGAAGACGTCGAGGCGGCCGGTCGAGCTCTTCGGGTTGGCCTTGGCGCGGACGTCGTCGGGCAGCGCCAGCTCCTCGATCAGCGGCACCAGGTAGGGCCGGTCGCGCTCGAGCACGGCGCCGTCGCGGAGGTCGAGCTTCTGGAAGGCGAGGCCCTCCATCTTCTCCTCGACGGTCGAGTCGACGTCGGGGAGGAACGAGCAGCGCAGCGCCCAGGCGACGTCGCCGAGGCGGAGGTCGATGCTCGCCGGCTGGATCGCCTCCGGCCGGATCCGGTAGTCGCCGGAGCTGACCCACTCTCGCTCGATCGCCTCGTTCAGCGCCTGCGAGGGGAAGACGCCCACGGGCGGCGCGCTCGGCGCGCTTTGGGTCTCGCTCATCCGGCAGAGATTATTCGCCGCGCCTCCTCGGTGCCGAGGTAAGGCGTCAGCGCGAACTCCAGGATCTCCGGCAGGAGCTCGTCGATCTGCTCCGCCTCGCCGGCGAGGACGCGGCGACCGAGCAGCGAGGCGATGCCGCCGACGATCGCTTCGTCGGTCGCCTCCGGCACCTCTCCGCCTCCCGGCGCCTGCGGCGCACCCTCGCGCAGGTAGGCGACGAAGCTCTCGACCGCCGCCTGGTAGCGGTCATAGACACCGCGCCCGGCGCGCAGCCCCTCGACCAGGGAGATGCTGGCGAGGGCCGGATCGGAGGCGAGTGTGGTCAGCAGCGAGGTGATGCCGTCGCGCACACGGGGCGGCCACTGCGCCTTGCCGTGCCGGGCGCAGGCGGCGACCACCTCGGCCCGAATCCGCTCGATCGCGACTTCGTAGGCGGCGTAGAAGCAGTCATCCTTACTCTCGAAGTGTTTGTAGAAGTCACTCTTCGAGACGGCCGCGCGCTGGCCGATCAATGACACAGTGGTTTTTTGATACCCGACTTCGTAGAGGACTTCGGTCAGCCCAGTGATCAGGCGCTCGCGCTGATTTCGAGCAACGAACTCAGGGGAAAGGCCATGGCGTCCGCGCGGTAGTCGATCCATTCAGGCATTGAAGTCTGCCACCGTACTGTCACTTTCGCTTTGCGGTATCGAGCCAATTTCGGCTACACCGTGGTACGGAGAGAGCACGAACTCCGCCAACTCGGGCAGGAGAGCCACCGCTTCGGTGGCCTCACCCCTCCTGATCTGCTGGTTGACGATCCACGCCACACCACCCACCAGGGTCTCCTCGATCGTCGCCGGCAGCGGTGAGTCACCGGGCGTGCTGCGCTTCAGCATCTCGATGAACTCGTGCAGCGCAGCGTCGTAACGCGTGGAGGACGATCGGGTCGCGGAGAGCGCCTCGATCATGCACATGCGGGCGCGGGCAGGGTTGTCGGCGACGAACTGCAGGAAGGCGGCGAGGCCCGCCTCGACTCGCTTCTGCCAGACGCCGTCGGTCGCCCTGCACGCCAGCTCCACCGACTCGCGCAGTTCGGCGATCGAAAAGTCGATCGCGGCGAGGAACAGGTCTTCCTTGCCGTCGAAGTTGTCGTAGAGGGTTTTGCGAGCGACGCCGGCGCGCCGCACGATGTCAGCGATCTTCGTCGCCTCGTAGCCCTGTTCGGCGCTGAGGTCGGCGATCGCATTCATCATGCGACGCCGCTTATGGCCCGCGACGAACTCGCGCGGGAGCTCTGGCCGAGATCGGGTCACGCGAGCTCCCAGGGGTTAGGTGGGAGCATGGAATGAAGAATACCCGCGGTGTTCAAATTCACACGCAACCCTCCATCCCTTCTGGTACCGTGAAGAAACTTGATTCGTTTTTAATGGAAACTTGTGAGTTTCTCGGTGTCATCCGACCGAATCAAACTTAGCCAAGAGATACTCGTTGCCGCAATAGGAGACGGATGGCCCGCCGACCAAGTCGACGCGGCCGTCGAGCTCCTTGCAAGCAGTGACGGGCGGTTCCCATCTGGCGCCCGCAGATTACCTTCTGACCTGGTCCGCGCCGTGCAGCGCGAGCGCCTGATCGTCGCGATGCTGAAGGCCGCGGCAGAGCTCGGCTACCGAGGGACGAACGTGCAGGACGTGATCGACCGCGCCGGCGTCTCGCGCCCGACCTTCTACGAGCACTTCGCCAACAAAGAGGACTGCTTCCTCGCCGCCTTCGACACCAGCGCCCAGCGGCTGAAGGACAACGTCACCGCGGCGTTCAACAAAGGCGGCGACATCTGGCGCGACCGGCTCCGGTTCGGGATGGAAGCGCTGCTGCAGTTCGCCGCCAACGAGCCCGACACGGCGCGCACGCTGATCGTCGAGGCGCGGGCCGGCAGCGCCGATGCGGTCCGCCGTCGCGTCGACCTGCTCGACGCCCTCGCGGTCTGCCTCGACACCCAGGCCCGCGAGCTGCTCCCCTACGGCCGCTCGTTCTCGCCGACGACGGCGACCGGGATCGTCGGCGGCGTCGAAGCGCTGCTCTACGCCCGCCTCTGCAAAGGCGAATACGACAACCTGGAATCGCTGCTGCCCTCGCTGATGTACTTCGTCGTCCTCCCCTACGAGGGGCACGAGGCGGCCGGCGAAGAGCTGGCGCTGCAAGCCGGCTGAGCTAGCCTGCCGCGCATGCGGTCCCCGCGCAGCGCTCGCGTCGCGCTCGTCCTGCTGGCGGTGGCGGCGGCCTCGATCGGGCTGACGGCGACCCTGGCGCCGCACACCTTCTACGACGACTTCCCCTTCCTCCGTCACTGGGTCGACCTGCTGCCGCCCTACAACGAGCACCTCGTCACCGACGTCGGCGGCCTCTACCTCGGCTTCGCCCTGCTTCTCGGCTGGGCGGCCCGGACCCTCGACCGCAGCCTGGTCCGCGCCGTCGCCGCCGCCTGGTTGCTGACCGCGACGATCCACCTCGGCTTCCACGCCACCCATCTCGAGGGCATCTCCGGCGGCGACGCGATCGGCGAGATCGCCTCCCTCGCCCTGCTCCTCGTCCCCGCCGCGGTCGCGCTCTGGGCGACCGGCCCCGTGGTCGAGGAAGGTGGCGGATAGCGCCACGAAGCTCTACCGCGCGGCGGCGCGGGCGAGGGATGGCTCGAGGCGGCGCAGCGCCGCGACGTAGCGCTGGGCCCAGGCGAGGCCGAGCCCGGGGGGATCCGAGTCCTCGCCGGCAGCGCGTTCGAGCACGACCGGGGCGGCGGCGTCGGGCACCGGCTCGGGGTCGGGCGGGGGGTGGTGAGCGGCGAGCGCCTCGCCGAGCGCCGCGAACCAGCGACAGCGGCGGTCGCGCTCGGCTTCGAGCAGATGGCGGGCGGACTCGACCCGGCGCAGCCGCGAGTCGACCGGCTCGATCTTGAACAGCACCTGCTCGTGGGACAGCAGGCTCGCCACCTCCCGCACTCGCGCGGCGCCGGCCATCAACACGGCGAGGTCCTCGATCGGGGCGGTCGCGCCGCTGCGGTCGGAGAGGTAGTCGCGCACCCCGCCGTCGAGCATCTGCAGCGCGTCGAACGCTTCGCGGGCGGCGCTCGCCGGCGGCTGCTCGCCGGCGAGCAGGGCGTCGAGGGCGGCGGCGAGGAACTCGGCGGCGCGGGCGTAGGCGGCGCCGAAGGTGCGGCGCAGGACCGCGGCCGCGCCGCGCGGCCAGAGCAGCAGGCCGACGAGGAGGCTGACGCCGGCCCCGATCGCGACGTCCTCGATCCGCAGCAGGCCGACCTGCCAGCCGCTGGGATCGATCAGGTTGAAGAGGATGAGGACGACGATCGAGAACCCGGCCTGGCCGGCGGCGAAGGAGACCGCCCGCGGCGTGTAGGCAGCCAGCGCCGTGGCAAACGGCAGCAGGATCCAGAGCGCGGTCGGGTTGCTCTCGACGCCGAAGACGAGGAGGCCGCCGACGACGATGCCGCCGAAGGTGCCGAGCAGCGCCCAGCCGATCGTCGAGCTGGTGGCGAGGGCGCTGGAGCGCAGGACCGAGAGCGTGCCGAGCACGACCCAGAAGCCGTGCTGGAGGTCGGCGCTCTGGCCGATGAACACCGCCAGCGCCAGCCCGGCGGCGCCGCGCAGGCTGTTGCGCAACCAGACCGAGCGCATGCTCGCGTGCGCGCGGGCCAGCCGCCGCGCCGCCCCCAGCCGCGAGCGCGCGACCTCGACGCCGCCGCCGACCCGCCCACCCAGCGCGCGCCTGGCGGTGGTCGCCACCTCGGCGGCGCTGAACGAGAGCAGGCGCAGGCGAAAGAGCTCGTCGAGCTCGCGCGCCGCCTCCTCCTCCCTCCCCTCGGCCGCCGCCAGCTCGCGCATCTGCGCCTGGGCGGCGCGGCCGAGGCGGTCGTGGGCGCCGCGCAGCTCGGCCAGGGCGCGGTCGTCCCCGTCACCCGCCGCGAGCGGCACGGTGCCCGCGAGCCGGTCGGCGGTCTCCCGCAGGACGACCGGCACGCCATGCTCGACCGCCGCGCGGGCGGCCTCGAGCGGCCCTCCGAGCGGCGCCCGGTGCTCCGAGGCCGGCGCGTAGCGGTACATCCAGCCGAGGTCTTCGATCAGCCGCGCGAGGGCGGCCGTGCGCCCGCCGGTGCCGCTCGGGCGGTGCTGCATCGTGACGAAATCGCGGCGGGCGGCGGCGAGCGCCGTCGCCGTCGCCGTGCGGGCGCGCTCGCGCTCGACGGTGGTCCGGGCTTCGATCAGGTCCGCCAGCGCCCGCGCTGCCCGCGCCGCCCCGGCGCGGACGATGCTGCGCGGCCGTTGCGGCCAGATCAGCAGCGCGGCGGCGATGCAGAGCACGCTGGCGATCCCCCAGCCGGCCAGCCGGGCGGGGATCTGGTCGGCCCCCGCCGGGACCATCAGCGGCAGGACGAAGACGAGGATCGCCGCCGTCTGCGCGGCGGCGACGTAGCCGTTGAGGACGCCGGCGAAGAGGATCCCGAACCCGACCGCGAACATCACCGCGGTCCCGAGGGCGGTCGAGTGCGAGCACAGCGTCCCCAGCGGGATCAGCAGCGCCCCGGCCAGCGCCAGGCCGACGTAGGCGGCGAGCCGGGCCCGCGTCGAGCCGCCGAATTCGACCATCACCAGCAGCGAGATCGCGCCGAAGGCAGCGAACAGGCCGGCCTCGTCGTTGTCCAGCACGACCTGCCCCAGGGCGAAGGCGACCGGCATCACGACCGCGGCCCGCACCGCCCCTTTCAGCGCGAACCCGCCCGGATCGATGCCCGTCACGGGTCGATCCTACGAGGACGAAGCGGAGGGGGTGGGATTCGAACCCACGAGCGCCTTGCGACGCCAACAGTTTTCGAGACTGCCCCGTTCAACCACTCCGGCACCCCTCCAGGGCGAGTTGCCAAAGCCTAGCGACGGCGGGCCCTATAGCGCTTCGTCTTCGCCTTGTTGCCGCACTCCTCCATCGAGCACCAGGTCCGCGAGCGGTTGCGGGAGGAGTCGAAGAAGGCCCATTCGCAGTCGCCGGCCGGGCAGGCCTTGAGCCGCGGCCACTGGCCGGAGGCCTGCAGCCGCTCGACCGCGAGCAGGAGGCGGGCTTCGAGGCCGGCGAAGCCGGTGGCGGCCGGCTCGAGGCTGATCTGCCCGTCGCGGAGCCGGGCGCGGTAGTCGCTGCGGGCGACGGCATCGCGCAGGGGCGCGAGCCGCTCCTCGTCGGCGCTGGCGCCGTTGTTGGCGCGCAGCAGCTCGCGCAGCGCCTCGCGCAGGGCGAGGACGCGGCGGTGCGCGTCTGGGTCGGAGTCGGCGCCGTCCTCCCCGCTCACCCGCGTCGCCGCCCACGCGGCGAGCGCCTCGGGATCGGCGACGGCGTCGGTGCCGCTCTCGACGTCGCGCGTGTTGACGAACTCGACCAGCAGCTCGACCTCGTCCTCGACGCCGGTCTTTTCAATTTCGCTTGACACCATCTATCCAGTTTAGCTAGTGTTGGCAACACCGGCAAATTTAGTTAGATGGTGTCTACTCGCCTTAAGCGAGAGGAGGTCGGAAATGAGGTTCCTGCTCGGTTGGATCGTCGTCAACGAAGAACGGCAGCGCCGCCTGCGCCAGCTCGGCAGCAGCGAGCGGCCGGTGCGCCGGCGCCCGCGTCGATGAGCGAGCTCGGTGAGGAGCTGGCGCCCGGCCTGCGCCGCTGGACCGCCCACCACGAGGAGTGGCGCAAGCCGGTCGCCTCGCTCGCCGTCGAGGCCGGCGAGGACCTGGTCCTGGTCGACCCGCTGCTCGCGGGCGGGCAGTGGGAGGCGCTCGGGCAGCTGGCCGCCGGCCGGCGCCTGCACGTGGTGCTGACCACCCACTGGCACGCGCGCTCGGCCGCCGCGCTGGCGGAGCGCTGGCCACAGGCGCGAATCTGGGCGCACTCGCGCAGCCGCGCCGCGGTCGGCCGCCGCGCCCCCGTCAGCGACGTCTTCCGGGTCGGCGACGAGCTGCCCGGGGGCCTGCTCGCCCTCGCCGCCCGGCCGCGTTCGGAGGTGCTGCTGTGGGAACCGCGCCACGGCGCCCTGATCGCCGGCGACGCCCTGCTCGGCGACGGCGAACGCGGCGCGGGCCTGCACACCTGCCCCGCCTCCTGGCTGCCGGCGAGCAGCCCGCTGGCCGATCTGCGGGCGACGCTGGAGCCATGTCTGGAGCTGCCGGTGCGGATGGTCCTCCCCTCCCACGGCGAGCCGGTCCTCGAGGAAGCCGCTGCGGGGCTCGCGGCCGCTTTGCACCGCCGCTAAAGGAGCCCCGCGCAATGCCGATTCTCCCGGCATGGACAGCCGCGAGCAGACTCGCGTCGGCGCTTTCTTCGACCGCCACCCCTGGCCCCTGCGCGCGCTCGCGATCGTCGCCCTGCTCTGGGGCCTCGGCTACCTGACCTGGCGCGTCGGCTGGAGCGGCGAAGGCGCCAACCCGATCCTCTTCGCGATGCTGCTGGCGACCGAGGTCTACGGCCTCTACGCGCTGGCGGTGCTGGCCTGGTTCTCCTGGTCGCGACCGGCGGCCGAGCGGCCGGCGGCGACGCCGGGGCGCAAGGTCGACGTCTACGTCTGCACCTACGACGAGCCGGCCGAGGTGATCATGGCGACGCTGGCCGGCTGCCGCGCCCTCACCTACCCGCACACGACCTATCTGCTCGACGACGGGCGGCGGCCGGAGATGGCGGAGATCGCGCGGCTGGCCGGGGCCGAGTACATGACCCGCGGCGACAACTCCCACGCCAAGGCCGGCAACCTCAACGCCGCCCTCCCCCGCACCGACGGCGACCTCGTCCTCGTCCTCGACGCCGACCACGTGCCGATGCCCGACGCGCTCGACGCCCTGGTCGGCTACTTCGACGACCCGAAGATGGCGGTGGTCCAGACCCCGCACGACTTCTTCAACCACGACTCCGCCCAGCACTACGACGTCGGCCGCCACGAGCAGTCGCTCTTCTACCGCGTCATCTGCCCCGGCAAGGACCGCCACGGCGCCGCCTACTGGTGCGGCTCGGCGGCGTTGATCAACCGCCACGCGCTGCTCGGGATCGGCGGCGTCGCGACCGAGACGATCGCCGAGGACTTCCACACGACGATCCGCCTCCTCCGCCACGGCTGGAGGACGCGCTACCACGACGAGGTGCTGGTCCAGGGCCTGGCGCCGCACGACCTCGACGGCTACCTGCTGCAGCGCGACCGCTGGGCGCGCGGCAACCTCGCCGTCTTCACCCTGCCCGAGTCGCCGCTGCGCGCCCGCACCCTGAGCCCGCTGCAACGCCTCTCCTACCTGGCCAGCCTGCTCGCCTACCTGGCGCCGCCGATGCGCCTCCTGCTGCTGTTGACGCTGGGAGCGGTGCTGTGGACCGGGCAGCTGCCGCTGAAGATCAGCGTCATCGCCCTGGCGGCGCTGTGGCTGCCCTCGGTGCTGCTCAACCTCAGCGCCGGGATGGCGCTGGCGCGCGGCTACATGCGGATCCCGGAGACCGCCCACTACGAGCTGCTGACGATGGAGGTCTACACCCGCGCCCTGCGCTGCATCTTCAAGCCGAGCCGCACCGCCTTCAAGGTGACGCCGAAGCAGGGCAGCGACGGCGGCGGCTGGGAGGCCCTGCGCAAGCTCCACCTCGTCCTCTTCTGCGCGGTCCTGATCGGCACCGGGACGCTGCTGCGCCTGCTCGACCTGGCCGGCGTCGGGCCGCTGCCCGACATCCCGGGCGGCACGGTGGCGGCGGTGATGGTGCCGCTGCTCGGGCTGATCGAGCTGCGCCGCCTGCTGAAGACCTCCTGGGCGGTCGGCCGCCGCCGCCAGCGGCGCCTCGTCTACCGCTTCGAGGGGGACGCCGCGGCCGAGTGCGTCACAGGGAAGGCCAACGTCCCCGCCCGCCTCGTCGACGCCAGCGCCGCCGGCCTCGGCCTCGTCGCCTCGGCGCCGCTGGAGATCGGCTCGCGGCCGGCGGTCCTGCTCGAGCTCGACGACGCCGGCGGCGAGCGCCATGAGGTCGCCGCCCAGGTCGAGGTGCGCAGCTGCCGCGAGCACGAGGGCAGCTTCCTGGTCGGCGCCACGATCGAGCAGATCGACGCCGACGCCCGCCTGCAGCTGATGGAGTGGTGCTACGTCGTCTGCAGCCACGAGCGCCTCCGCGGCCACCGCCCGGCGGCCCCGATCCCCGAGCGCGAAGCGATCGTCGTCTCCCTCGACGACTACCGCGAGCCGGCGCTGCTCGCGGCGGTCGAGGCCTGACGAACCAGCGGAGAGGGTGGGATTCGAACCCACGAGGCGGGTTAACCCCGCCCACGCGATTTCCAGTCGCGCTCCTTAAGCCACTCGGACACCTCTCCGGGCTAGCTCACAGGGTATTGGCTCGCGACAACGCGAGGCGCTGCGGAAGATTCGACGCGCCATAGCCCGCTCGATCTTCCGCAGCGGGACCCGTCCCTACAGATCCTTGTTCTCGGGCTTGAACTGGCTGGCGGTGAGGACGGCGCCCTGGGGGTCGCGGATCACGGTCATGCGGACCCAGGGGGCGTCGAAGGGCTCGACGAGGACGGTGCCGCCGAGCTCTTTGGCCTTGGCGGCGGTCGCGTCGGCGTCGTCGGTGCCGAAGGTGACGCCCCAGTGCGCCGGCGTGTCGGGCTCCTCGTCGGGGATCGGGTTGATCGCGGCGACGACGTCCCAGAAGCCCTCGGGGGCGCCCAGCTCCTTCGCCCCCTCGATCGTGCCGGGGTTGAGGGACTCGAGGAACTCGCCGTAGCCGGGCAGGGTCCAGGCCTTCCAGCCGCTGTCCATCTCCAGCACCTGCCAGCCGAAGACCGCGCCGTAGAAGGCCCTGGCGCGCTCGACGTCGCGGGTGTTCAGGTTGTTGAAGTTGAGCCCGCCGTGGGCGTTGATGTGCTGGGCGCCGCGGTGCCGGGCCGCCTGCCAGAGGCAGAAGACCGCGCCCTCGGGGTCGGCGCAGACCGCCATCCGGCCGGCCTCCATCACGTCGAAGGGCTCGGCCAAGACCTTGCCGCCGGCCTCGGCGACCTTGGCCGCGGTCTCGTCGGCGCTCGCGACCCAGACGTAGGTGTTCCAGATCGCCTGCGGCGGCGCGTCGCCCATCGGCGAGCTGACCGCTGCCGCGTCCTTGCCCTCGACCCGCGCCATGAAGTAGTGGCCGGGCGCGTCGGGGGGCATCGAGTCCTCGAGCTCCCAGCCGAACAGCCCGGCGTAGAACTCGACCGCCGCCTCGGGGTCGGGCTGGCTGGTGTCGACCCAGCAGGGGACGCCGGGGATGTACCTGTCTCGCTCGCTCATCGCTTCTCCCATCGTTTGCCTTCGCTGTCGGTTGGCACGCTAGGTATCATTTAGGCCAGTTTCTGTCCTCAAATTGAGGGAGGATGAGGCGGTGAACGGAACCTCCAGCCGGCTGCTCGACCTGCTCGCGCTGCTGCAGGCGCGCCGCGACTGGCCCGGCGCCGAGCTCGCCGAGCGGCTCGGCGTCTCCCAGCGCACGATCCGCCGCGACGTCGAGCGCCTGCGCGACCTCGGCTACCCGGTCGAGTCGGTGCGCGGGCCGGCCGGCCGCTACACGCTGCGGGCGGGGACGGCGATGCCGCCGCTGCTGCTCGACGAGGACGAGGCGATCGCGATCGCCGTCGGCCTCGGCACCGCCGCCCGCGCCTCGGTGAGCGGGATCGAGGAGACCGCGGTGCGGGCGCTGGTCAAGCTCGAGCAGGTGCTGGCGGTGCAACCGCGCCGGCGGGGTGGAGCGCTCGGCGCGGCGACGATCGCGCCGGCCGCCGACGGACCGCTGGTCGACCCCGGGCACCTGACCGCGATCGCCGCCGCCTGCCGCGACCACGAGTGCCTGCGCTTCGCCTACACCCGCCGCGACGGCGAGGAGATGCGACGCGAAGTCGAGCCGCACTCCCTCGTCAACCTCGGGCGCCGCTGGTACCTGGTCGCCTACGACCGCGGTCGTGAGGACTGGCGCACCTTCCGCGTCGACCGCCTCGCCGGCCCCGCCGCCAGCGGCATCCGCTTCGAGCCGCGCGAGCTGCCGGCAGCCGACGCCTCCGCCTACGTGCAGCGCAGCATCCGCGAGCGGCCGAGCCGCTACCAGGCGCGGATCACCGTGCACGCCCCGGCCGCGGCGATGCGCCGGCGCTTCCCGCCCCACTGGGGCCCGTTCGAGCCGCTCGACGAGGGGCGCTGCGAGTACCGCCCCGGCGACGACGACCTCGGCTGGCTGGCGACCCGGATCGCGATGCTCGGCGTCGACTTCGAGGTGCACGAGCCGCCGGAGCTGATCGAGCACCTGCGCGAGGTCGGCGAGCGCCTGCGCCGCGCCGCCGACTGAGGCCCGCTCAGGCCGAGGCGCCGACGATCTCGGAGGCCGCGCGCTCGGCGGAGCGGACGGCGGCGTCCATGTGCCCCTCCCAGACGTCGCTGCGCTCGGCACCGGCGAAGTGGATGCCCTGCACCGGCGCGTGGACGTCGGGACCGGCGCCGCTGAGCACGCCGGTTGGCAGGGCCGGCACGCAGCCCGAGAGGAAGGGCTCGGCGCGCCAGTCCTGCTCGACGTAATCGAGCGGCGCCGGCGCCGACCCGAAGGCCGCCTCGACCTCGCGCGCGACCGCCGCGGCTCGCGCGTCGCGCCGGCCGGGGTCGAGCCGGTCGTCGCGGCCGTTGACCGCCTCGCCGAGGAAGCCGACGAGGATCCCGATCTCGCTTCCCGGCGGCGTCGCATCGAAGGTGAGGCGGACGAAGCCCTCGTCGCTGAGGAACTGGCCCGAGAGCCCGCGCCGGCGCCAGAACGGAGCCTCGTAGGCGATGTGGAACTTGATCCCGGAGCCCATCACGAACTGCGCGTTGAGGCGGTCGCGCTGCGGGCCGAGCGCGCCGTCGAAGTCGATCGCGGCGGCCGCTGCGGGGTCGACGGCGACGACCGCGCGATCGGCGAGGAAGGAGCCTGCGTCGGTCTCGACCCGGACCTTCCCACCGTTCCCGCGGATCCGGCGAACCGGCGCGGCAAGGACGACGCTGCGCGGCAGTCGAGCGGCGAGTTGCTCGCAGACGCCAGCCGCGCCGCCGACTATCCGGGCGTCCTGGGCGCAGCCGCGAACGCCGATCAGCTGTTCGAGACCGCCGGCGCCACGCACGTGAGATGCGAGCGCCAGCAGCGAGAGATCCTCCAGGCCGCAGCCGAAATTGGCGCCGACCGCGATCTGAAGCAGGCTGCGCGCCGCCGCGGTCCGCAGGTGGCGATCCGCCCACTCGCCGACGCTGACGCCGTCCAGGGTGCGCGCCCGCGGCTCGGTCGGATCCAGCGGCAGGCGGCGGGCGAGCCGGTCGAGCCGGTACTGGGCGAGGCCCAGATCGAGCACCGCCCACGGCGACACCGCCGGCACCTTGCCGCCCCGAGACCGCATCCGGCCGCCGAACCGGAAGAGGTGCTTGCCGGAGTCGTAGGTCTGGGCCGTGGCGAGGCCGAGCTCGGTAAGCAGGGCCTGGATCCGCTCCTGGGTCGGGCCCACCCAGGCGCCTCCGCCGTCGATCTCGACGCCCGCGATGCGCTGGCGCAGGAGGCGGCCGCCGATCCGGTCGGCGGCCTCGACGACGGTGACGTCGGCTCCGCGCTGGCTCAGTCGCAGCGCTGCCGTCAGCCCGCCGATTCCCGCTCCCACGACGACCACCCTCATGCCTGAAGGATGCCTGATCGGTCGGCGGGCCCGTCGGCGGGCTAACGGCGGGAGGCGAAGAAGTCGCGCAGCAGCGCGGCGCACTCGGCTGCGAGGACGCCGCGGCGGACGTGGGGAGTGTGGTTGAGGGCGGGCTCCTCGAGCACGTCGAGGACCGAGCCCGCGGCGCCGGCCTTGGGGTCGGGGGCGCCGATCACGACGGTCGGGATGCGGGCGAGGACGATCGCGCCGGCGCACATCGCGCAGGGCTCGAGCGTGACGTAGAGGGTGGTGCCGGGCAGGCGCCAGCCGCCGAGCTTCTCGGCGGCGGCGCGGATCGCGAGGATCTCGGCGTGGGCGGTCGGGTCGCGGCGCAGCTCGCGCTCGTTGCCGGCCGCGGCGAGGGTCTCGCCGTCACGCACGATCACCGCCCCGATCGGGACGTCGCCGTGCTCGCCGGCCCGGCGGGCCTGCTCGATTGCCGCTTGCATCGCCGCGCGATCAGCGGAATTGGCGGTGGTGAGTTCCATCGATCGGGGAGTATGTCTCCTACAACTTCGGCGGGGTCGCGGTGTTAGCCCTGTAGTGCTCGCCCGCAGCGCCGAACGACCCCGGCGAGCGCATTCACCAGATGAGAAGACTGCTTCCGATACCCGCCGCGGCGGTTCCGCTGCTTCTCGCTCTGCTGCTCGCCGCCCCGGCGTCGGCGACCCGGATCGGAGTCGGGCCGGCCCGCGCCTTCGCCCCGCACCAGCTGGTCGTCAAGTTCGAAGGCGAGAGCCACGGCCGCACCGTCGCGCTGCCGCCGGGCGTCAGCGTGCGCCGCGGCGCCGCCGCCCTGCGCCGCAACCCGCGCGTCGACTACGCCGAGCCCAACTACCTCGCCCACGCCTCGGCGGTTCGCAGCTCGGCCGGCGACCCCTTCGTCCTCCCCGACGACAGCGGCACGCTCGAAGGCTCGGGCGAACCGGGGATCTCCGGCGGCTGGATCTACAAGCAGTGGAACTTCCTCCCCTACGAACCAAGCGTCGCGCTGCGGCTCAGCTCGCCGGGAGGGATCGACGTGATCCCCGCCTGGCAGCGGCTGGACGAAGTCGGCCGGCCCGGCGCCGAAGGGGTTCGCATCGCGGTCCTCGACAGCGGCGTCGCCTACCGCAACTACGGCAAGAAGTACCTGCGCAGCCCCGACTTCAGCGCCGGCCAGTTCCTCGAAGGCTATGACTTCGTCGGCAAGGACCGGCTGCCGCTCGACCAGAACGGGCACGGCACCCACGTCGCCGGCACGATCGCCGAGCAGACCGGCAACGGCCTCGCCCTGACCGGGATCGCCTACGGCGCGAAGCTGATCCCGATCCGGGTCCTCAACCGCAAGGGGATCGGCAACGCAGCGACGATCGCCAAGGGGATCCGCTTCGCGATCGCCCAGCGCGCCCAGGTGATCAACATGAGCTTCAACTTCGAATGCGCTCAGAAGGTGCCGGCGGTTGACGAAGCGCTGCGCAAAGCCTACGAGCACGGCATCGTCACCGTCGCCTCCGGCGGCAACCTGCTGGTCGCCAAGCCGGGCGAAAAGCCGATCAAGAACTGCGTCTCCGAGCCGGCGACCGGGCCGCGCGTGATCGGCGTCGGCGGCACCACCGAGGGCGGCTGCCTCGGCTCCTACTCGCTGGCGGGGACGGCGATCGACATCGTCGCCCCCGGCGGCGGCGAACCGATCCGCTCCTGCCTCTCGGTCCTCTCGCGGCCGATCTACCAGGTGACGCTGCGACCGCACTCGACCACCGAATTCGGCATCCCGACCGACTACACGGGCACCTCGATGGCCGCGGCGCACGCCTCGGGCGTGGTCGCGATGATCCTCGCCAGCGGCGTCCTCGGACCGCAGAAGAGCCCCCAGGCGCGAGTCCAGGCGGTCACCCGCCGCCTGCGCAAGACCGCCCGCGACATCGGCCTGCCCGCGACCCAACAGGGCGCCGGCCTGATCGACGCGGCAGCGGCGACGAATCCGGCGTTTCAGTAGCCGGGCGTGGCCGCCCCTACGTGGTGCGGACGATGATGACGCTGCAAGGGGCGTGGTGGGAGACATTGTTGGGGACGCTGCCGAGCAGGAAGCGGCGGGCGCCGGTCATCCCCTTGTTGCCGACGACGATCAGGTCGGCGTCGATCCTTTCGGCGACGTTGAGGATCGCGTCGGCGGGGTCGTCCTCGACCGGGTGCGTTTCGACCGAGTCGACCCCGGCTTTGCGCGCCTCCGCGGCGGCCGCTTCGAGGACCACGTTGACGTCCTCGCGGGGGCCGAACTCGTGCTGGACGTCGGGCGGGGCTTCGAGCTGCTCGGTCTGGACGCGGCGCTCGGGGACCGGCGCGTAGGCGCTGACGATCGCCAGCGAGGCGCCGGAGATCTTGGCCAGGTCGATCGCCTGACGCACGGCCTCGCCGGCCGTCTCCGATCCGTCGGTCCCAACCACGATGCGACTGAACACGCGCGTCTCCCTCCGTTCGGTCCCTGAACCCGCTCGGTTGATACTAGACGTGTGTGCGGTGGTGTCGATGCACCAACTATTGGCGACCGTGGACGGGCAGTCCGTGAAATCCGTCACCGAGGATTTCCGTCGGGGTCGTCGAGAGGCGCACGATCGCGATCACGATCGAGGCGGCGAGGCAGACGACGAGGACCACCATTCCGACCTTCCAGATCCAGGGCACGCGGGTAGGGTAGGCGGGATGGCACTGGAGCGGGTCGCCGACGGGGTCTGGCTGCTGCGCGGGGACTTCCGCGGCGCGATGAACATCTACTTCCTCGAGGAGGGCGACGGCGTCGTCCAGTTCGACGCCGGCACCAAGGCGATGCGCAAGGCGGCGGCGTTCGAGGCGGCCCAGCTCGGCGGTCTGAAGCGGATCGTCCTCGGCCACGCCCACGCCGACCACCGCGGCACCGCGCCATACCTCGGCGTTCCCGTCCTCTGCCACCCCGACGAAGTCGCCGACGCCGAAAGCGACGCCGCGATCGCCCCCTACTTCGACCTCTCCCAGCTGCCGGTGGCGTGGGTGCGGCGGCTCTACCCGTTCCTGCTGCGGCGCTGGGACGGCGGCGCGGTGAAGATCGCCGGTACGGTCAGCGAGGGCGAGGAGGTCGCCGGCTTCGAGGTCATCCACTTCCCGGGGCATGCCCCCGGCCTGATCGGCCTCTGGCGCGAGAGCGACCGCCTGGCGCTGGTCAGCGACGTCGTCTACCTGGTCGATTCGGCGCGGTTGAAGCCGCTGCCGAAGGGCGAGGCGAGCGTCCCCCACCCCGCCTGGGCCTGGAACCACGAGCTGGCGAAGCAGTCGGTGCGCAAGCTGGCAGCGCTCGAACCGCGGGTCGTCGGTGCCGGCCACGAGCACCCGCTGCGGGGCGAGAACCTGCGCGAGACGCTGCTGCGCGCCGCCGACAAGCTCTGAGAACCAGTTAAGTTGCCGTCCCTGATGATCGGGACCTACGCCTCGGCGGCGCTGATCTGCGCTGCCTCGCTGCTGGTGGGCAGGGCCGTGCTCTCGCTGAGCGGGCGCGAGCGCTGGTCGTGGCTGGAGCCGGGGGTCGGCTTCGCCGCGATCCTCACCGTCAGCGGCGCGCTGGCGCGGGCGCCGGGTCACGGCACGACGGCGACGCTGGGCATCGTCGCGCTGCTGGCGGTCGCGGCGGCGGTGGTCTGGCGCCGGCCCTACGCGGCGCCCGGCGCCTGGCGGAGCGGTCTGCCGGTGGCGGTCGCGATCGGGCTGGTGCTGGCGATCCCGTTCGCGGTCAGCGGCCGCTGGGGGCTGCTCGGCGTCGGCTTCAACAACGACCTCGGCCTGCACCTGGCCTGGGCCGAGTGGCTGCGCAGCGGCTTCGGGCCGGCGCCCGACCCCGGCTACCCGCTCGGCCCGCACGGGCTGGCGGTGGCGACGGCGGCCTTGCCGGGAATCGGCCTCGGCCAGGCCTTCGTCGGCGAGATCGTCGCGATCGGCGTGCTGACCGGGCTGACCGCGCTTGCCCCGCTGGGCGAGATGCGGGCGGGGCGGCGGCTGGCGGCGGCGGTCCTGGTCGCGGTCCCCTACCTGGCCGCCTCCTACTACGCGCAGGCCGCCTTCAAGGAGACCGCCGAGGCGCTCTTCGTCCTCACCTTCGCCTGCTGGCTGGTCAGCTTTTCTAAGGAGAAACCGAACGCCATCCACAGCCCCGGCAGGAGGGACCCCTCCCCGGACACTCAACCGCGAGCGAAGCGAGCGGTGTCCGGGGCGGGGTCCCTCCTGCCGGGGCTATCGCTTGCCGGCGGAGTTTTCTTCTCTTACAGCTTCGCCGGGCTCGCCTGGCCGATCGCGATCGGGGTCCTCTGGAGCCTGACCCAGCCGGCGGTGCGGCGGGCGCTGCGGCCGCGGGCGCTGCTGCGCTTCCTGTTGCGGCCGGCGACGCTCGTCGGGCTCGCCGTTCTCGCCGGCCTCGCGATCCTCGCCCTGGTCGGCCCCTTCGGCTTCGCCAGCAGCTTCAACAAAGTCGCCGGCAGCAACACCTACGGTCCGGTCAACCCGATCGAGTCGCTGGGGATCTGGCCCGCCTCCAACTACCGCCTCGATGCCGCCGGTGGCGCCGACCTGCCGGGACTGGCGGGCGCGATCGCCGTCCTGGCGCTGCTCGTCGGCGTCGCCTGGTGGGTGGCGCGCCGGGAGGCAACGATCCCGATCGCGCTCGGCGCCAGCGCCCTCCTCTACCTCCTCTCCCTCCCCTCCAGCGGCGACTACTCCCAAGCCAAGGCCCTGATGATCATGGCCCCCCTGGCAATGCTCGTAGCCGCAAAACCCCTCCTCTGGGAGTTCCCCTCGCTACACAGGGACCGACGGGACGATTTGTCGCCCAGCGATGGACAAATCAGCCCGTCGGCCCCCAAAGGGTTCGTGCGGGTGGGGTGGGCGGTGCTGGCGGTGGCGTTTGTGGGGGGGGCGGTTTATTCGAGCTTCCTCGTTTTGCGGGATGCGCCGGTCGGGCCGGGGGGGCATGGGGCGGAGCTGCGGGCGTTCCTGCCGATCGTGCACGGCAAGCCGGTGCTCTACGCCGGGCAGGACCGCTACGCGGCCTACGACCTGCTCGGTGCCGACACCCACGTGCCGCTGGTCGAGTTCCCCGACGAAGACGTCTCCCCCAACCCGGAAAAGCCGTTCGACACCGGCGACGCCTACAGCCCGATCGACTTCGACTCCTTCAACCGCACCACGCTCGACCGCTTCCCCTACGTGATCACCAGCCGCGCCGCCTGGGACAGCCAGGCGCCGCCCAACTTCGAACGCGTCGCCTCCACCCCATCCTTCGTCCTCTGGCGCCGCGACGGCCAGACCCCTGAAGACCGCCACGTCCTGCTCGAGGGGACCGAGGCCGGCGCCAAGGCGGGCTGCGCCTCGCCCGAGATCCGCATCCTGCTCGCCAACCCCGGCCGCGCCTCGCTCTTCCCCGACGCGGTGATCGGCGCCAAAGCCGACTGGAGCGACGGCAGCGTCCTCGGCACCGGCGCCGAGACCTCGCAGGCGCTGTCGCTGCCGGCCGGCTCCTGGAACCTCTCGCTGCAGTACTTCTCCCCCTTCGACCTCACCCTCTCGGCCCCCGGCTTCGAGGAACACCTGAAGGCGGCGCTCGACGGCCAGCGGCCGAACACGATCAGCCTCGCCAACGACGGCCAGTACTGGCCCGCCGGCCGCTACGAGAGCAAGGGCGGCAGCACCACCTTCACCCTGAAGACCGCCGACGCCAGCGGCCTGCAGAGCCTGACCGGGTATGACGGCAAGGCCTACGTCGGCGAGCTGGTGGCGGTGCCGGCCAAGGCGCACCGGATGGTGGCGCTGGGTCAGGCGTGCGAGGGGTGGATCGACTGGTACGAATCTGAGGAATCGCCGTAGGGGGGCGGTTCTCGGGGAGGGACGAAGGTCGGCGATGGTGGCCTGACCCGCACCCCCACAGGGCTGGTAG
>JBEHWY010000035.1:0-26271 GCA_048498975.1 Actinomycetota bacterium | reverse complement strand
CCCTGCGCCTCGGTCAGTATCTTGGCGCGCGCCCGCGCACACCTACCTGCCCTGTGGGTGTGGGCGGGGGTCCGGCGACAGCGCACTCCTCAGGTCAGCCACGATCTCGGCCGGTTCGTCTCGCAACTGGTCCCAGGTGACGCGAGCGGTGCGAAAGCCTTCGGCGAGGAGGATGCGGTCGCGCTGGCGGTCCTTGCGGAAGGCGCGGCGGGTGCCGTGGACGGCGCCGCCGTCGAGCTCGACGGCAAGGCGCTGGGGGTCCCAGAGGGCGTCGATCTCGAAGAAGCGGCCGCGGAGGTGGATCGTGGCGTTGAGGCGAGGGCGGGGCAGGCCGTGGGCGTCGAGGAGGGCGACGAAATCGCGCTCGAAGTCGTTGCGGGTTATCCCTCCCGGCTTTTCGGAGCCGGAGACCCTCCGCAGGGCGGCGACGCCGCGCTTGCCCCGATGCCGCGCCAGCAGCTGCGGCACCGAGAGCACGTCGGTCAGCCCGCGCACTTCCATCTCGTTCCAGGCGCTCTCCAGTTCGTGCTCGTCGACGATTGCGGCGACGTCGAGCAGCGTCCGCGGCGCCGAGGTCACCGGGATCCCGTCCACGTCCCGGATTTCGTCCGCCAGCAAGACCGCCTGATGCGGTCGGATGCCGCGCCCGCCGCGCACCGCCTTCGGCTTCGTGACTTCGATCGCGATGGCGCGGCGAGGCAGCAGACCCCAAATCTGCGCTGCAGACCGATGGCTGAGCACAGCGCCGCGACCACAGGCAAGAACGGCTGCCATCACTCTCCCGTGCCAGGTCAAGGCGCGGTGGCCGACCGCATAGACGCCACGGTGGACCGAATGGAAGCGCCCAAGCCGCAGGCGCTCCTCGATCGCTCTCCGGCTCATCCCTCGCTCGAGCAGTTGCCACCTCCCCACCACTCCATGCTGCCGCCCCGCCAGCGCCGCAACCTCCGCGTCCCCAAATCGATTCCCAAATTGACCACGCATTTCGTGGTCAATGTCAGAGTCGATTCGATTCGCCCCCGTCGAAGCGATCTCAAGCAGAAAAAAGGCTCCAACCCGCCGTTGCCGCCTCTGGCTTTGATCCCTTCATAAGAAGGTGGGTGCCTGCTCCTGGCCCCAAGGGACCATGGAGACGGTGGCTCCCGCGCCGTTTGTGTTGGGTCAAACGGTGAGACGGCTCTCGTACGGGCTCGAGCCTTGACGAACCGTAGCACCGCAACCTGTGGGCGGGCGGATCGGGAGCGGGCGCTGACGGGAACGGCCGCGGCGGTTCAGTCGTCGAGGTTGGAGAGGTGCCACTCGGCTTCGCTCCAGCGCTCGCCGGGGACGCGCAGGGCGATGTCGCCGTGGCCGAAGCGGTCGAGCGGCCAGTCGGCGGTGAGGGCGGCGTCGAAGCCGGCCTCGATCAGCGACTGGTGCCAGGCGCGGGCGGTGCGGACGTCGGCGAAGTCGCGCACGACCTCCCAGCTGTCGAAGCGCGGGTCGCCGACGTGGACGGGGGTCTGTCCAGGTCCGGGTCCCGAGCGCCACTTGCGTGGAATCCAGTCCCGGAGCGCCATCTCAATGTCCCGCGAGTTTGTGCTTGTGGATCGCGATGCCGAGGTCGCGCAGCTGCAGCTCGTCGACCGGCGCCGGCGCCCCGGTCAGCAGGTCGAAGCCGGAGGCGGTCTTGGGGAAGGCGATCACGTCGCGGATCGAGTCGGCGCCGCAGAGGCGCTGGACGATGCGGTCGACGCCGTAGGCGATGCCGCCGTGCGGCGGCGCGCCGAAGCGGAGCGCCTCGAGCAGGAAGCCGAACCGGGCGCGGGCGGTCTCGGCGTCGATCCCGAGCGCGCCGAAGACCTGCTCCTGGACGTCGGCGCGGTTGATGCGGATCGAGCCGCCGCCGAGCTCCTGCCCGTTCCAGACGACGTCGTAGGCCTGCGCCCGCGCCGCGCCCGGGTTCTCGGGGTCGAACTCGCCGGCCGGCGCGGTGAACGGGTGGTGCATCGCGTCCCAGCGGCGCTCGTCCTCGTTCCACTCCATCATCGGCCAGTCGACGATCCAGACCAGGCGGTTCTCGCTCTCGTCGATCAGCCCGAACTTCTCGCCGAGGTCGAGGCGCAGCTGGCCGAGCACCGCGTTCGCCACCGGGCGCTGGTCGGCGACGAGCAGCAGCAGGTCGCCCTCCTCGGCGCCGAGGCGCGCGTTGAGACCTGCCAGCTCGGCCTCGCTGAGGAACTTCGCCGTCGGCGAGCGCCAGCCATCGCCCTCGCGGAAAGCCCAGACGAGGCCTTTGGCGCCGAGCTCCTGGGCGCGGGAGATGAGGCCGTCGAGCTCGGAGCGCGGCAGTTCGCGGCGGCCGGCGTTGAGGCCGCGGATCGCGCCGCCGGACTCGAGCACCGAGCGGAAGACCTTGAATTCGGTCTGCGCCAGCTCCTCGCCGAGGTCGACCAGCTCCATCTCGAAGCGCAGGTCGGGGCGGTCGGTGCCGAAGCGGCTCATCGCCTCGTCGAAGCCCAGCCGCTGCATCGGCGTCTCGATCGCCGGGCCGCCGACCCGCTCGAAGACGTGCGCCAGCAGCCGTTCGTTGACCTCGATCACGTCGTCGACGTCGACGAAGGACAGCTCGACGTCGAGCTGGGTGAACTCGGCCTGGCGGTCGGCCCGCGTCGCCTCGTCGCGGAAGCAGCGCGCCACCTGGTAATAGCGCTCGAAGCCCGCCACCATCAGCAGCTGCTTGAACAGCTGCGGCGACTGGGGCAGCGCGTAGAAGGCGCCGTGCTGCTGGCTGGAGGGGACGAGGAAGTCGCGCGCGCCCTCCGGCGTCGAGCGGGTCAGGACCGGCGTCTCGACGTCGACGAAGCCCTCGCCGTCGAGGAACTCGCGCATCGCGGCGAGCGCCCGGTGGCGCAGCATCAGCGCCTCGCGCATCGCCTCGCGGCGCAGGTCGAGGTAGCGGTAGCGCAGGCGCGTGTCCTCGCCGGCCTCGCCCGAGTAGCCCTCGATCTGGAAGGGCGGCGTCTCGGCGTCGGCGAGCAGGTCGGCGGCGGTGACCTGCAGCTCGACCTCGCCGGTCGGCAGCTCCGCGTTGACCGTCTCCGGCTCGCGCCGCACGACCTCGCCGGCGGCGCTCAGCACGTCCTCGGCGCGCAGCTCGTGGGCGAGCTCGAAGGCAGCGCCGGAGGTGTCGGGGTGGAAGACGAGCTGGACGACGCCGGTGCGGTCGCGCAGGTCGATGAAGATCAGCCCGCCGTGGTCGCGGCGGCGGTGGACCCAGCCGGCGACCCGCACCGGCGAGCCGACCCGGTCGGGCAGCACCTCGCCGCACCAGGTGTCGCGGTAGCCGTTTGCCCGCAGCGGGGGCGACGCCTCGCTCATGCTTCTCCTCCGGTCATCTCGTCGACAAGGTTGCCGAGATCGACGGCGCGCTGCTCGCCCGAGCGCATGTCGCGCAGCTGCGGCCCTTCCTCGGTGGCGAGGAAGACGACCCAGTCGGCGCCGATCCGGTTGGCGTGTTTGAGCTGGCCCTTCGCCCCGCGCCCGGCGAGGTCGAACTCGGCGGCGAAGCCGGCGCGGCGCAGCTCGCTCGCCAGCACCATCGCCCGGCGGCTCTCCTCGCCCTCCTGGGAGAAGGCGATGAACACCTTCTGCGGCCGCGCCGCCCCCTCGAAGTCCTCGCCCAGCGCCAGCAGGATGCGCTCGATCCCGACCGCCCAGCCGACCGCCGGCGTCGCCGGCCCGCCGAGCTGCTCGATCAGCCCGTCGTAGCGGCCGCCGCCGCCGACCTCCGACTGCGCCCCGAGCGCGGTGCAGACGAAGGAGAAGATCGTTCGCGTGTAGTAGTCGATGCCGCGGACCAGAGTCGGGTCGATCGTGTAGCCGATGCCGGCGGCCTCGAGCTGCGCCCGCACCTCGGCGAAGTGCTCGGCGTCCTCGCCCTGCAGCCGCTCGACGATCGTCGGCGCGCTCGCCATCACTGCCCGCGTCCCCTCGTGGTCGGAGTCGAAGGCGCGCAGCGGGTTGAGGTCGATCCGCTCGCGCACGTCGGCGGACAGCTCGCCCTCGTTGGCGTGCAGGTGGGCCTTCAGCTCCTCCAGATAGGCCTGGCGCGACTCGATCGAGCCGAGGCTCCCGAGGCGCAGCTCGACCCCCGGCACGCCGAGCTCGCCGAGCAGGTCGGAGAGCAGCACGATCGCCTCGGCGTCGGCCAGCGGCGAGGCGGTGCCGACGCACTCCAGCCCGATCTGGTGGAACTGGCGATAGCGGCCCGCCTGCGGGCGCTCGTGGCGGAAGAACGGGCCGACGTAGGAGAGCTTCACCGGCTGCGCCTGTTTGTGCATGCCGTGCTCGAGGTAGGCGCGGCAGATCGGCGCCGTCCCCTCGGGCCGCAGGGTGAGGCTGCGTTCGCCCTTGTCCTCGAAGGTGAACATCTCCTTGCGGACGATGTCGGTCGAGCGGCCGACGCCGCGGACGAAGAGGTCGGTGTCCTCGAAGCTCGGCGTCTGGATCGACTCGTAGCCGGCGCGGCCGAGGATCCCCGCCGCCGTCGCTTCGACGCGCGCTCGCGCCCGCGCCTGCTCGGGGAGCACGTCGAAGGTGCCGCGCGGAGCCTGGAACTTGCTGGCCATCGGCTTCGCCTAGCGCGCGAGCTCGGCGAGGAACGGGTTGGTGGCGCGCTCGGCGCCGAGCGTCGTCAGCCCCATGTGGCCGGGATGGACGACGGCCTCGTCGGGGTACTCGTCGAGCAGCCCCGAGATCGAGGCGAGCAGCGTCGGCCAGTCGCCGCCGGGCAGGTCGACGCGGCCGACCGAGCCCTGGAAGAGGACGTCGCCGGAGAAGAGCGCGTTCTCCTCGCGCACGGCGTAGGTGACGTGGCCGGGGCTGTGACCGGGGGTGAAGACGACGTCGAGCTCCAGCCCGGCCAGCTCCAGCGTCTCCCCTCCCGCCACCGTCTCGTCGGCCTCGTAGCTCTCGAACGGCCCGAAGCCCGGGTAGGGGACGAAGCTCATGATGTCGGCGAGCACGCCGACCTCGATCTCCGGGCAGTAGACCGGGGCGCCGGTGGCCTTGGCGACCGGGGCGACGGCGCCGACGTGGTCGAAGTGGGTGTGGGTGATGAGGATCGCCTCGGCCTTGGCGCCGCTGGCCTCGATCGCGGCGAGGATGCGCTCGGCCTCTTCGCCGGGGTCGACGACGAGCAGGCGGTCGGAGCCCTCGCGGCGGACCAGGAAGCAGTTCTCCGCCACCGGCCCGACGGTCAGCATCTCGACCGCGAGGCTCATTTGCCGGCGCGGGCTTCTTCGCGGGCGCGGATCCGGGCCCGCTCGCGCCGCCGCCACAGGGTCATGTCGATGAAGTAGCCGGCGGGGATGTAGAAGACGAGCATGAAGGCGCCGAAGGCGAGGGCGACGCCGATCGGCCGTTTGAACAGGATCAGCAGCAGGACGACGAAGATCAGCGCCGCGATCACGCCGCGGATCGCCGAGCTGCGCCAGGTCGGCGGCAGGTCCTGTTTGGGGGCGCTGCGGCCCTGGCGGGCGCGGGCGCTCGCCTCGGCGCGGCTGCGGGGCCGGCCGCCGCGCGGCTTCGGGTCGATCCGGCCGCCCTGGGTGCCGCGCCGCTTGCGCGTCCGCTTCTTCCTGGTCTGGGCCATGGCTTGAATCTAGATGATCGATCCGCGCAGCGACGCGGCGCCGTCAGCCGCCGGCGGCGGCCACCCGGCGCTCGATCACATGGCGCTCGGGGTCGAAGCCGCGCATCGGCACGTTCTCGGGGTAGCCGGCGACCGCGGCGGCCGGCACCAGCCCGACCAGCTCGGCCTCCAGCGGGTGGGCGCCGAGCGGCGCCGCCAGCTCCCGCACCGCCTCGACCACGCGCCGCAGCGGCACCGTGATCGGGTCGTGAACGTTGGTCGAGACCTGGGCGCGGCCGCTGGAGAGCATCACCCCCATCGCCCGCACCCCGGGCAGCCCGCCGCCCGCCTCGCGCAGCCCGGCGGCGACCGAGCGGGCGACCTCGATGTCGCCGCTGTCGAGCTCGACGTTGAAGGCGGCCAGCGGCGGCCGCGCCGTGACCAGAGTCGCGCCCGCGTGCGGGTGGGGCAGCGGCGGCCCGAAGTCCGGCGCCAGCGCTCCTCCCTCCATCCGCAGCCAGAGCTCGGCGAGGCCGCCGCTGCGGAAGTAGGCCCGCTCGACCCGGCCCGGCGCCCGCGCCAGGTCGCCGTAGAGGAAGACGGGAACGCCGAGGCCGCCGACCTGGGTCGCGACCTCGATCGCCTCGGCGCGGGCGCGCTCGCGATCGGCGGGGTGCAGCCAGACCACCGGGCAGACGTCGAGGGCGCCGATCGCCGGGTGGGCGCCGGTGTAGCTCGCCATGTCGACCCGTTCGATCGCCTCGGCGGCGCCGGCCAGCAGCGGTTCGAGCATCTCGCCGCCGGCGGCGGAGGCGAGGGTGAAGACGGTGCGGTCGTGGTCGGCGTCGGTGTGCCGGTCGAGGACGAGGGTGCCGCGGGCGAAGCCGGCTTCGATCTCGTCGAGCAGCCCCGCGTCGCCTCCCTCCGAGACGTTGGGAACGGCGAGCAGCGGCGGCATGCGTTCAGGCTAGCCCCTGCGGGCCGGCCTCACACCAAGAGCTCGCCGCCGCTGACGATCGCCTCGCCGTCGATTTCGACGGTCGGTTCGAGCACGACGCAGTCGAGGTGGACGGGGACCTGGACCGTGCCGCCGATCGCGGCCGAGGCGCCGAAGGCGACGTGGCAGGTGCCGAGGATCTTCTCGTCCTCGAGGATGTTGCCGGTCAGGATCGCCTCTTCGTTGGTGCCGATGCCGAGCTCGGCGACGTTGGTGCCGTCTGGCCCGTGCACGCTGAGCAGCTCCAGCAGCGCGCCGCCGTCGGAGCCGGTCGTGTCGGTCAGGTGGCCCTCGCGGATCGTCAGCGAGGTCGGCGTGTCGAGCAGGCCGACGCCGGCGATCGAGCCGTCGACGACGAGCGTCCCCTCCGCCGTGCCCTCGAGCGGGGCGATGAAGCCCTCGCCGCAGGGCAGGTTGCCGAAGGCGCTGCGGCTGCTCAGTTCGCCGGCGTCGACGATGCCGAGCCGGCCCTCGATCCCGAACCGCAGGTCGCTGCCGTGGCGGCAGGTGATCCGCACTTCCGAGCCGCTGTTCAGCGCCGAGACGACCGCCCAGCCGCGGCGCCGGATCTCGTCGAGGTCGCCGGTCATCAGCCGCGTCAGCATCTCTTCGGTGACGCCGGGCAGGCTGCCGACGCGAACGCCGGCTTCGGTCGCCGCCTTGCGCGCCGCGGTGTGCGAGAGCGACTGGATCGTCGGCGCCAGGACCACGTCGGCGGCCGCCATCGCGGCGGCGATCGCCCGCGGCGGCTCGGCCGCGTGCGAGTCGCGCTCGGACATCACGGCCAACGTCGCATCGGCGCCGTCGCCCTGCGCCTCGATCCGCATCAGCGCCCCGAGCTCTTCGGTCACCGGGTTGCAGACGACCAGCACCTCCTCGCCCGGCGAGACCCCCATGCACTGCCGCACGACCGTCCTGACCGCTCTGTCGAGTTCCGCGCTCACGCCCGGAACCCTAGTCGTCATCGTGGCGGTGACGAATGCTCCAGCCCAGGAACCAGACGAGACCGATAAAGATCACCCCGAAGGCCGTAAACGGCCCCCACCACCCCTGCGGCCGCGACAACGCCAGCGCCCCGACCGCGAACCCGTCCACGACCAGCAGGAAACCGACGAACACCGGCCGCATCGCGGCCCATCCCGTTCCGCGTCCCATCGCTACGATGCCCTTCCCGCCGGAGTAGCTCAGTTGGTTAGAGCAGCGGAATCATAATCCGCGTGTCGGGGGTTCGAGTCCCTCCTCCGGCATGGCAGCAACGGTGAACCGGGAATCACCTCGTCCTTTTCGGTCGTTTGCCAGCCAAGAACGTACAGGAGCCAACCCCCGACGCGACCATGCGTTGGCGGGCACCGAGAAGTTGGCGGCGGCTATCCCCCGTCGAACTTGTCTTCGTCATCCTGGGCCTCGCGAGCGTGTTGGCTTTCGCGGCAGTTTCGATGACCGTCAACAGCCTGCCGACTCCGCGCGAATTCGACGGCTGGATCGCCGTCCTTCAGCAGGGAAGAAGCCGAGCGTCGCAAGTCAAGGTGTCGGTCTCGCCCGAAATCCCTGGCGGCTCCGGGGATGCTCCGGTCCTCCGGTATGCCGTTGCCGCCTGCGGCCCGAAGCCGTTTCAAGGCGCCCTGTTAGTCGGCGGGGCAGCGCGCCTACGTGGCCTTCATGTGATTGCCCCTCCCGCCCCGGTTTCGGGGCCGGCACCGACGGCAAATGGGGAACCGATCGGCCCAATTCGGAATCTCAAGATGTTGGACGCACGGACGGGTTCATTCCTGACGTATCGAGATGTGCAGACGATCAGGCTGGCACTGCCCGCCAGCCCCTGCGTCGGAACGAGCCCCGCAAGCGGCGACTTCTGGGGTGCGGCAGCCGTGGTCGAGGGCCACGCACGAGCGCCCGTCGAGATGCAGGCACGGGGGCCGCTCGGGCTGTGGTCGGCGCCGCGATCGACGGAGTCATGGCCATATTTGGGCGGCCTG
Organism: Actinomycetota bacterium; assembly: GCA_048498975.1. Lineage (GTDB taxonomy): Bacteria > Actinomycetota > Thermoleophilia > Solirubrobacterales > 70-9 > VAYN01. Next base: position 17,684 of record JBEHWY010000035.1, on the reverse strand, counting down.
CCAGGGATAGATTCCAACTATGCCGGTGAATTCCGCTTCGTCCACGGAGTGCACGGCGGGCGGTGGTCGAAGCCTCGCTCGACGTATTCGGTCAGCGTCGGCGCCCTCACCGAAAAGGCCACCGTTGACTTCGCGCGACCGACGCCGTCGAGTTCCACCGCGCTGGAATGGGAACAGCCAGTGCCATTCGCCGCGATCGCACGGGTCACCGACGCGGAAGCTTTGGGCTCCTGGCAGAACTACCTCGTCACCGCCAGCATCGCACTGGCAGTAGGTGCATCTTTAGTCGCGGCAATCGCGCTTCGCCACACTCGCCCGAAGCGGCTTCAGGCCCCAAGCGATGACTCCCGACAGCCAGCGACATCGGAAAGGTACCGTGAGAAGGGACGGAGCTGCGGCTCGGCGCCCCTTCTCGCGGTTACTGTTCTGCTCGTCCTAAGGTTGCTCTCGCCCAGGCGCTTCCGTTGCCCGCGGTAACGGTGGATCAGGGTCAGAAGGCGGGTCCATTTCTGGATTGAGCGTCCCGAATCCGGCCGCCGCGGCAGCCAGTACCGTCGTATCGGTGAAATTGCCTTCCGCCACAAAGCTGCGCACTGCTGGTGCGGTTTTCGGTCTTATCGTGCTGTTCGTGCTCACCGTCGTCGTAACCGCGAACGAACACGCATCCGAATTGAGCAAGGGCCTCCTCCAGTTCATCTTCTTCGTAGCTGCTTCCGGTCTTGCAATCGACCTCGGTCGACAATCTTTGAAGGAGGGAACCGCCGACGTATTGAAACCGCACGGCCTTAAGGCAGTTCGCCGGATCTTCCGCCTAGGCCAAGCGATCGGCAGCTTCAGCGGAGCGATAGCGATGCAGCGCGAACTCATGCAAAGACGGGCAGAGGAGCAGAATGGCACCGTGGAGATATTTGAGGTCGAGGGCGCCTTTGCAGCCTTGGAGGCGCATGTGACGGCACAGCTTGGGATCGTTGAAGACGCGATCGAGGATTGGCGAGATGTCGTCCCTTCGGAGGTCGAAGCCATTGAGGAGCGGGCGAAGAAGACTGGGGTCGCGAGTGACTGAGGAGCAAATCAAAGGACAGGTCGCCAGGGTCCTGAATACGCGCGAGCTAGCGATAAACCGGGGCTCACAAGACGGGGTGGTCGAGGGCATGAAGTTTGCCGTGCTCGACACTACCGCAGAGGGAATTACTGACCCGGAGACTGGTGAGGAGCTGGGGTCCGTCTATCGAACGAAGATTCGAGTCGAGGTTGTCGTCGTCAAGGAGCGACTATGCATCGCGCGAACCTACGAGTCTCGGAGGGTCAATGTGGGCGGAACGTGGTTTCCTGGCCTTGGGGATGCGTTCCGGCCCCCAAAGTGGGAGACCCGCCCCATGACGCTCAAGACCGCGGATGCTGCGTGGCAAGAACTCAGCGAGGAACGCAGCATCGTGAAAACTGGTGACCCCGTCGAGCAGATAGTCACGAAGCGAAAAGACGACGAAACTGACAGCCGAGCCACCGACGTAGGCGAGGACCTGACGGCGTAGGCGGTGAACGCGGAGTCCAGTCCGTCCTCCACCATCCAGATCCCACGGTGAATCGCCCCGTTCGCCCCAATCACTCGCTCAGACGTCGCGGCTGCGGCGGGCGAGGAGCAGGGCCGCACTTAGCAGCGCCGCCGCGGTGAAGCCGAGGAGGATGAGGGCGGCGACGCTCGGCTGGATCGAGAAGAACTGGGTGCCGTAGCCGCTCAGGCTTGCCGCTTTCGGTTCTTCGGCCAGGCGCGTGTTCATGTCGATCGCACTGCCGGCGCCGGCGAAGGCCCAGCGGCTGACGGTGATGTCAGCGAGCACCTTGATCAGGGTCCCCATGCGGTCGAGGGCCACCAGCGCGCCGCCGAAGAGGAGCTGAGGGATCAGGAGGAGCGGGATCACGCTGGTCGCCTGGTCGACACTGCGGGCCAGCGTGGAGACGAGGAGGCCGAGGCCGACCATCGCCCAGCTGGTCAGGACGAGGAGGCCGAGCACCTCCGCATAGCCGCCGAGCGAGACGTGGAACGGGCGCAGCGCCGCCACCACCGCGAGCAGCAGGATGCACTGGACCGTCGCGATCAGGAAGAGGATCGCCGACTTGGCGATGACCTGGGCATCGAGCCGCACCCCCACCGCAAGCTCGCGCAGGATGATCGGTCGCTCCTTGACGATCTCTCGGCAAGAGTCGATCAGGCCCAGCCACAACGCCGCGGTGACGAGGAGGAACATGAACTGGGCGCTTCGCGTCGGCGAGGTGTCGGGCAGGGCGAGAACGCCGCGTGGGTAGAGCATGGCGATCAGCAGGCCGATCAGCGGCGCCTGGCCCAGCAGGGCGCCAACAGTGCGGCGGTCGCGCGCAAGAGTGTGGGCGTACCGCCCGGTCAGCGTCGCGCCCTGGCGGAACAGCGAGCGCCCGGCAAGCAGCGGCCCGGACGAGCCGCGAGCGGTGCGGCCGCTCGGACCAGGAACGGAAGCCGGCGGTTGCTCGATCAACTCGGCGGCCCCATAGATTTCGTCGTAGTTGCCGACGCCGAAATGCTCGAGGCATTCCCTCGGGGAGCCGGTGAAGAGCAGGTTCCCTCCCTCCCCCATCACCGCGACCGTGTCGCAGAGCGCGAGGCTGCTGGTCGCGTGGGTGACGACGACGATGCCGCGCCCGCCGTCGGAGAGCTGACGCAGCGTCGACATCAGGCGCCGCTCCAGCGGCGGGTCAAGGCCACTCGTCGGCTCGTCGAGCAGGACCATCGACGGTTTCCCGACCAGCTCGACCCCGCAGCTCACCCGCTTGCGCTGCCCACCCGACAGACGGTTGACGAAGGTCTCGGCGTGCTCGCCGAGACGCAGCTCGTCGAGAACCTCCCCGACGGCGACGACGCACTCGGCGTGGCTCGTATCCGACGGCAGGCGCAGCCGAGCCGTGTACATCAGCGTCTCCTTGACCGTCAGACGATCGTGGAGGACATCGGTCTGTGGGACGTACCCGACTTCGGTCAGACGCAGGCCGAGCGGGTCGGCCCCGACGAGAATCTGACCCGAGCTCGGATCCTTGACGCCGGCCAGGCATTTCAGCAGCGTCGTCTTGCCCGAGCCGCTGGCACCGATCAGGGCGACGAACTCGCCCGGGGCCACGGTCAGATCGGTTGGCCTGAGGATCGTGCGATCTCCGACCCTCACCGACACGCCGGCGGCGGTCAGGCGGGCGCCCCGCTCGTCGCTGACCACCAGCTCGTCGTGCTCGACTCGCAGCGCGAACGGTCCGATGCCTGCGGCGGCGCCAGCGGTGAGTGGCTCGTCACCTCTGATCAGGTGATCGTTCAGGCGCACGCCGTTGCGCGAGCCCAAGTCGACGATCCTCGCCGGGGAGCCGGGCCGCAGCTCGGCGTGGTGCCAGGAGACGTTCGGCTCCTCGAGGCACACATCGTTGTCCGGAGCGCGACCGATCCGCAGCGTGCGCCCCCGGATCGGGATGCGCCGAAACGCGCCCCTCGTCTCGGCAGTCGCGGGCACGACCCTGCACAGCCTCGCCCTCGTGCTGCCGACCTGGATCAGCGCATCGGCACTGACGAACACCGGCCCCGGATCCATCAGCCGGCCGTTCAGAAAGGTGCCGTTCTTCGAATCCAGGTCGACAAGCTCGAGCTGTCCGTCTTTCGGCTCGACGCGGAGATGACGCCAGGACACTCGCTCGTCCTCCAGCGGCACGACGCAGGCGGGGTCCCGGCCGATCTCGATCGCTGCGGCGATCGGCAAACGCAGGCCCCCGACCTCGATCTCCCAGCTTTTCACGCGGGCATGCTCTCACGGCAGATGGACAATTGAGCGCTCTGCCTGGGATTGGCCACTTGAGAGATATCCAGATAGGCTGCCCCGACCCGGTACCTAAAGGGAACCATAAGAGACCGATGGCAGAGGAACTTAAGGTTGGCGATCAGCTCGGCGATTTCGAGGTCCTCGAGGTCGCGGGCGCCGGCGGCATGGGCGTCGTCTACAAGGCACGCCAGCAGTCGCTGGACCGCGATGTCGCGCTGAAGGTGATCCGGGAGGAGATCGCGAGCGAGCCCGAGTACCGCGAGCGCTTCCTGCGCGAGGCCAAGCTCGCGGCCTCGGTGGACCACCCACACGTCGTGACGGTCTACGACGTCGGCGATGAGGACGACCGGCTGTATCTGGTCATGCAGTGGATCGACGGGACCGACATGCGGCAGTTGCTCGACTCCTCCGGCCGCCTGACCCCGAAGCGTGCGGCCGACATCGGCACGCAGCTCGCCGGCGCCCTTGACGCCCTGCACGGCGTCTCGGGGCTCGTTCATCGCGACGTCAAGCCTGCCAACGTCCTCCTGCGCCAGGTGGCCGGGAAGGACCACGCCTACCTGACCGACTTCGGGATCGCAAAGCCGCCGGAGGCGATGGAGGCCCTGACGAGAACGGGGTCCACGGTCGGGACCACCGGCTACCTCTCGCCGGAGCAGATCCAAGGAAAGGAGGCCGGGCCGCGCAGCGACCTCTACGCGCTCGGCTGCCTGGTCTTCGAGATGCTCACCGGCCAGACCCCCTTCCAGGGCGAGAACGAGCTCGCCGTGCGCTGGGCCCATGCCAGCGACGAGCGGCCGCTGGTGAGCAAGGTGCTACCGGCGCTCGGGCATCGCTACGACTCCTTCTTTCAGACCGCGCTTGCGATCGACCCCGAGCAGCGGTTCGCGTCGGGCCGTGAGCTCGCCGAGGCATTGGCAGCCGCCCAGAGCTCGACCGGGGATACCGACCCGACGCTCGTGGTCAGCCCCACCCACGCGGCGACCAAGATCGGACCCGTCACCCCGCCACCGCCCGCCGGCATGGCCCCTGGCCCTCAAACGCCTCCCCCCTACGGGTATGTGACGCCGCCGCCCCAGAGGAATCGCGCCGGCAGCCCCCTGGCCCTGGTCCTCCTGGCGATCGTCGCCGTGATCGGGATCGCGGCCGCGGTGCTTGCCGCCACCGGCGTGTTCAACAAGGAAGGCGACCCCCAGACCGCCCAGACTGTCGCACACAAGCGCAAAGTCACCGCCAGCAAGGCGCGACCGAAGCCCGTACGGCCCCCCGCGGGCTCCGCTCCCTGCCCAGAAGCCAAGGGCCTCTGGGTGAACGGGGTGACGAGCTGCCCGTTTGCCGCGAATACCCGCTCGGCCTACGCAGAAGCCGGCGGGGCCCACGAGATCCAGGTTTACAGCCCGGTGACCGGCTTGACCTATGAAATGTCCTGCGCCGGGACGAGGCTCGTCACCTGCAGGGGCGGCAACAACGCCGCCGTCTACTTCACCTCGGCGAAGGCCTCCGGGCAGAACACGAGCGCCCCGGCGCCGAGCGCCCCGGCGCCGGCACCCGAACCGAGCTACTCCTCCGGAGCCACCACTTCCTGCGATTCGAACATCTCAGTCAACGAAGCCACGAGTTGCCCGTTCGCAGAGAACGTCTTCGTCGCCTACTGGGAAGAATATGAAGCCTACGGCGAAGAATCGTTCACCTACGTGGTCGCCTTCAGCTCCACCACCAACGAAACCTACGGGATGGAATGCATCTTGGAATCGGACTTCGTCACCTGCACCGGGGGCAACGGCGCCCTCGTGACCTTCCCGATGGAAGCCGTGCGCGTCTACTAGATGCGCGCGGCAACCCTCATCGTTGGGGCGATCGCCGCCTCCAGTGTCCTGATCGCTCTGGCTTTCATCCTCTCGGGCGGCGGCTCCACTGACGCGGTGAAGACGAGGACCGTCACCGAAGCCGCGAAGCCGAGCGCGGAAGAACCCAGCCCGCAGGAGGCCGGGGGCGCGCCCGCTGGCGGCCTGGCCGAATGCAACGGCGGCGAATTCACCGTCGAAAACGTCTCCTGCGCGATCGGCGAAGACATCCACAGGCAGTATGAGGAAGGCAGCCGCGGCGAGTTCATCGCGATCGACGAGGAAGCCGGTGAAACGATCACCATGACCTGCGAAGTCTCCACTCCTGTGATCTGCACCGGGCCGGGCGGCGCCGCGGTCTACTTCGCGCCGTAGCTCAGCCGGCGCAACCGCCGAAGGCCGGCCCCAGGCCCTTCAGTTCGCCGGCGAGCCATTGCGCCATCTGGGTCAGGTCCGCGGCCCCGGCGGGGTAGCTGCCCGATTCGTCGATCGCGATCATCGCCACCGCCACACCGCCGTCGGCGCTCCGGATCAAGCCGGATTGGCGCACCAGGTAACCGCCTCCGGACGCTGCCTCCGGCCCCCAGCCGCCCTTCATCCCGACCTGCCAGCTCGACGGGAAGATCGCTTCGCCGAGGCCCCAGCGCTGTTCGGAAATCACGTCTTCCATCAACGACTCGACGTATTCGGTCCCGTGCGGGCCCAGCACTTCGCAACGGCCGAGCGCGGCGAAGAACTGGGCGGCTTCTCCCACCGACCACTCGGTCTGACCATAGGTCGAGACCGCGCCCGGCGGCGGTGGGGCGGTGGCGACTTCGGTGCCGACGGAGCCGCCCGCGTGCAGCGTTTCCCCGACCGCGGCGCTGGCACCCTCGAGACCGCCCTGGCGCCCTTCGATCGTGCCGAAGAGCGCCGCGGCTGCTTCGTTGTCGGAAGCGGTGATGGCGCTCGTCGCCCACGCTTCTTCTTCGGGGCCCAGCGTTTCGCCCTGTTCGCGCAGGACGGTGGCCAGGATGGGGACCTTGATGCTGCTCCAGGCGTGGCCGCCTTCCCGCAGGCTGCCGAATTCGCGGGTTTCACCCCCGCCGAGGGGCTGAACGGCAAGGCCGACAGAGGCGGGGAGCGAGGAGGCGAGCGCTTCGAAGGAGGCGTCCGCCTGCGACCCGAGGAAGCCGCCACCTCCCGGAGATCCCTCCTGGCCGGGGCCCTTCGTCGCTTCCGGCATCTTCTGAGCCGATTGGCCCCCGCTACTCACCGGTTCTTCCCGCGGCTTGGCGGCCACCTTCCTGACCGTCACCACCCCCGCGCTGGGCGTCGAGTCGCCAGACGAGCGCGCGATGAAAATCGCAATCGAGGCCCCGACCCCCACTGCCAGGATCAACGCGGCAACGACCTTGGCCCAGGGGGGCGTGCCATGGGCCTCTTCCCAAAAGCTCTCGTGCCGGGGACGGTCGTAGGGATCGTGGTAATTCATCGTCGCGTCGCTGAGTGCCGAGTCGGACGCTGACCATATAGGCAAGAGCCGTCGCGTCAGGACCCACTGCGTTCCAGGAAAGAGACGATGCCGGCCGCGAGCGCGACCGCGAGCCTCCGGCGGTAGGCAGGTTCCTCGAGCCGCGCCGCCTCGTCGGCGTCGCGCATGTTGCCAAGCTCGACGAGCACGGCGGGCACGCGGGCAAGATTCAGGCCGGCGAGGTCCGAGCGGGCGTCCAGCCCTTCGCTGCCGACGTAGTTGGCGGGCGGCACGCCCGCACCGACGAGTGCGTTCCGGACGTCTTCGGCCAGCCGCAGCGAGGGCCCCGCCGTCGACGGGACGACCATGTCATCGGTGCTCGCGTGGATGACGTCGAAGCCGTGAGCTCCCGCGGTTTCGTCTCCGTCGGCGTGGATCGATATCGCGACCGCCGCGTGGGTCTGGTTGGCGATCTCTGCCCGCCTATCGACGCAAGGGCCCACCCCATTGTTCGAATGCCGGGTGAGAATCACCGTCGCACCCAGATCGTTCAGGCGCGGGACGAGATCCTGTGCCACATCCCAGTTGAACTGCGCCTCGGTGAGTGAGCCGTCATTGGTCGCGGTGCCGGTCGTGTTGCAGGCCTTGGTGGTACCCCCCGCACCCGCCGGAACCGGACGCGCTATCTCTTCCGGGTGAGTGAAGTTCCCGCCGTTGTGGCCGGGGTCGACGCTGATCGTCACGCCGCTCAGCGGCAATTGCGGGCGGGGCGGTGAGACCGTTGCGGGCGGCAACGGTCTCTGCGCCATCTGGGTGGATTTGCCCTCAGTCTGCCCCTGTCGTCGTCTGCCCTGCGCCGGGGCCTCGCTCTCTGCAGTAACCGAGGCCCGGGTCCGCTTCCCGTCGCGGCTGTTTTCACCCGCAAGCGCCTGGCTCAGCACAAGCGCGCCTCCACCAAGAACGATCAGCGCCGCCAACGACAACACCCATCGATTCATCTTGGTGGGCACGTTAGTCGAGCCGCGATCACCAGGGCCGGGAGCAAGGCCTGCAGACTCGAGTTGTTTCGATCCGGTGAAACCAGGGGACGCCGACTACGCTCGCGCGGATGGAGGGCTCACCATCGGCGAAGACACCGGGCCGGTTGGAGTTCATTCGGGCGCTGACGTTCGTCTGGATCGCCAACCACCTCCCCCACTTCCCGCGGCGGCTCGCGGCGCGGCGGGACGTCATCCTGCGCTGGGCGGGAATGGACATCGAGGGTCGGTGTCAGGTCAGTGGGCCGGTCGCGGTGGGCGGGATCGGCGCGATCGGCTGCATTCATGTGGGCGCCGGGGCGATGATCAATGTCGGGGTGCGGTTTGGCGGCGCGCAAGGGGGGATCTCGATCGGGCGCAATGTGTTGGTCGGGCCGAACGTGTCGTTCGAGACGGTCGGCCACGGGCTGGTCTATGGGCCGGGGCGGGGTCGCGGCTCCGATGCGAAGCCGATCGTGGTCGAGGACGAGGCCTGGATCGGGGCCGGGGCGATCGTCCTGCAGGGCGTGACGATCGGCCGCGGGGCGGTGGTCGCCGCCGGCGCCGTGGTCACCGACGACGTGGCCGCCGGCGCCCTGGTCGGCGGCGTACCGGCCCGTGTCCTACGTCAGAGCGTGAGCGGCTGACCTCCGCCCTGGAGCCTCCTCGCGCCTAGTTGAAGGCGACGAAGAAGCCGTCGTGCGGCGTGAAGACGCTGCCGGAGTGGTCGTACTCGAAGGCGGCGACGATCGCGTCGGCGTACGGAGCCGGGCAGACTTCGTAGGAGTCCGGAATTTCGACTGCGATCTTGTAGTTGCGGAAGGACGCCACGTACGCGCCCGACCAGGTGGCGACGCCGTTCACGACCGGAACCGCCAGGTCGAAGCAGTAGTACGGGCTTTCGAGATAGACCCCGTTGACGTTCTTCGAGCGGCCGGAGACGAGGCTGCCGTTCGCCGCCACCTCCGCGTAGGCGAGAGCGCTGCCGGGAGCGCCCTGGTCGCCGGTCGCGCCGGTGGCTCCGGTTGTCCCGGTGGCGCCGGTTGCCCCGGCTGCCCCGTCGGCCCCATCGCGTCCCGTCGCACCTTCCGGCCCAGTCGCTCCGGCGGGCCCAGTCGCTCCGGCGGGCCCAGTCGCTCCGGCCGCGCCTTCCGACCCCGTTGCCCCAGCCGGGCCAGTCGCGCCCGCCGGCCCAGCCGCACCGGCTTCCCCGCGCGGCCCCGCCGGCAGCTGCCCGGCGGCGAAGTCGCCCGCCAGCAGCGAGCCATCGCGTACCTTGGCGCCGGTGACGGCGTCGTCCGCGAGCTTGGCGTTGGTCACGGCCCCCGCCTTCAGCTGCTTGCTGCCGACGCTCCCCGCCGGAAGGCTGGTTGCCGCGTAGGCGGCGCCGCCCAGGGCGACGAAGAGGGCGAGCAGGGCGACGAGCATCGCGGGCGAGGGACGCAGGGCGGCAAGACGACTCATCGGAGTCCTTTCGGGGTGGCGAGCGACAGCAGGCGACAGCACAGTTCGCCATCGCGGCCAAGACTCCTCGCGCCCTCGCGGCGCCGCGTCAATCCCCTGCACACGTAGGAAAACGAAAACCTGCCGGGGGTATCGTCAGGCTGTTGTCGCTACGGGAGGAGCGAGCTGTGACTTCACATACCCCACCTCAGATGCAGGACTGGGGGCGGTTGATCTCGTTTCGCCCCGAGCGTGTGCTGCGACCGGGCAGCATCGAGGAGCTGCAGGAGGTCCTCGAGCAGGTCCATCGTGGCGAGATCGGCGAGGGTCGCGTGCGGGTGCCGGGCAGCCTGCATTCCTGCGCGAAGATCGCCGTCGCCGAGACGCTGATCGACGTCGCCGGGCTGCCGAAGAAGATCGAGCTGGTCGACGAGGACACGGCGGTCGAGGCGACGGCGAACGTGACCCTGCACGAATTCCTCGCCGAGCTCGGGCGCCACGGCAAATCGGTGACCGCGACCGGTGGCACCGACCACCAGACCCTGGCCGGGCTGATCTCGACCGGGACCGCGCCGGCGAGCTCCCGGCACGCGCTCTACGAGCTGCTCGAGTGGGTCGAGCTGGTCCGCGTCGAGGAGGGCAGCGGCCGCGCCGAGCTGCGCCGGATCGAGCGCAGCGAGCCCGAGTTCGCCGCCGTGGTCTGCTCGCTGGGCGCCCTCGGCGTCATCGTCCGCGTCCGTTTCGGCCTCGTCGACGAGCCCCACTTCAGGGTCGTGCAGAAGGTCGTCGACCTCGACGAGGTGCTGGCCGACCTCGACGCGACCGCGGCCAAATACGACTTCTGGCGCGTCAACTGGATGCAGAAGAGCGACAAGGCGCTGCTCTGGGCGGCGACGGAGGTGCCGCCCGGGGAGGCCGAGCCCGACGGCGACTACCCGGCGGACCGCTCCGAGCAGGTGCTCGACTTCGTCTTCGGCGCCCTCGACACGATCGGCGAGACCGGGCCGCTGCTGAACAAGCCGCTGGAGCTGATCTACGAGGGCCTCGCCCTCACCTACGACGACAGCGAGGCGAGCGGGCCGCTGCGCAACATGCTGCCGGTCGACCGCCGGGCGCCGCTGCGCGTGGCGATGGCCGAGTGGAGCTTCCGCCCCGCCGACACCCAGCGCGTCGTCGGCGAGTGCCGCCAGTACTTCGAGGAGCACGGCTGGCCCAACATCCCGACCGAGATCGAGCTGACCAGGTGCGACACGGCGCTGATGTCGCCCTGGAACTGGAATGACCTGGACCACGTCGTCAAGTTCAACTTCATGTACCTGACCGAGGTCTGCACCGAGCCCGGCGAGAAGGAGGAGATCTACGCCCACCTGCGCGGCCTCTGGAACCACCTCGGCGACGCCGGTATCCCGTTCAAGGCGCACTGGGGGAAGATCAACTTCATCGACCCCGAGTTCGCCGCCGCCAACCACCGGCTCGGCGAGTTCATGGAACAGGTCTCGCCGATGTTCCTCAACGAGTACCTGGAGGAGCGCCTCGGCAGCGGCGAGCCCGCCCCGGCCCCGGCACCCGCGCCCACCCCGCCCGCCTTCCCCGGCCTCACCGACATCCACGCCCACCCGGCGATGAACGCCTTCCTCTGGGACCGCAACCTCGAGCGCCATTACTGGACCGGCGGCGCCTTCGACCCGCTGGCGAGCCTCACCGACTTCAAGATGCTGCGCAAGGGGGACGTGCGGGTGCTGTGGTCGGCGCTCCACGTCCCCGAGCACAACTACTTCGAATGCCTGCTGATCCGGCTCGCCGCCCACCTCTTCCGCGGCGGCCGCAAGCTGCTGAAGCGCGACTACTGGGACTGCCTGCAGGCGCAGCTGGCGATGATGGAGGAACAGGTCGCCGCCAGCGACGACTTCGAGGTCGCCCGCTCGGGCGCTGAGCTCGACTGGGTCCTCGCCGCCGGCAAGCGCGCGATCATCCACACCGTCGAGGGCGGCCACGTGCTCGGCGCCGGCCTCGCCGACGACGATCTCGACACCCGCCTCGCTCGCCTCGACTGGCTCGCCGACCGCGGCATCGCGATGCTGACGATCGCCCACCTCTTCCCCAACGAGCTGGCCGGGCACGCGGAAGGCATCCCCGAGGACCAGCACAGCCTCCTCTGCCCACTCGACTCCGGCGTCGACCTCGACCGCGGCCTCAGCACGACCGGCCGCGCCGTCGTCGAGCACATGGTCGAGCGCCGAATCCTGCCCGACGTCACCCACTGCTCGCCGCGCGCCCGGCACGACGTCTATGACCTGGTCGGCGACCGCATCCCGGTGCTCGCCTCCCACATCGGCGTCCACTCGCTCAACCCCGTCCCCTACAACCTCGAGCGCACCGACGTCGAGGCGATCGCCGCCAGCGGCGGCGTCGTCGGCGTCATCTTCATGCCCTACTGGCTGGAGAGCTCCCACCCCGACGACGGGCTGGAGTCGATCTGGAAGACGATGGAGCAGGTCGCCGAGTGGAGCAGCTGGGAGCACGTCGCCGTCGGCACCGACTTCGACGGCTTCACCGACCCCGCCGACGACTGCGACAGCGAGGCCAAGCTGCCCCGCGTGCGCGAGCTGCTCGAGGAGAAGGGCCTGGCCCGGGCGCAGGTCGAAGCCGTCCTCGGCGGCAACGCCCGCCGCGTCCTGCGCGACGGCTGGCGCTAGCCGACCCGGTAAGCGAGGCGGACGGCGCCGCCGGCAAGGACCGAGCCGCCGACGCCGAGATCGCGCTCGCTGCGCTGCTTCAGCGCCCGCACCGCGTCGGAGTCGAACTCGCGCTCCAGACGGGTGCGCGCCGTCTCGACCGCCGCCAGCGAGCGCGAGTACACGACCTTGTCCGCCGCCCGCCAGATCGCGGCGAACTCATTGACCTCGGGCGACTGCTCGGGGCCGGTGTCGACCGTTTCCCAGAACGCCATCGTCTCGTACACGCCGCGCCCGTAGAGGTAGGTGCCGACCGCCCGCTCCTCGGCGTTGACGAAGGCGTGGACCTCGGCGTCGGGCCGGGCCCAGCCGAAGCCGCCGCTCTCGTCCTCGACGTAGCCGTCGAGCGAGGCGATCGCCGAGTAGATCAACCTGCCCACGGCTCCGAGCCTAGCTCGACCCCGTCGCCGCCCGGTACTCGAGCCAGGCGACCAGGCGCAGGGCGACGACGAGGAGGGCGATGCCGCAGGCGCCGCCGATCGCCCAGGCGGCGGCCATGCCGCCGGCCGGCGTCGCCAGTTCGAAGAAGTCGCGGCCGGCCGGGATCAGGGCGACGAGGACGAAGCCGAGCGCCATCAGCGCGCAGAGGCCGGCGACGGCGTAGCGGCGCCTGCCGGGCTCGTCCTCGAGCGCGATCACGATCGCCAGCCCGACGGTGACCACAGTGGCGCAGGTGACCGTCCGCGCCTCCTCCAACGAGGCGTCGAAGACGTGGCGGGCGAGCAGGTAGGCGACGAGGATGCCGGTGCCGGCGGCGATCCCGGCCGGGATCGAGAAGCGGGCGACGGCGCGCAGGAAGCCGTCCGGCCGCCAGGGGCCGCTGGAGGGCGCCAGCGCCAGGAAGAAGGCCGGGATCCCGATCGTCAGCGAGGAGGTCAGGGTGAACTGGCGCGGCAGCAGCGGGAAGACGCCGCTGGTGAGGGCGATCGTGATCAGGAGGAAGGCGGTGAAGATCGCCTTGCTGACGAAGAGGCGGGCGACGCGCTGGATGTTGCGGAGGATCTGGCGCCCCTCGTGGACCAGCCGCGGGATCTCGCCGAACTCGCCGGAGACGAGGACGAGGTCGGAGACCGAGCGCGCCATCTGCGTCCCCGACCCCTGCGCGATCGCCAGCCGCGCTTCCTTCAGCGCCGGCACGTCGTTGACGCCGTCGCCGAGCATGCCGACGTACTCGCCGCGCTCGGTCAGCACGCGGACGACGCGCGCCTTGTCCTCGGGCGAGATGCGGCCGATCGCCGGCGCCGCCCGCACCGCCGCCGCCAGCTCCTCGTCGCCCTCCGGCAGCGCCCCGCCGTCGAGCGCCGCCGACTCGGCCGGGACGCCGACGTCGCGGGCGATCGCGCCGACCGTCGCCGGGTTGTCGCCAGAGATCACCTTCAGCGCCACCTCCTCGGCGGCGAAGAAGGCGACGGTCTCCCCCGCGTTCGGGCGCAGCTGCTCGGCGAGGACGACGATCCCCAGCGGCGCCAGCGGCTCGGGCAGCGGCGCGTCGGGAGCGGCTTCCGGCAGCGGCCCCTCGGCGCGCGCCAGCGCCAGCACCCGCCGCCCGGTCGCCGCCTCCTCCCCGGCCCGCTCGCGCAGCGGCGCCTCGCCGGCGAGCAGCGCCTCCGGCGCGCCCAGCACCAGCCGCTTGCCGTTCAGCTCCAGCGCGCTCCAGCGCCGCCGCGAGGAGAACGGCACCGCGGCGCTCGGCGCCACCGCGGCGACCTCGGCCAGCTTCGCCTCGAAGACCGCCTCCAGGGTGAGGTTGCGCGAGTCGGTGCTGGCCGCGTACAGCGCCAGCTCCCGAGCCAGCTCGCCGGCCTGCACCCCCGCCGCCGGCACCTGCTCGACCACCCGCAGCGAGGACTCGGTCAGCGTCCCGGTCTTGTCGGTGCACATCACCGAGACCGAGGCGACCGACTCGACCGCATTCAGCTGCTGGGCGAGGATCCCGCGCCGCGCCATCTTCGCCGCCGAGACCGCCGCGGTCAGGGAGACGAGCAGGATCAGCCCCTCGGGGACGATGTTGACGATCGCCGCCGTCAGCGTCTCGACCGCGTCGGCCTGGCTGACGTCGCGGATCGCGAGCGAGACGCCGAGCGCGATCCCGAGCGGCAGCATCACCCCGACCAGGATCACCAGCAGCCGGTCCATCGCCTTCTCCAGCGGCGAGCGCGGGTGGCGGAAGGTGCGCGCGGTCGCCGCCAGGCGCGCGGCGCGGCTGTCGGGACCGACGGCGCTGGCGACGAACTCGCCGCCGCCCTCGACCGCGAAGGAGCCCGAGAGCACCTCCTCGCCGGCGCGGCGCACAACCGGCTCCGACTCCCCGGTCAGGTTCGACTCGTCGAGCGCCAGCCCCTCGCTGCTCAGCAGGGTGCCGTCGGCGACGACCTGGTCGCCGCTGGCGATCCGCACCAGGTCGCCGACGACGACGTCGGCGACCGGCACCTCGCGCGGCTCGCCGTCGCGGACGACCGTCGCGGTCGGCGCGACCAGCGCCGCGAGGCTGTCGAGCGCCCGCTTTGCCCGCACCTCCTGGAAGGTCCCGATCCCGGTGTTGGCGACGAGGATGCCGAGGAAGAGGGCGTCCTTTGGATTGCCGAAGGCGATCGTCGCGGCGCCGAAGACGGCGAGGATCAGGTTGAAGACCGTGAAGGTGTTGCCGACGAAGATCGAGCGGTAGGAGCGGCTCGTCGATTCGGACGGCAGCGGCCCGCGCTCGCGCAGGCGTCGCTCGGCCTCCTCCTGGGAGAGGCCGGCCGGGGGCGCTGCTGGAGGCGCGTCGGTCAGGCCGGGGAGCGTATCCGCGCCGGCCTCGGAACGGGCGCGGTGGGCGCGGACACGGCGCGCTCGGCGCGGCGGCGGCGCCGGCGGCGGGCGACCGCCTGGCGGTGGCCGGCGGCGATCACGCCGACCGCGTAGAGGACGGCGCCGAGCGCGGCGGCGGCGAAGAGCAGCAGGACGGCGGTCTCCACCGGCAGCCCCAGCAGCCCCAGCGCGACCAGGCCGACGATGCCGGCGAGGAGCGCCAGCGAGTAACCGATGCCGGGTTGCCGAGTCTCGTCCATCCCTTCCTAGATCGACCGTAGCGGCGCACTGCTGAAGCCCGGTTTGGCCGAATGGGCTGCATGGAAAGCACCGCCTCCCCCCTATCCTCAAAGGATGGCCGTGATGAGACAGACCACCGTCCTCGACAACTTCATCGGCGGCGCCTGGGTGCCGAGCTCCGGCAGCGAGCGACTCCCGATTACCAACCCGGCGAGCGGCGAGACGCTCGCCGAGGTGCCGCTGTCCGCCGCCGCCGACCTCGACCGCGCCGTCGCCGCCGCCCGCGCGGCGCTGCCGGAGTGGCGCAGCGTCAGCGTGATCGAGCGCGGCCGCCGCCTCTTCGCCCTGCGCGAGGAGCTGGCCCGCCGCCGCGAGGACCTCGCCCAGTCGGTCACCGCCGAGATGGGCAAGACGATCGGCGACGCTCGCGCCGAGGTGGCGCGGATGATCGAGATGGTCGAGTGCGCCTGCGCCGTGCCGACCACGATCCAGGGCCGCCTCGCCGAAGACGTCTCGCGCGGGATCGATGCCGAAACGGTGCGCCAGCCGGTCGGCGTCTGCGCCGCGATCGCCCCCTTCAACTTCCCGGCGATGGTGCCCTTCTGGTTCCTCCCCTTCGCGATCGCCTGCGGCAACGCCTTCATCCTCAAGCCCTCCGAGCAGGTCCCGATGACGCAGCAGATCGCCTTCCAGGCGCTCGCCGAGATCGGCCTCCCCGACGGCGTCGTCAACCTCGTCAACGGCGGCCGCGAGATCGTCGAGGGGATCCTCGACCACCCCGGGATCGACGCCGTCAGCTTCGTCGGCTCGGCGCCGGTGGCGCGGCTCGTCTACGAACGCGCGGCGGCCGCCGGCAAGCGGGTGCAGGCGCTGGGCGGCGCCAAGAACCACATGGTCGCGATGCCCGACGCGGTCGTCGGCAAGACCGTCGAGGGGATCGTCGGCTCCGCCTTCGGCGCCGCCGGCCAGCGCTGCATGGCGGGCTCGGTGCTCGTCGTCGTCGGCGAGGCGCGCGAGCGGGTGCTGCCGGCGCTGGTCGAGCGGGCGCGGGCGATCAAGGCCGGCCCCGGCGCCGACGAGTCGGTCGAACTGGGACCGGTGATCTCGGCGCCGGCGCGCGAGCGGATCGCCGGCGCGATCGAGCGCGCCGTGGCGAACGGCGCCGAGCTGCTGCTCGACGGCCGCGGGACCGACCCCGGCCCGGGCGGCACCCTGCTCGGCGCGACGATCCTCGGCAACGTTGGGCCGGGCTCAGAGGCGGTCGAGGAGGAGATCTTCGGCCCGGTCCTCTCGGTGATCGAGGTCGACACCCTGGGCGAGGCGATTGCGACGATCAACCGCAGCCGCTTCGGCAACGGCACCTCGATCTTCACCGAGTCCGGCGCCGCCGTCCGCGCCTTCCGCCGCGACGTCGAGGTCGGGATGATCGGCGTCAACATCGGCGTCGCCGCCCCGGTCGCCTTCTTCCCCTTCAGCGGCTGGAAAGACTCCTTCCTCGGCGACCTCCACGCCCACGGCCCCGACGCGGTCGAGTTCTACACGCGCAAGAAGACCGTCACCAGCCGCTGGTTCGGCGCTGGCGAGAGCGGCGCGTACTTCGTCGAGAAGTAGCGGCGGGCCCGCTGAAAACGCGGTTCCGTTCGCATGGCGGGTAGAGCCGCGTTTTCAGCGGGCATACGGGTAGGGGGCGAGGGATGGGACGAATGCCTGCATTGGCGCTCGTGCTGCTCGCCTGCTGCGGTGCGGCGCTGGGGGCGTGCGGGGGCGGTGCCAGGTCAGGCCCTGTCGGCGGCGGCGCGCCGGCGCAGCCGCGCGGGATGAAGGGCGAACGGATCGGAGGCGAACCGGCCAGCTCGCTGCACCTGAGCCGCGCCGACTGCGGGGCGCTGGCCCGCGCGGTGAAGGCCCGCACCGAGCGCCCCGTTCGCCGCGCCTCTCGCCCGGAGCCGCCGCTCTCCCGCTGCCGCCTCAGCGGCCGCAGCCTCGAGGTCAACGTCTACCTCGACACCGCCCACGCCGCCCACCAGCGCTACGAGAACCGGATGGTCGAGCAGGCCCAGTTCGGCGCCCCCGACCAGGCCCTGGTTCCGCACCCGGTCGGCCACGACGCGAGTTGGGTCCCCGCCTTCAGCACGCTGTTCGCCGCCCGCGGCGGCCGCTTCCTCACCGTCGCCTACTCGGTCGGGGGTTGGCCGCATCCGCGCCGCCTGCGAGCCGCCGCGTCACTCGCTCGGCGCGCCTTCGCCCTCAGCCGCCGCTAAGCGACGATCCAGCCCGCGCCGGGGGGGGGGGGGGGGGGGGGGGGGGGGGGGGGGGGGGAGGGAAGAGGAGGAGAG
>JBEHWY010000034.1:0-26501 GCA_048498975.1 Actinomycetota bacterium | reverse complement strand
CCGCGGTTGATGTAGCCGCAGGGGCACAACCACCTGTTACGGCAGCGCCGAGAAGCTGGTCCCGTTCCTGATCGAGGGCGCCGGGATCCCGCGCGCCGGCAACCCGGTGCTCGACGTCGCCGACGGCGAGGCCGGCGTCGTCACCAGCGGCACCTTCTCGCCCTCGCTCGAAGTCGGCGCCGGCATGGCCTACGTGCGCGCCGAACTGGCGCAGGCGGGGACCGAGCTCGAGATCGACGTGCGCGGCAAGCGGCGCCCCGCACGGATAGCTTCCAAACCCCTCTACAAAAGGAGCTGAGCCTTGGCCGACGCCACCTACCCCGACGACCTCCGCTACCACGACCAGCACGACTGGGCGCGGATCGAGGGCGATGAGGCCGTCTTCGGCATCACCTGGTACGCGCAGGACTCGCTCGGCGAGGTCGTCTTCTACGACCCGCCCGAGGTCGGCGACAGCGTCCAGAAAGACAGCTCCTACGCCGAGGTCGAGTCGGTCAAGGCGGTCTCCGACGTGATCGCGCCGTTGTCGGGCGAGATCGTCGCCGTCAACGAGGAGCTCGGCGACGCGCCGGAGAAGATCAACGAGGACCCCTACGGCGAGGGCTGGCTGATCAAGGTCAGGCTGACCTCGCCGGAGGAGGCGGAGACGCTGCTCAGCGCCGCCGAATACCGCAAGTTGCTCGAAAGCTAGGCGCGGAGCCCAGCCACCCGCTCCCCTAGCCTTACTGCGGTGACTCGCTACACCTCTGCAACGCCCGACGACCGGGCCGAGATGCTGGCCGCGATCGGGGTCGAGTCGACCGCTGACCTGTTCGCGCAGGTCCCCGAGCCGCTGCGCCTGGGCCGGCCGCTGCAGCTGCCCGACGGGCTCAGCGAGGCCGAGGTCTACGAGCGCCTGGCGGCGCTGGCGGCGCGCAACGAGGACGCCGAGTCGCAGGTCTGCTTCGTCGGCGCCGGGATGTACGACCACTACGTGCCGGCGATCGTCGACGCGATCACCTCGCGCTCGGAGTTCCTCACCCCGTACACGCCCTACCAGCCGGAGATCTCGCAGGGCGGCCTGCAGGTGATGTTCGAGTTCCAGACGGCGATGTCGGAGCTGACCGGGCTGCCGGTCTCCAACGCCGGCCTCTACGAGGGCCCCTCGTCGGTCGCCTCTGCCGCCTATCTGGCGATCGGCGCAACCAAGCGCCGCCGCTTCGTCGTCTCCCGCGGCGTCCACCCGCACAGCCGCGAGACGCTGCGCACCTACTCGGTCGGGTTCGGCGCCGAGGTGGTCGAGGTCGGCCTCGCCGGCGGGCTGACCGACGCCGCCGAGCTGGCGGCCGCCGTCGACGGCGAGACCGCGGCGGTGATCCTGCAGAGCCCCAACTTCCTCGGCGGGGTCGAGGACGTCGCCGCGCTCGGCGCCGCGGCCAAGGAGCACGGGGCGCTGCTGATCGTCGCCTGCGACCCGATGACCCTCGGAGTCCTCAAGCCGCCGGGTGAGTGCGGCGCCGACATCGCCCTCGGCGAGGGCCAGCCGCTCGGCAACCGCCTCGACTTCGGCGGGCCCTCGTTCGGCTTCTTCTGCGCGACCGAGGAGCAGATCCGCCGCATGCCGGGCCGGATCGCCGGCGAAACCGAGGACGTCGACGGGCGCCGCGGCTTCGTCCTCGCCCTGCAGACGCGCGAGCAGCACATCCGCCGCGAGAAAGCGACGAACAACATCTGCACCGCGCAGGCGCTGAACGCGCTGGGGGCGATGATCCACCTCGCCTGGCTCGGCCGTCACGGCTTCCGCGAGCTGGGCGAGCTGCTGGTGCAGCGAACCGCCTACGCGCGCCAGCGCCTCGCCGCCGTCGCGGGGGTCGAGCTGCTCCACGAGGCGCCGGTCGTGCGCGAGTTCGCGGTTCGTATCGACGCGCCGGTGGAGGCGGTCCTCGACCGCTGCGCCGAGCGCGGCATCGCCGCGGGGTACCCGTTGGGGCGCGATTACGACGAGTACGAGGACGGTCTCCTCGTCGCGATCACCGAGCGCCGGACGCGCGCCCAGATCGACGAGCTGGCCGAGGCCCTGGAGGCGGCGATCGCCGCTGAGCGTGTCGAGTTTGTTCACCCCGGGGAGCCGAAGTCGACAGAGGCGGTGAGCTGATGGCGCTGACCGAGACTCCGATGCAGGCCGAAAAGGCGCGGACGATCTACGAGAAGTCGAAGCCGGGCCGCCGCGCCGCCGCGCTGCCGGCGACCGAAGTGCCGGAGACGCCGCTCGAGCAGCTGATCCCCGCGCACCTGCTGCGCGCCGAGCCGCCGCGCCTGCCCGAGGTCGCCGAGCCGGAGATCGTCCGCCACTACAACCGGCTCTCGCGCCGCAACTTCGACCTCGACAGCGGCTTCTACCCGCTCGGCTCCTGCACGATGAAGCACAACCCGCGCCTCAACGAGCGGGTGGCGGCGCTGCCCGGCCACGCCCGCCTGCACCCCGCCCAGGACCCGCGCCGCGCCCAGGGCGCGCTGGAGCTGATGTGGCTGCTGCAGCAGAGCCTCGGCGAGATCTGCGGCCTGCCGCACGTCAGCCTGCAGCCCTCGGCCGGCTCCCACGGCGAGCTCGCCGGCCTGCTGCTGACCCGCGCCTACCACGCCGATCGCGGCGAAGCGCGGAGCAAGGTGCTGGCGCCGGACACCTCGCACGGGACCAACCCCGCCTCGGTGACGATGGCCGGCTACGAGGTGGTCAAAGTCGCCACCAACGAGCGCGGTGGGGTGGAGATGGACGACCTGCGGGCGAAGCTCGAGGAGAACGCCGGCGACGTCGCCTGCCTGATGCTGACCAACCCCAACACGCTCGGCCTCTTCGACGAGAACATCGCCGAGATCGCCCGCCTGATCCACGCCGAGGGCGGCACGCTCTACTACGACGGCGCCAACCTCAACGCGGTGATGGGCCAGTCGCGGCCCGGCGACATGGGCTTCGACATCGTCCACGTCAACCTGCACAAGTCCTTCAGCCAGCCGCACGGCGGCGGCGGGCCTGGCTCGGGGCCGATCGCCGTCTCCGAGCGGATCGCGCCCTTCCTGCCGCGGCCGCAGGTCGTCCGCCGCGAGGGCTCCAACGGCCACGGGCCGCACTTCGACCTCGACTTCGAGCGGCCCAAGTCGATCGGCCGCCTGCGCGGCTTCCAGGGCAACTTCGGCGTCTTCGTCCGCTCCTACGCCTACATCCTCAGCCTCGGCGCCGACGGCCTCGCCGAGGCCTCGGAGACCGCCGTGCTCAACGCCAACTACCTGAAGGCGCGCCTCGCCGCCGGCCGCGCCGGCGAGCGGCTGCCGATCGCCTTCGACCGCCACTGCATGCACGAGTTCGTCCTCTCCGGCAAGCCGATGAAGGAGACACTGGGCCTCGCGACCCTCGACCTCGCCAAGCGGCTGCTCGACTTCGGCTTCCACCCGCCGACCGTCTACTTCCCGCTGCTGGTCGACGAGGCGCTGATGGTCGAGCCGACCGAGACCGAGACGAAGGAGAGCCTCGACGCCTTCGCCGACGCGATCGAGGCGATCCTGGCCGAGGCCGAGAAGGACCCGCAGGTCGCCAAGGACGCGCCCTACACGACGCCGGTGCGCCGCCTCGACGAGGTTCGCGCCACCCGCCGCCCGGTCGTCCGTCAGGACCTCAGCGCCGAGGCCTGAGTTGGACCAGGCGCCGACGCTCGCGCTGACCGGTTCGACCGGCGGCCTCGGCTCCCGCGTCGCCGCCCGCCTCGCCGAGCGCGGCGTCGCCCAGCGGCTGATCGTCCGCGAGCCGGCCAGGGCCCCGGTCCACGAGGGGGTCGAACTCGCGGTCGCCTCCTCCTACGGCGCCGCCGCCGAGATGCGCGCGGCATTGGAGGGGATGAGGACGCTGTACCTGGTCTCCGCCCGCGAGGCACCGGAGCGTCTCGGCGAACACCGGATCGCGATCGACTCGGCGAAGGCGGCCGGGGTCGAGCGCATCGTCTACGTCTCCTTCCTCGGCGCCGGCCCCGAGGCGACCTTCACCTTCGCCCGCGACCACTGGGCGACCGAGGAGGCGATCCGCGCCTCCGGCCTCGCCTTCACCTTCCTGCGCTCCTCGCTCCACCTCGACTTCCTGCAGGGCAGGGCCGGAGAGGGCCAGACGATCCGCGCCCCCGCCGGCGAGGGCCGCGTCGCCCCGGTCGCCCGCGACGACCTCGCCGACGCCGCGGCCGCCGTCCTCACCGCCGACGGCGCCCACGACGGCAAGGCCTACGAGCTAACCGGCCCCGAGCTCCTCACCCTCGCCGACGCCGCCGCCCGCCTCTCCGCCTACACCGGCCAAGCCTGGGAGTACGTGCCCGAGACCCTGGAGCAAGCCCGCGAGTCCCGTTGCGACCTCCCCCTGCCCGAGCAGATCGTCGAGGGCATGATCAGCTCCTACCTGGCGATCGCCGACGGGTCGCTGGAGGTCCTCACCGACGACGTCGCCGCGTTGACCGGTCATCCGCCGCTCAACCTCGAGCAGTGCCTCGACGCCAGCCCCGAGCTGCTGGCGACAGCCGATCCGGCGTAGCGGGTTCGAGCGAGCCCACGGCGGGCGGCCCGGCGCACCCACAGGGCAGGTAGGTGCGCCGGCCCGCCCGCCTCGAGATCCGCCACACGGGAAGAGGCGCGTTTTGGGACCTTTTCGACCCATAAGGCGCCTTGCCGGCCGTCCAGCGACTACCTGGCAGAGCTTCACGCGTCCCGCGCCTGGGTTCCGGAGGGGGAGGGTGCTCGCCGCCCTACCTGCCCAGAGAGGGTGGCGAGCACCCTCCCCGCCACGCGCCCCGCGCCTACAGCTCCGGCAGCTCCTGTTCGAGCTCCAGGACCGGGGCGAAGAGGTCGCCTAGGTCTTCGATCCGCTCCAGTACTGCACCCGCCTCGAAAACGAGCGGCCTGCCGTCACCCGAGTCCGCGGCGGCCTCGACCTCCTCCCAGGTCAGCGGCGTCGAGGCGGTGGGGCGTTCGCGGGCGCGCAGGGAGTAGACGGCGATCGTGGTTTTGGTCGGGTGGTTCTGGGACCAGTCGACGAAGACCTTGTCCTCGCGTTCGACCTTTTTCATCTTCGAGACGACCTTGTCGGGGGTCTGCTTTTCGAGCAGCTGGGCGATCGCTTTGGCGAACGGTTTGGTCGTCTCGTAGCTGGCGTCCTTGCGGTTGAGCGGGACGTAGACCTGCATCCCCTTCGAGCCCGAGGTCTTGGGGAAGCACTCGACGCCGAAGTGGCCGAACATCTCGCGCAGGCGCAGCGCCACCCGGCAGCAGTCGACGACGTCGGCGGGCGGGCCGGGGTCGAGGTCGAAGGCGAGGACCGTGGGGCGTTTCGGCGCCCGGCCGAGCGAGAGCGAGGGGTGCAGCTCGATTGCCGCCAGCTGCGCCATCCAGATCAGCGTCGGCCGCCCGTCGCAGACGCAGAAGTCGATCTTGCCCGAGCGGGGGCCGGCGCTGACGCTGGTCGTCTTCACCCATTGCGGCCGGTGCTTGGGGCAGCGCTTCTCGAAGAAGGCGGAATCGAGGTCGTCGACGCCTTCGGGGAAGCGGCGCAGGGTCACCGCCCGGCCCTTCAGGTGCGGCACCATCGCCTCCGCCACCTTGGCGTAGTAGTCGACCATCTCGCCCTTGGTGAAACCGGCGGCGGGGTAGAGGACCTTGTCGAGGTTGGTGAGCTTCAGCTCCCGCCCGTCGATCTCGACCACGCGACTCTCGGCCACGGCCTATTTCTTCGCTTTGGCTTTTTTCGCCGGCGCTTTGCGTTTTTTCGGCGCCGGTTTCGCTTTCGCTTTGGCCTTGGCTTTCGCCTTCGGCTTGGCCGGCGCGCCGCGCCGCCCCTTGACCGCGGCGATGCTCTCCTCGAGCGCGGCCATCAGGTCCGGGGCCTTGGTCGCCTGCGGCGCCTGCACCTCGGGGGCGACGATCTCCTTGCCTTCGGCCTTGGTTTCGATCAGCGACAGCAGCTGCTCGCGGTACTCGTCGCGGTAGGCGGAGGGGTCGAATTCGGTGCTCAGCGAGTCGATCAGCGCCTCCGCCATCTGCTGCTCTTTCTTCGCGACTTTCGCCTGCTTCTCGGGCAGCGCGTCGTCGAGTTCGGAGGGCGGCACGACCTCGTCGGCGAAGCGCATCGTGGTCAGGGTGAGGACGCCGCCGGAGGCGCGGATCGCCGCCAGGTGCTCCTTGTTGCGGAAGACGAAGCGGGCGATCGCCGCCTTGCCCGAACTCTCCATCGCCGCCGCCAGCAGCGAGTAGGCCTTCTCGGCGCCGTCGGCGGGGCCGAGGTAGTAGGGGCTGTCGAAGTACATCGGGTCGATTTCCTCGATGTCGACGAAGTCCTGGACGTCGATCGAGCGCGACTTCTCCGGCGCCAGCGCGGCGAGCTCTTCTTTGCTCAGCGGCACGTACTGGCCCGGGGTGATCTCGTAGGCCTTGACGATGTGCTCGTAGGGGACCTCCTCGTCGGTCCCCTCGGCGTAGCGGCGGTGTTTGATCCGGGCGGAGTCGGAGTCGCGGATCTCGCGCAGGGCGATGCTGCGCCGCGCCACGGCGCTGTACAGCTTCACGGGCACGTTGAGGAGCCCGAAGCTGATCGAGCCACTCCAGATCGATCTCGCCATCAGCGCATCACCTACCCGGATTGTTCCAGTCGCTCACCAGGCCTCCTACAGCGGAACCGAAACGGCAGGCATCTTGCGTTTCAGCGGTTGGCGCTGCAGCACCAGCCCTCGACGCCGGGGAAGGCGGCGTCGAGGGCGCCGGGAGCGAAGGCGGCGCTGACGTTGCCGACCGCTCTGGGAAGGCCGCGGCCGAGCGGCAGGAAGAGCCACTCGTCAGCCGCGGGCCAGGTGACGAGCAGGTGCTTGCCGTTCGGGGAGAAGGCAATCTGGGAGAGGGAGCCCGAGACGGCGAACAGACTGCGAGCGGGTTTGCCGGGGCGGTAGACGAGGACGCTGCTACGGACGACCGCGCCGCGGCCCCGCTCGAGCAGCACCGCGACGGCGCTGCCGCGCGGCGCGAAGGCCGCGTCGCGGACCGTGGCGCCGGCCGGCAGCGGCAGCCGCCACGCCTGCTCGATCCCGATCCCTTCGTCCAGCTTGCTGATCCGCAGCGCTTGCACCCGTACCGCCGCCGGCGAGGCTTCGAGCAGCGATTCGCCCTCCTCGCCCCATTCGATCTTGGCGACGCCGGGCAGCGCCCGCGCGCTGCCGAGCGCGCGGCCGTTCTCGCTTTCGACGATCCGCAGCCGGCCGGCGCCGTCGACGTAGGCGAGCTCGGGCAGGCCGCGCGGCATCCAGGTCGGCGCCACCGGAGCGGTGTCCGCGGCCACCGCCCAGTTCTGCTTGCCGTCGGCGAAGGCGACTCGCAGCTGCTGGCCGGAGCGGTAGGCGATCCGGTAGGGGTAGGCGGCCGGTGACCAGCGCGGGTCGGTGACCGGGGCGTCGGCGCCGAGCGACCAGTGCGGCGTGCCGTCGGGCTCGACCGCGCTCAGGGTGCGGCCGGAGGCGGTGGCGACGTAGAGGCCGCGCGGCGACCAGCTCGCTTCGCGGTAGTCGCCGAGCAGGCGGCGCGAGCCATCGGGCCCGACCACCCACGGCCCGGCCTGGGAGGAGACGAGCAGGCGGCCCCCACCCGGGGTGGCGGCGAGCCCCGGCCGTGCCTTCGGCACCTCCCTGGAGAAGACGTCGCCGACCCAGTGGCGGACCGAGGCGCTGGC
The DNA here is from genome assembly GCA_048498975.1 of Actinomycetota bacterium. Taxonomy (GTDB): domain Bacteria; phylum Actinomycetota; class Thermoleophilia; order Solirubrobacterales; family 70-9; genus VAYN01. The sequence continues at coordinate 18,781 of JBEHWY010000034.1, read as the reverse complement.
CAGCGAGAGCAGGAGGCCACAGGCGAGCGCGGCGACGATCGTCGCCAGCGCCAGGCGCCGCGGCGAGGTCCGCCGGCGCCGGGCGGGGGCGGCGGCCTCGTGCTCGCGGAAGGCGGCGACCGCGACTGCCAGCCCGCGCCGCTCGGCGCCCGCGACGTCCGGCACCGGCGCCTCGCGCAGCAACTCCCGCAGTCGGGTCTCGTTCACCGCTCCGCCTCCAGACGCTCGCCGAGCGCGTCGAGCGCCCGCCGCAGGCGCGAGTTGACGGTGCCGCGCGGCAGCTCCAGCATGCGCGCGATCTCGCCCGGCGAGTACTCGAGCAGGTAGCGCAGCACGACCGCGGCGCGTTGCTCGGGCGGCAGCTCGGCGAGCGCTTCCATCAGCTCCTCGCCGATCCCCTCCGGCGGTCGCGGCTGCGGTTCCTCCTGCGCGGCGGTGACCCGGCGGCGCAGCGACTCGCGCCGCGACCAGTCGATCGCCCGGTTGGCGACGATCCGGTGCAGCCAGGGGCCGAAGGGCCGGCGGCGGTCGAAGCGGTCGAGGGCGTCGATCGCGGCGAGGAAGGCGTCCTGGGCGACGTCCTCGGCGGCGGCGGCATCGTGGACGATGAGGTAGGCGGCGCGGTGGGCACGGCGCCAGTGGGCGGTGTAGAGGTCGGCGAGGGCCTGCTCGGAGCCGCGCTGCGCCTCGCGCACGAGCTGGCGCTCCTGCCGCGCCGATTGCGGCCCGTCCCGTTCGACTCGCTCGATCGCGCCGCTCTCAGTTCCCAAGCCTCACCCCTTTGCGACATACCCATGTTCGCCCACCCGATGCGCGAGCAGTGGCGCGCTCTGGTCCCAGGCGCGGACGAAGGTGAGCGGGCCGTCGCGGCGAGGAGCCCCTTCGGGCGCAGGGACGGGGGAGAGCCTGCCGCTGGCGAGGTCGAGGGCGCGGGTCGGAGAGCCGGGTTCGCCCCGCGGTGCCGGCGCCCCCATCGGCGCCGGAGCAGGGGCCTGGGCGAGGTAGGCGGTCGAGCCGTCGGCCGAGACGGAGGTGAGCTCGAACCGGCCCGGCAGGGAAATCTGCCGCACGGCGTGGCTCATCTGCACTCCGTCCGGGTGTGCCGCGCTGCGCAGCCTGACTTCGGTGTCCAGGACCGCCAGCCGCGTCTGCGAGGACCGGGGGCCATAGCCGCCGTTGGCGGGGGAAGCGAGCACCAGCGTCCCGCCGCTGGCCGACAGCCCGGAGCCTTCCCCGCCTGCCTGGCCCGCCGGGATCGTCCAACCCCCCTCGAGGAACCACCAGCGGTCGACGTGACCGCCGGCGCGGTCGATCCGCTCGATCACCGTCAGCCGCGGCCGCGTCCCCGGGGAGTACGCGACGTAGCGATAGGAAGAGCCTGCGAGCGTGACTCCGTCCCGGGCCGACGCCCCGACCGGCGACCCCTCCTTCGCCGCCGAGGGCGAAATCGCCGCCATCCCGGCCGCCACCGCGGCCACGACCGCCGCCGCCAGCGCCGCCCAGATCGTCACTCGCTTCGCCCTCACGGAGGGGATACGTCCCGGCCGCCTTCAGAGGTCCCGGCCCCGTAGGGTTCAGCCCCGTGAGCGCACCGATCATCTTCTCCGGCATCCAGCCGACCGGCCGCAAGCACCTCGGCAACTACATCGGCGCGATCCGCCAGTACGTCGAGGGCCAGGACCGGGGCGACCCGGCGATCTTCTGCATCGTCGACCTGCACGCGATCTCGGTCGCCTACGACCCGCAGGAGCTGCGCGAGCGCGTCTACGACACGACCGCGATCCTGCTCGCCGCCGGCCTCGACCCCGAGCGCTGCATCCTCTTCCGCCAGTCCGACGTGCGCGAGCACACCGAGCTGACCTGGATGCTCTCCGCGGTCACCGCCCACGGCGATCTCAACCGCATGCACCAGTTCAAGGACAAGTCGGCCAAACAGCAGGAGCTGGTCTCCGCCGCGCTCTTCTACTACCCGGTGCTGATGGCCGCCGACGTGCTCGCCTACCGCGCCACCGAGGTCCCGGTCGGCGACGACCAGCGCCAGCACGTCGAGCTGATGCGCGAGATCGCCCGCCGCTTCAACGAGCGCTTCGGCGAGACGCTGGTGGTGCCGGAGCTGAAGATCCCCGAGATCGGCGCCCGGATCATGGACCTGCAGGAGCCGCAGAACAAGATGTCGACGACGAGCTCGACCGAAGCCGGCACCGTCTACGTGCTCGACGAGGAGAAGGCGATCCGCAAGAAGTTCGGCAGCGCCGTCACCGACTCGGGCCGGGAGATCGTCCGCTCCCCCGATAAGCCCGGGGTCACCAACCTGATCGACATCCTCGCCGCCGCCCGCGGGGTCGAGCACGACGCGATCGAGCGCGAGTTCGAGGGCGCCGGCTACGGCGACTTCAAGCAGGCGGTCGCCGAGGGCGTTGTCGAGCTGCTCGGCCCGGTCCGCGAGCGCTACGCCGAGCTGCGCCCCGACCAGGCCGCGCTCGACGCGGTGCTCGCCGCCGGCGCCGCCAAGGCCCGCGCGATCGCCGCCCCGGTCCTCGCCGACGTCCGCGACAGGATGGGCTTCCCCGCTAAATAGGGGAAAACGCCCGCCCTTCGTCCCGACCCGCGTCTAGTCTGCTCCTGTGGCGGTCGCCGATCTCGACCTCGATCTCGACGTCTTCGCCGGGCCGTTCGATCTGCTGCTGGCGATCGTCCTGCGCGAAGAGGTCAGCCTGCTCGAGCTGCAGCTCGGGGAGATCGTCGTCGCCTACGTCGAGTACCTCGAGCGCGAGGGCGAGCTGGAGCTCGACGTCGCCACCGAGTTCCTCGTCCTGATCGCGGCGCTGCTGGAGCTGAAGTCGCGGCTGCTGCTGCCCGGCCCCGAGGAGGGCCTGGAGGAGATGAAGCCCGAGGAGGCGGTCGAGGAGCTGCTGGCGCGGATGCTCGAGTACCGCCGCTACCGCGACGCCTCGGTGGCGCTGACCGAGCGCTTCGAGGCCGAGCGCGGCTACCTCTACCGCTCGGCGCCGCTGCCGCCGGGACTGCGCCGCGTCGCCGTCGAGCACGCCGTCGCCGTCTATGACCCGGACCTGCTCGGCAGCGCCCTCGGCGACCTGCTGACCGAGCCGGCCGAAGTCGACCTCAGCCACATCCGCCCGACCGTCTCGCTGCAGCGCCGCCTGCGCGCCCTGCGCGACGCGCTGACCCGCCACGCCAGCTTCGACTTCGATGACGAGTTCGGCGGCGAGGACCGCCTCACCCAGGCGGTGACGATCTTCGCCCTGCTCGAGCTCTACCGCAAGGGCGAGGTGACCTGGGAGCAGGGCGAGTCCTTCGGCCCGATCACGGTGAAGAAGACGGCCCCGGGAGCGCCGGCATGAGCGACCTCGCCCGCACCGTCGAGGCGCTGCTCTTCCTCTCGCCCCAGCCGGTCACGGTCGAGGACCTGGCGATGGCGACCGAGGCGACCGCCGGCCAGGTCGAGGAGGCGGTCGAGCTGCTGCGCGAGGACCTCGCCGAGGGCAGGCGCGGCGTCGTCCTGCGCGAGGTCGGCGGCGGCCTCACCCTCGCCAGCGACCCCGCCAGCGAGACCGCGGCACGGCGCCTGCTGGCGCAGCCGCGGACCCCGCCGCTGACCCAGGCGCAGGCCGAGACGCTGGCGATCGTCGCCTACCTGCAGCCGATCTCGCGGCCGGAGGTCGCCCGCATCCGCGGCGTCAGCTCCGAGTCGGCGGTGCAGACGCTGGCCGAGCGGGGGCTGATCGAGGAGTCGGGGCGCTCGCGCTTCGGCGCCGCGATCTTCAAGACCTCGGAGCTGTTCGAACGCCTCTTCGGCCTCTCCGGCCTCGACCAGCTGCCCGACCCCTCGCAGTTCGACCCCTCGCCCGATGACGAGCGCGAGCTGCGCGAACGGCTCCTCAAAGCCGGGGAACAGCGCGCCGAGTGAGGCTGGCGAAGTTCCTCGCCCATGGAGGCGTAGCTTCGAGAAGGAAAGCCGAGGAGATCGTCGCCAAGGGGCTAGTCACGGTCGGCGGTGAGGTCGTCACCGACCCGGCACGCGACGTCTCGGCCGAGGACGACGTGCGCGTCAACGGCGCGCCGGTCGCCGCCGAGGCGACCGAGATCTGGGCCGTGAACAAGCCCGAGGGCGTCGTCTCGACCGCGCGCGAGCCGGGCAGCCGCCGCGCCGTCGTCGACCTCGTCGACTCGCCGGCGCGCCTGTACCCGGTCGGCCGCCTCGACGCCGACTCGACCGGCCTGCTGCTGCTGACCAACGACGGCGAACTCGCCAACCGCCTCACCCATCCCCGCTACGAGGTCGCCAAGACCTACCGGGCGCAGCTGCGCGACGCCCTCGGCGAGGCCGAGCTGGGGCGGCTGCGGCGCGGGGTCGAGCTCGAGGACGGGCCGACGGCGCCGGCTACCGTGCGCCGCCGCGGCCCGCGCGAGATCGAGATCGTCCTGCGCGAAGGCCGCAACCGCCAGGTGCGGCGGATGGTCGAGGCGGTCGGCAACCGCGTCCTCGCCCTGCGCCGCGTCGGCTTCGGCTCGCTGGTGCTCGGCGACCTCCCGGCGGGCACCGCTCGCAAGCTCGGTGCCGACGAGATCGCCCGGCTCTGGGAAGATGCGGGGCGGTGATGGATCAAGGTCGCTACGAGCCACCTCAGCGGCGCCTGTTCGCCGTGCGCGGCGCCGCCCAGGCGGAGGCCAACGCGCCCGACGCGATCCTCGACGCGACCGAGGAGCTGCTGCGCGAGCTGATTGAGCGCAACCGGCTGGAGCCCGAGGACATGGTCAGCTGCCTGTTCACGGTCACCGACGACCTCAACGCCGAGTTCCCCGCCGTCGCCGCCCGCCGCCTCGGGCTGACAACTGTGCCGCTGCTCTGCTGCCGCGAGATCCCGGTCCCCGGCTCGATGCCGCGGGTGATCCGGGTGATGCTCCACTTCTACGGCCCGCAGGAGCTCGAGCCGGCCCACGTCTACGTCGGCGAGGCGCAGAAGCTGCGCGAAGACCTCTCCGCCGCCCAGTAGCGGCCTTCGGTTCCCGACGGCGCCGCCTGCGTCACAATCCATCGCGATGAGCATCACCTTCGCTGAGAAGCTGGCCCGGATGCCGGGCTACAAGGCCGGGGTCCCGACCGGGCAGTCCTCCGCGGAGGTCGCCGCCGGCGAGATCGCCCAGCTCGCCTCCAACGAGTCGCCCTTCCCGCCGCACCCGAAGGTGGTCGAGGCGATCCAGCGCACGGCGGAAGCGATGAACCGCTATCCCGACCCCGACGCGACGCTGCTGCGCCGCCGGCTCGCCGAGCGCTTCGAGACCGAGCCCGGCCGCGTCGCCGTCGGCAACGGCTCCTGCGAGATCCTGCTCGCCGCCGCCGAGGCGCTCTGCGAGCCCGGCGCCGAGATCGTCTACGCCTGGCCCGCCTTCTCGATGTACCCGTACCTGCCGGCGCTGACCGGCGCGCGTGAGATCCGCGTGCCGCTGGCCGAGGGCGAAGTCCACGACCTCGACGCGATGGCGACCGAGGTGACCGCCGCGACCCAGCTGCTGATCGTCTGCAACCCCAACAACCCGACCGCGACGCACGTCCCCGCCGCTGAGATCGGCGAGTTCCTCGAGCGAATCCCGCCGCACGTGACGGTGATCCTCGACGAGGCCTACGTCGAGTTCCAGACCGACGACGATCCCGACGCGACGCTCGACCTGCTCGCCGACTTCCCCAACGCGGTCGTCCTGCGCACCTTCAGCAAGTGCTACGGCCTGGCCGGGATGCGGGTCGGCTACGCGATCGGCTCCGCCGACTTCCGCGCCGCGGTCGACGCCGTGCGCCAGCCCTTCAGCGTCAACGCCCTCGCCCAGGCGGCCGGGGCGGAGGCGATCCTGCACCAAGACGACGCGCTCGACCGGATCGAGAGCACGGTCGCCGAGCGGTTGCGGGTGCAGGAGGGGCTGCGCGAGCTCGGCTTCGCGACCTCCGAGTCGCAGGCCAACTTCTCCTGGGTCGACCTCGGCGAGCTCGAGGAGCCCGACGTCGTCGCCCACCTCGCCGAGCGCAAGATCGCGGTCCGGCCCGGCACCCCGCTCGGCGGCCCCGGCCACATCCGGGTCAGCTACGGCACCCGCGAGGAGGACGACCGCTTCCTCGCCGCGATGGCCGAACTGCTCGAATAGAGCCGCTCCGCGATAGACAGGCCGAGACCGCCGTGCTACAACAGGCTGCGGTGTTCGACAAGCACACATCCTCGTTCGGCTCTCGCGCCCCCGGCGCCGCCGTCGTCCCCTGCTTGTCCACCCACTGGTATTGGCGATTTAGCTAGGCGTCCGGCCCGGCGGCTTCGCGATGCCGCCCCGCGACTACCACTCGGATCGGGCGCCGAGATCCCCTGGAGGCGGAGTGCCGCTGCCGTCGATTTCTGGCAGCGAGCGATCAGAAAGTACGATTCAACTGTTTTGGAGAAAGGCGAAGGCAAAATGTTCATCGGGATGCAAGAGGGCGCGAAGAGAGATCTGGTCCGCGACCAGCGGATCGCGAAAGTGGTCGAGCTGGCTCCGCCGGAACGGCTGCTCGAAGAGTTGCCGCTGGGCGAGGCGCGGACGGCCGAGGTCGTCAAGGCCCGCGAGGAAGTGGTCGAGGTGCTGCATGGGCGCGACCCGCGGCTGATGGTCGTGGTCGGTCCCTGCAGCGTGCACGACCCGAAAGCGGCGCTCGAGTACGCCACGCGGCTGGCGGCGCTCTCGCGCAAGCTGCACGACCAGCTGCTGATCGTGATGCGGGTCTACTTCGAGAAGCCGCGGACGACGACGGGCTGGAAGGGGCTGATCAACGATCCGCACCTTGACGGCTCCGGCGACGTCAACGCCGGCCTGCGGATCGGCCGCAAGCTGCTGCTCGACGTGGTCGACCTGGGGCTGCCGGTCGGCTGCGAGTTCCTCGACCCGATCACGCCGCAGTACATCGCCGACGCGGTCGCCTGGGGGGCGATCGGGGCGCGCACGGCGGAGAGCCAGACCCACCGCCAGCTCGGCTCCGGCCTCTCGATGCCGATCGGGTTCAAGAACCGCACCGACGGCAACGTCCAGGTCGCCGTCGACGCGGTCCGCGCCGCTGCCGCCTCGCACGCCTTCGCCGGCATCGACGACGCGGGCCAGCCGGCGATCCTGCACACGACCGGCAACCCCGACTGCCACATCATCCTGCGCGGCGGCCACGGGATGCCGAACTACCACCCGCCGGAGATCGAGGACGCGCTGGTCACGCTCGGCATCGCCGGGCTGCCCGAGCGGCTGGTGATCGACGCCTCCCACGACAACAGCGGCAAGGACCCCGAAAAGCAGTTCTTCGCCGCCGGCGAAATCGCCGATCAGATCGCCGACGGCAACAAGGCGATCGTCGGCGTGATGCTGGAGTCGTTCCTGGTCGAGGGTCGGCAGGACCTGAAGCCGGGCGAGAAGCTGACCTACGGGCAGTCGATCACCGACGCCTGCATCGACTGGGAGGACACCGTCTCCGCGCTGGAGCGCTTCGCCGCGGCCGTCGAGGCCCGGAGGACTTGACCCGGGTCGCCGTCCTCGGCGTGGGCCTGATCGGGGGCTCGATCGGGCTCGCCGCGCGGCGGCGGCTCGCCGCCGAGGTCGTCGGCTCCAGCCGCACGCCGGCGACGCTCGAGCGGGCGCTGGAGCTCGGCGTGATCGACCGCGCCGCCGGTTCGCTGGCCGATGCCTGCGCCGGCGCCGACCTCGTCTTCTGCGCCGGCCCGGTCGGAGCGCTGCCCGCGCAGGTCGGCGAGGCGCTCGCCGCCAGCGGCCCCGAGACCGTGGTCAGCGACGTCGGCTCGACCAAGGGCGAGCTGGTCGCCGCCCGCGGCGAGGACGAGCGCTTCATCGGCGGCCATCCGCTGGCGGGCGCCGAGACCGCCGGGGTCGAGAACGCCCGCGCGGACCTGTTCGAGGGTGCTCGCTGGTACCTGACGCCGACAGAGCGCTCCAGCGGCCTGCTCTACGACCGCCTGCAGCGCTTCGTCTCCGACCTCGGCGCCCGCCCGCAGGCGATCGACCCCGCCTCCCACGACCGCCTGATGGCGACCGTCAGCCATATGCCGCACGTGCTCGCCAACGCGCTCGCCGGCGAGGCGGCACAGGCGCTGACCGCCGACAGCGACCGCCTGCCCGAGGTCGGGCCGAGCTTCCGCGACGCGACCCGCGTCGCCGGCTCCAATCCGGAGATCTGGGGCGACATCTTCGCCAGCAACCGCGAGGCGGTGGCGGCCTCGGTCGAATCGGTGGCGCGGCGGCTGGAGCAGGCGGCGCGGCTGCTGCGCGAGGGCGAGCGGGCCGAGCTCGTCGCCTGGCACGCGGCCGCGGGCGAGGACCGCCGCCGCCTGCTCGAGGCCGAGGGCGGCGAGGGCCCCCTGCGCGAGCTGCGCGTGATCGTCGCCAACAAGCCGGGGACGATGGCGCAGCTGGCGCTGGCGTTGGGCGAGGCCGGGGTCAACATCGAGGACATGGCGCTCTATCCGGCCCCCGACATGACCTCGGGCGCGGTGACGCTGTGGGTCGCCGGCGACGGCGCGGCGGCGAAGGCGGCGGAGCTGGTGCGCGAGCTCGGCCACTCGGTCACCGTCGTCGGCGACGAGTAGAAAGCGCTCGATGAGCACCGTTCGCTTCGATCCCTCCGGCCCGCTGCGCGGCTCCCTGCGACCGCCGGCGGACAAGTCGATCTCCCACCGCGCCGCCCTGATCGCGGCGATGGGGGAGGGGGTGACGCCGATCCGCGGTTACCTCGACGCCGCCGACACGCGCTCGACCCTGGGCGCGGTCGAGGCGGTCGGGGCGCGGGTCGAGGGCGCCGCGCCGGCGACGATCGCCGGCGAGCTGGCGATTCACGGCGTCGGCCTGCGCGGTGCCGGGCCGGCGACGATCGACGTCGGCAACGCCGGCACCCTGCTGCGGCTGCTGCCGGGCTGGCTGGCCGGGCAGGAGGGGGAGAGCTGGACGCTCGACGGCGACGACTCGATCCGCCGCCGCCCCGTCGACCGGATCGCGGATCCCCTGCGCCAGATGGGCGCCGATTTGAGCGCCCGCGAGGACCGGCTGCCGCCGCTGGAGATCCGCGGCGCGGCGCTGCACGGCATCGAATACGTGCTGCCGGTAGCCAGCGCCCAGGTCAAGTCCTGCCTGCTGTTCGCCGGCCTACTGGCCGAGGGCGAGACGCGCGTGGTCGAGCCCGATCCGAGTCGCGACCACACGGAGCGGATGCTGGCGGCGGCGGGAGCCGAGGTCGCCAGCGCCGACGGCGTCGTCACGGTGCGCCCGGCCGAACGACTCGAGCCGGGTCGCATCGTCGTCCCCGCGGACATCTCCTCGGCGGCCTTCTTCATCGTCGCGGCGAGCCTGGTCCCCGGCAGCGAGGTGGTCCTGCAAGGCGTCGGCGTCAACCCGACCCGCACCGGGATCCTCTCGATCCTGGCGCGGATGGGGGCGACGATCGAGGTCGAGGAGGAGCGCGAGGAAGGCGGCGAGCCGATCGCCGACCTGCGGGTGCGCTCGGCGGCGCTGCAGGGCACCGAGATCGGCGGTGCCGAGGTCCCGCTGGCGATCGACGAGCTGCCGCTCGTCGCCCTCGCCGCCTGCTTCGCCGAGGGCACGACGACGATCCGCGATGCCGAGGAGCTGCGCCGCAAGGAGTCGGACCGGATCGAGACCGTGACCGCGGCGCTGGTCGCGCTGGGAGGGGGCATCGAGTCGACCCCCGACGGGATGGTCGTGACCGGGACCGGCGGCCTGCGCGGCGGCACGGTTTCCTCCCACGGCGACCACCGGATCGCGATGCTCGGCGCCGTCGCCGGCCTCGCCAGCCGCGAGGGGGTCGAGGTGGTCGGCATGGACGCCGCCGCGGTCAGCTATCCCGGCTTCGGGCCCGACCTCGCCTCGCTGCTGCGCTGAGCCGCATACGCTGCCGACCATGGTCATCGCCATCGACGGTCCCGCCGGGGCCGGCAAGTCCTCCGTCGCCCGCGCCGTCGCCGCCGAGCTCGGCATCACCTACCTCGACTCCGGGGCGATGTACCGCTGCGTGGCGCTGGCGGCGCTGGAGCGGCGCCTCGCCCTCGACGACGGCGCGGCCCTGGGCGAGCTGGCGCGCGGCCTGGAGATCGGGTTCGACGGCCGTCGGGTGCTGCTCGGTGGCGTCGACGTCAGCGACGCGATCCGCGTTCCCGCCGTCACCGCCGCCGCCTCGCGCGTCTCGGTCCACCCCCAGGTGAGGGAGGCGATGGTCGCCCGCCAGCAGGCGCTGATCGCCGACGCCGACTACGTCGCCGAGGGGCGCGACATCGGCACCGTGGTCAGCCCCGACTCGCCGCTGAAGGTCTTCCTCACCGCCTCCGACGAGGAGCGGGCCCGGCGCCGTGCCGCCGAGACAGGCGAGGACTTCGAATCGGTGCTGGACGCCCAGCGCCGCCGCGACGCCCGCGACCGCGACCGCGAGCACGGCGCCCTGCGCGCCGCCGAGGACGCCGTCGAGCTGGATACTTCATCACTGAGTCTGGAAGAGGTCGTCGCACGAGTCGTCAGCATGGTCCGCGAGAAAGGCTTGCTGGGGCGCAAATGAATGTCGCCACCGTCGCCGTCGTCGGCTTCCCCAACGTCGGCAAGAGCACCCTGGTCAACCGCCTGGTCGGCGGCGCCGAGGCGGTGACCGCCGCCGAGCCGGGCGTCACCCGCGACCGCAAGCGGCTCGCCTCCGAATGGAACGGCGTCGCCTTCGAGCTGGTCGACACCGGCGGCATCGACCTCGAGGACGAGGCCGAGCTGGCGCGCGACGTGCAGGCGCAGGCGCGCCACGCGATCGCCGAAGCCGACCTGGTGCTGATGGTCGTCGACGGCCGCGCCGGGCTGCGCTCCGGCGATGTCGAGCTGGCGCGGACGCTGCGCGGCGGCGGCGTGCCGGTGCTGGTCGTCGTCAACAAAGCCGACCGCCCCGACGATTTCGCGATCACCGCCGAGTTCCACCAGCTCGGCCTCGGTGAGCCGCTCGCCGTCTCCGCCACCCACGGCCTCGGCACCGGCGACCTGCTCGACGCGATCGTCGCCGGGCTCGGCGAGCGCGAGCCCGCGCCCGAGGAGCCCGAGGGCACGGTCCGCGTCGCCGTGATCGGCCGCCCCAACGTCGGCAAGTCCTCGCTGGTCAACGCCTTCCTCGGCTCCGACCGGGTGATCGTCTCCGACCTCGCCGGCACCACCCGCGACGCGATCGACACCACGCTGGAGGTCGAGGGGCGGCGCGTCGTCCTCGTCGACACCGCCGGGCTGCGGCGGCGCTCGAAGGTCGCCGGCACCGTTGACTACTACGCGCAGCTGCGCTCCGAACGGGCGGTCGAGCGGGCCGACGTGGCGATCGTCGTCTGCGACGCCTACGAGGGGGTGACGGCGGAGGACCTGCGGGTGGCGGAGATGGCGATGAAGGCCGGCTGCGCGACGCTGCTGGCGCTGAACAAGTGGGACCGGACCGAGACCGACATCGACGACGCCCGCGCCCGCGTCGCCCGCAAGCTGCGGCTGCGCCCGGCGGTGGTCACCACCTCGGCGACGCGCGGGCGCAACGTCCCCAGCCTGCTGCCGAAGGCGCTGGAATTGGCCGACCGCGCCGCGACCCGGATCCCGACCTCGGAGCTGAACCGGTTCGTCGCCGACGTCGTCGCCAAGACCCCGCCGCCGGCCAAACGGGGGCGGCGGCTGAAGCTGCTCTACGCGGCGCAGGTGGGGGAGAGCCCGCCGCGGATCGCGATCCAGGTCAACGATCGCAAGCTGATCAGCCGCGACTGGGCCTACCACCTGGAGAACCGGATGCGCGAGGCCTACGGCTTCGAGGGAGTGCCGCTGATCATCGATTTCGTGCCGCGCAGCGGCTACCGCGGGCGCGAGGATTAGCGCGGCGGCACGCGCTCAGGATTCCTCTAGGCTTCCGCCATGCCAATCACCAAGCCGCTCGCCGAGAACGAGCACCTCTTCACGTCCGAGTCCGTCACCGAGGGCCATCCCGACAAGGTCGCCGACGCGATTTCCGACGGCGTCCTCGACGCGGTTCTGAGCGGTGACCCGGGCGGCAGGGTCGCCTGCGAGACGCTCGTCAACACCGGCATGGCGGTGGTCTCGGGCGAGATCTCGACCGACGTCCATCTCGACATCCCCGAGATCGTCCGCGAGACGATCCGCGAGATCGGCTACGACCACGGTGACTACGGCTACAACTGCGACCACATCTCGGTCCTCGTCTCGCTCGACAAGCAGTCGCCCGACATCGCCCAGGGCGTCGATGCCTCGCACGAGGTCCGCTCCGGGGTCGGCGACGACGAGCTGCTGGTCGCCGGGGCCGGCGACCAGGGGATGATGTTCGGCTACGCCTCCAACGAGACCGAGGCGCTGATGCCGATGCCGATCCACGTCGCCCACCGCCTGGCCGAACGGCTGGCGGCGGTGCGCAAGGACGGCACCCTCGACTACCTCGGCCCCGACGGCAAGACCCAGGTCACGGTTCGCTACGCCGACGGCCGCCCGGTCTCGATCGACAAGCTGCTGATCTCGACCCAGCACGCCGAGGGCGTCGACTCGGAGTCGCAGATCAAACCCGACCTCTGGGAGCACGTCGTGCTGCCGGTCCTCGCCGCCGAGGTCCCCGGCCGCTACGACGAGAGCGAACTGCGCGAGCAGTTCCTCGTCAACCCGACCGGCAAGTTCGTGATCGGCGGCCCGGTCGGCGACGCCGGCCTCACCGGCCGCAAGATCATCGTCGACACCTACGGCGGCATGGCCCGCCACGGCGGCGGCGCCTTCTCCGGCAAGGACCCGTCCAAGGTCGACCGCTCCGCCGCCTACGCCGCCCGCTACGTGGCCAAGAACGTCGTCGCCGCCGGCCTCGCCGAGCGCTGCGAGGTCCAGGTCGCCTACGCGATCGGCGTCGCCCACCCGGTCTCCCTCATGGTCGAAACGTTTGGTACCGGCGTGCTCCCCGACTCCCGCATCTCCCAGCTGGTCGAGGCCGAGTTCGACATGCGCCCCGGCGCCTTCCGCCAGTACCTCGACCTGCACCGCCCGATCTTCCAGAAGACCAGCGCCTACGGCCACTTCGGCCGCGACGACGCCGACTTCACCTGGGAGAAGACCGACCGCGCCGCGGCCTTGCGCGACGCCGCGGGGTTGGCTGCTAGCGCTGCGTAGTACTGCGGGTTGTAAGCGCGCGACAGACCCCCGCCCTGCCCGCACCCCACAGGGCAGGTAGGGGTGCGGGCACGGCGGGTCGCGTGTGAAGAGGGGGAGATTCGGGCCGTGGCCGAGGGAGTGGCAGCGATGTCGACTTTGTACCCCCTATAGGGAGCACAAAGTCGACAGCGGCGAGCGCTCGGCCCGTGACTCGCACCGTTGTCGACTTTTGAGCCCCCAGGGGGGCCACAAACTCGACAGCGCTTTTAGACGCCCGGCGCCTGGCCCGGCGGCTGCGCCTCGCCCAACCCATGGCTGCCGGCCGCGCCGACGCCGGTCGCCTGGTCGACGCGGTGGACGACCTCGGCGGGGTTGGCGACGCCGACGAAGACGAAGTTGTAGTCGTCGCTGGCGGCGGTGTCGAAGTCGACGTCGCCGATCTGCATGACGCGCTGGTAGACGGACTGGCGGTAATTGACGTTCTGGACCCGCTCCAGCCGCGTCTCCTGGATCTCGCGCGAGATGATCCCGCGCTTGATGTTGAGGCGGCGGGTGGTGATCGTGTAGGTCGTCGCCACCCGCTTGATGAAGCCGATCAGGACGGTCAGGGCGAAGACCACGACAACGACGATAAAGGCCGACGTGTTGCCGTCGACGAGCTTGGCGATCACCGCCAGCACGATCGCGACCAGCAGGCCTTTCAGGTAGAAGCCGAGGATCGCGCGCCAGGAGGGGTGACCTTCGAAGATCACGGTCTCCCCGGCGCTGAGATTGAGGTTCACGGGCGCCAGCATATGTCCTGTGACGGCGCCCCGCCACCCCTGGGGCGGACAACTAGACGCACGTCGTCCCCGCCCCTTCATAGTCTCGACCGGTGAGCATTCTGAAGGTCGAGCCGCTGACCACCGCGCGTGCCCTGCGGGGCCCGTTCGACTACCGCCGGCCGGAGGCGATGGAGGGAATCGAGGTCGGCAGCGTCGTCCGCGTCCCCTTCGGCCCGCGCCGGCTGCTGGGGGTCGTCGTCGACACCGCCGAGTCCTCCGAGCTGCCGGCGGAGCGGCTCGCCGAGCCGATCGAGGCGCTGGGGGCGGGGGCGCCGGCGGAGCTGGTCGAGCTCGGCCTCTGGGTCGCCCGCGAGTACTGCTCGACGCCCTCCCGCGGCCTGCAGCTGGTGCTGCCGCCGGGGACCGGGACCGGCGCCGGCGGTCGCACCACCCGCGCCAAGGTCGAGCTGCGGGTCGAGATTCTGCCGGCGGGGGAGGAGGCGCTGAGCGGGGGCGAGCGGCTCGGCGTCAAGCAGCGCGCGGTGCTGGAGGCGCTGCGCGGAGGCGAGATGTCGGCCCCCGAGCTGGCCGCCGCCGTCGGCTCGGACCGCGAGACCCTGCGCCGGCTGGAGCGCCGCGGCCTCGTCGCCACCCGCGACGCCCACCGCCGCCGCATCCCCGGCGGCCCCAGCCTGGCCGCCCCCGCCCAGCGCCCGAACCTCCTCCCCGAGCAACAAGCCGCCGTCGAGTCCATCACCGCCGCCCTAGACGCCGGGACGGGGGGCCGACGGGACGAAAACGGGCGAATATCGCCCGAAATCGGCCCGTCGACCACGCGGTTCCTGCTGCACGGGGTGACGGGGTCGGGGAAGACGGAGGTGTATCTCGCGGCGGTTGAGGCGGCGCTGGCTCGGGGGAAGGGGGCGATCGTGCTGGTGCCGGAGATCGGGCTGGCGCCGCAGGCCGTGTCCCGCTTCCGGGCGCGGCTCGGTGACCGCTTCGCGGTGCTGCACTCGGCCCTCTCCGCCGGCGAGCGCTTCGACGAGTGGCAGCGGCTGCGCAGCGGCGAGGCGCAGGTCTGTGTCGGGCCGCGCTCGGCCGTCTTCGCCCCGGTCCGCGACCTCGGCCTGATCGTGATCGACGAGGAGCACGACCCCGCCTACAAGCAGGAGGGCGACCCGACCTACGACGCGCGCGCGGTCGCCGAGCGCCGGGCGCAGACCAGCGGCGCCGTGCTCGTCGCCGGCACCGCGACGCCGCGGCCGGAGTCGTGGCTGGCGTTGCCGCGGCTGGAGCTGCCCAACCGCGTCGACGGCCGCCGCCTGCCGCCGGTGAACGTCGTCGACATGCGCGAGGCCGACCCGCGCTCGGGCCCGCTGCACGGCGCCACCTGGGAGGCGCTGGAGGGGGTCCGCGCCGCCGGCGCCAAGGCGATCGTGATGATCAACCGCCGCGGCTTCGCGCCCTGGCTCACCTGCCGCTCCTGCGGGCACCACTGGAGCTGCCCCAACTGCGACGTCTCGCTGATCGTCCACCGCCACAGCGGCCGGCTCGTCTGCCATCACTGCGCCCATGCCGAGGCGGCGCCGCGCGCCTGCCCGGACTGCGCCTCGACCACCCTCTCCCAGGCCGGCGCCGGCACCGAACGGATCGAGGCGCTGCTGCGCGAGCGGCTGGCGCCGATGCCGGTCTTCCGCCTCGACTCCGACACCGCCGCCGAGCGCGGCTCCCACGCCCGCATCCTCGCCGCCTTCGGCGAGGCGCCGAGCGCCGTCCTCGTCGGCACCCAGATGGTCGCCAAGGGCCACGACTTCCCCGAGGTGACGCTGAGCGCGATCCTCGACGCCGACGCGACCCTGCGCTTCCCCGACTTCCGCGCCGAGGAGCGGACCTTCGCGATGGTCGCCCAGCTCGCCGGCCGCTCCGGCCGCGGCGAGGCCGGCGGCAGCGTGATCGTGCAGACCCTGGCGCCGCACGCCGCCAGCATCGAGCACGCCGCCCGCCACGACTCGGCCGGCTTCCTCGAAGGCGAGATCGAGCGCCGCCGCCGCCTCCACTACCCGCCCTTCTCGCACCTGGTCCGGCTCAACTTCGCCGCCGAGCAGGAGGCGCGCCTGGACACCGCCGCCGCGGGCCTCGCTAGCGACTTGCGGCGAACGCTGCCCACGGGCAGCGAGCTGCTCGGCCCGGCGCCGATGTTCCGCGTCCGCAACCGCCACCGCCGCCGCATCCTGATCAAGGCCGACGACCGCGAGGGCACCGTCGACGCCGTCCGCGCCGCGGTCGAGGGAGCTGCCGCCGACCGCGGCCTGCGCGAGGTCGCGATCGGCGTCGACGTCGACCCGCAGTAGGCGCTCAGTCGGCCAGCAGGCGGCCGAGGAAGCGCTCGGGCGAGTCGAGGAAGCTGCGGGTCAACCGCACCGAGGGGGCGTCGTCGAACTCGATCCGGCGCAGCCCATCCTCGCTGCATTCATAGATCGTCGCCCCCGGGTAGGCGAGCAGGATCGGCGAGTGGGTGGCGACGACGAACTGTGACCCCTCGGCGACCAGTTCGTGCATCCGCAGCAGGCAGGTGAGGCAGTTCTGCGCCGAGAGCGCCGCCTCGGGCTCGTCCAGGAAGTAGAGCCCCTCGGCGCCGAAGCGGTTGATCAGCACGGCGAGGAACGATTCGCCGTGGGACTGCTCGTGCAGCGATTTTCCGCCGTAGGCTGCGAGCGCGCCGCCTCCGCCCGGTTCTTCCCTCAGCTTGTCGAGGTAGCTGGCAGCGGTGAAGAGGCTCTCGGCGCGCAGGAAGAAGTCGGTTCGCGGTCGCCGCGCCTCGCGCACCAGCCGCAGCGCCCTCCACAGCTCCGAGTGCGAGTCGCGGGTCGAGTGGCCGAAGTTGCTGGAGCCGCCCTCAGGGTTGAGCCCGGCAGCGACGGCAAAGGCCTCGATCAGGGTCGACTTGCCGCTGCCGTTCTCACCGACGAAGAAGGTCACCGCAGGGTCGAGGGCGAGGCCGTCGTCGAGCGCTGCGACCGCCGGCAGCGTCCAGGGGAAGGCGCTGCGGTCGGCCTCGGCCCCGGCCGGGTTGAGCTCGATCGAGCGGACGAACCCCTGCTGCGCGGACATCGGCCCATCTTCGCGGAGATGGCCCGCTCCGGGAGCGCTTAGACTCAAAAAAGCAATGAGCGATCAGGTCGAAACCGGGGCCGAGGAGTCGCGCGAGCGCGAGGCGTTCGAATCGGAGTTGTTGCAGCGACGCGAAGCGGCGCTGGCGCACGTGGTCAAGTTCGGCGATCCGGTGCTGAAGAGCAGGGCCTCGCCGGTGACCAGCTTCGGGCCCGAGCTGCGGGCCGAGGTCGAGCGGATGGCTGCGATCATGCACGATGGGCTCGGCGTCGGCCTCGCCGCCACCCAACTCGGCGTGCTGCGCCGCCTGCTCGTCTTCCAGGCCGGCTCCGACGGCGAGCCCGCGGCGCTGGTCAACCCCGAGTTCGAGTGGCTCTCCAACGAGCTGGTCCTCGCCGAGGAGGGCTGCCTCAGCCTGCCGCGCGTCTCGGTCGACGTCGAGCGCTCGCTGCACGCCCGGGTCAGCGGCTTCGACGCCGAGGGCGAGCCGGTGCTGATCGAGGCCTCCGGCCTGGAGGCGCGCGTGCTCCAGCACGAGATCGACCACCTCGACGGGGTCCTGATCCTCGACCGCACCCACCGCTCCCAGCGCAAGGGCGCACTGCGAGCGCTGCGCGAGGGCGGCAGCTACCACCCGCCGCACGGCGAAGAGCCGCTCGGCGACGCCGAGGGCGAGCACCGCGAGCCGCGCACCGACGCGTGAGGACCGCCTATCTCGGGACCTCCGAGTTCGCCGCCACCGTCCTGCGGCGGCTGGCCGACTCCTCGCACCGCCCCCAGCTGGTCCTCACCCCGCCCGACCGCCGTCGCGGCCGCGGCCGTCGCGAGCAGCCGCCGCCGGTCGCCGCCCTCGCCGGCGAGCTTGGTTTCGACCTCTGCCAGAGCGCCAACGTCAACGAGGGCGAGGCGCTGGAGCGGATCCGCGCCGCCCGCCCCGAGGCACTCCTCGTCTGCGCCTTCGGCCAGCTGATCCGCGAGCCGCTGCTGAGCGAGTTCGAGATCCTCAACGTCCATCCCTCGCTGCTGCCGCGCTGGCGCGGGGCGGCGCCGATCGAGCGCGCGATCATGGCCGGCGACGAGGTCACCGGCGTCTGCATCATGCGCCTCACCGCCGGCCTCGACTCGGGTCCGGTGGCCCTGCGCGAGGAGGTCCCGATCGGCCCCGAGGAGGACTTCGAGGCGCTGGCGGCGACGCTCGCCGAGCGCGGCGGCGAGCTGCTCGTCCGCGCCCTCGATCTCGCCACTGAGGGCAGGCTCGAGTTCACCGAGCAGGACGAGGCGGCGGTCACCTACGCGGAGAAGATCGACGCCGCCGAGCGCCGCCTCGACCCAGCGCGGCCGGCGGCCGAGCTGGCGGCGAAGGTGCGGGCACTGAATCCGCACGTGGGGACGTATCTGGAGACCGCCGACGGCGGTTGGCTCGGCGTCCGCGAGGCCGGGGTCCTCACGACCGCTGCCGACGCCGAGGCGACGCCGACTCCCACGCCGGGAACGCTCCTTGCCCACAACGGTGAGCTGCTGCTCGGTTGCTCCCCGGGCGCTCTCAGGCTCAACGTCGTCCAGCCCCCCGGCGGCAAGCCGATGGCGGCGGACGCCTTCCTGCGCGGCCACCAAGTGCCCCGGCTCGCATGAGACGTCCTGTGTCAACCCCCCGCGGTTTGAAGCCTTCGAAAGTTGCCGTGCAGAGCGGGGTCGTAGGGCACCCCGTCCTGCCAGCAGCGCCA
>JBEHWY010000033.1:0-26595 GCA_048498975.1 Actinomycetota bacterium | reverse complement strand
TACCTGCCCTGTGGGTGCGCCGGGCCGCCCGCCTTCACCGCTCGTCGAATCCCTCGCCCAGCCCTCAGCCCGCGAGCACAGTCCAGAGGCGGCGCTCGGCGTCGGCTACCGCCTCCGCCCCCGCGCCGACCGCGCGCCACAGGTCCGGCGCCGGATCTCCGCTCTCGCTCGCCAGGCGGAACGCCTCCGCCAGCTCGCTCCAGCGCTCACCCGCCGCTGCCGCCAGGGGCGCCTCTTCGCGGCCGGCCTCGGCGAGGAAGCGGGCGTACATCGGGCGGAAGCAGCCGCCGCCGGTGCCGCGGCGCTCGATCACCTGGTAGGCGAAGCGGGCGCACCACTGCCAGTCCTCGACCGCCTCGGGCCAGTGGCCGGCCTCGGCGGCGAGGCGGTCGAGCGCCGGCAGGCCGCCGAACTCGCCGAAGGGCGGCTCCAGCATCTCCGCCGCCGCCCGCGCGATCGCCGCCGGCACCGCCGCCTCCAGCGCCGCCCGCTCGAGGCCGGCGGCGACGGTGAACATGTGGCCTTCGATCCGGAACGGGGGCTGGTCGGAGTGGCGCGCCCGCGCCAGGTTCTCCAGCCGCGTCATCTGCAGCTCCTCGAAGCCGGTGTCGGAGAGGTAGGCGAGCTCCTCGTCGTAGCCGGCGAGGACGACGGCGTGGCCGGGGAAGTGGGCCGAGTTGCCGTAGTGGTCGAGGTAGTAGAGGTCGGTCAGCAGCAGGGTCGGGCGGCCGGCGTCGACCTCGGCCCGCGCCGCCTCCCAGGCCGCCTCGTCATCGCCGAAGGTGCGCAGCTCCAGCGCCGCCCCGGTCAGCTCGCGGAAGCTCTCCTCGAGCACCGCGGTGCGGCCGTTGAACCAGCGGCTGGGGGAGATGCCGTCGATCGCCAGGTAGTAGAAGCCGGCGCCGGCGCCGAGCCCGAAGGCCATCTCCTCGCTGACCTGCACGCCGTGGAAGGCGAGCAGGTTGCGCAGCGCGGTCGAGCCGCAGTGGTGGCCGGGCGTGTGGACGTAGCCGGGGACGGAGGCCATGCGCGGATTCTGACGCGATCCGCTGCACAGGTCGGGTGCGGGCGGTGACGTATCCTGCGGCGCCGATGGAGAAGGCGGACCTGAACCTGCTGCGCTGGATGCGCACCCACGGCCACAGCCCCGGCCTCGAGTCGGCGGCGAAGGCGCTGGGCAAGGCCGGCAACAACGGCGCCGTCTGGGTCGTGCTCGGCGTCGTGCTCGCGATCCTCGACTGGGAACGGCACGAGGCGTGGCTGATCTGCGCCGCGCTCGCCCCGATCGCGATCGTCCTCAACTACGGGATCAAGCTGCTGGTGAAACGGCCGCGGCCGGTGCTGGAGGGGCTGCCGCCGCTCGGCGGCGCGCCCAGCTCGCTCAGCTTCCCCTCCGCCCACGCGCTCTCCTCGTTCGCGGTGGCGACGGCGATGTTCCGGGTCGACCACGCCACCGCCGGCGCCTTCGTCGTCGCCTTCCTGATCTCGATCTGCCGCCCCTACCTGGGCATGCACTACCCGTCCGACGTCCTCGCCGGCGCCATCCTCGGCGTCGCCCTGGGCCTGATCGTGCCGCTCTCGCTGTGAAGGTCGGGATCGTCGGCCTGCCGAACGCGGGCAAGTCGACGCTGTTCAACGCCCTGACCAAGGGCGGCGCCCAGACCGGCGACTACCCGTTCACGACGATCGAGCCCAACGTCGCCGTCGCCCAGGTCCCCGACGAGCGCCTGGAGGCGGTGGCGAAGACCGTGCGCAGCTCCGAGCTGGTGCCGGCGACGATCGACTTCCACGACATCGCCGGTCTGGTCAAAGGCGCCTCCGAAGGCGAGGGCCTCGGCAACCAGTTCCTCGCCTCGATCCGCGAGACCGACGCGATCTGCCACGTCGTCCGCTGCCACGAGGACACCGGCGTGCCCCACCCCGACGGCCGCGTCGACCCGCTGGCCGACATCGAGACGATCGAGACCGAGCTCGTCCTCGCCGACTTCGAGCAGGTCGAGCGCCGCCTCGGCCGCGTCGGCAAGGGCGCCAAGTCCGGCGACAAGGAGGCGATCGCCGAGTTCGAGTGGCTGGAGGCGGTGCGCGAGGCGCTCGCCGCCGGCCGCCCGGCGCGCACGATCCCGCTCCCCGACGCCGCCCCCGACGCGGCGCGCAACCTGCAGGCGCTGACCAGCAAGCCGATCCTCTACGTCGCCAACGTCGACGAGGGCGACGCCGAGCCGCCCGAGGCGGTTGCCGCCCACGCCGCGGCCAACGATGCCGGCGTCGTCGCGGTCAGCGCCCGGATCGAGGGCGAGCTGGCCGAGCTCGACCCCGCCGAAGCCGAGGAGATGCGCGAGTCCTACGGGGTCGAGGGCTCGGGCCTCGCCCGCCTCGTCCGCGCCGCCTACGACCTGCTCGAGCTGATCACCTTCTTCACCGCCGGCGAGGACAAGGAGGCGGTGGCGCGGCCGCTGCGCCGCGGCGCCACCGCGCTGGAAGCGGCGGGCACGATCCACACCGAGATCATGGAAGCCTTCGTCAAAGCCGAGGCGATCGGCTGGCAGCAGCTGGTCGAGTGCGGCGGCTACGTCGCCGCCCGCGACAAGGGCCTGCTGCGCATCGAGGGCCGCGACTACTTGGTGCAGGACGGCGACGTAATCACCATCAAGGTGTAGGCGCCTTTTGCATCCAAACGGATGCATAAAGCGCCTCGCCCCTTAGAGTTCCCGGCATGGAGGAACGCGCGCGGTATGTGGACGTCGCCGCCAAGCGGGGGCACTACGAGAGCTTCTACGTCAAGGCCTGCGAGCCGGGGGGCGGGCGCGGGGTCTGGATCCGCCACACCGTGCACAAGCGCCCCGGGGCCGAGCCCAACGCCTCGATCTGGTTCTGCTTCTTCGACCGCGCCGCCGCCGGGCCGCGGGCGACCAAGGTGACGGTGCCGGCGGCGCAGCTCTCGGTTCCCGCCGGCTCCTGGCTGCGCGTCGCCGACGCCGAGATCGGGCCGCGCCGCGCCGAGGGCTCGATCGACACCGAGGCGCTGAGCGCCGCCTGGTCGTTCAACTTCGACGGCGACGACCGCCCCTGCAAGTACCTGCCGACCGACTGGCTCTACGAGGCGCCGCTGCCGCGGACCAAGTTCGTCGCTCCCTTCCCCGACGCCCGCTTCGAGGGCCGCCTGGTGATCGACGACGACCCGATCGAGTTCTCCGGCTGGCCGGGGATGATCGGCCACAACTGGGGCACCGAGCACGCCGAGCGCTGGGTCTGGCTCGAGGGCACCGGCTTCCCCGACGCCCCCGGCACCTACTTCGACGCCGGCGCCGCCCGGGTCAAGCTCGGCCGTCGCGTCAGCCCCTGGATCCCCTCCGGGATGCTGATGCTGGACGGCGAGCCGCACCGGCTCGGCGGCCTCGGCGCGATCCGCTCGGCGCGGATCGAGGAGTCGCCGACGGTCTGCTCGTTCAGCCTCCCCGGCAAGGACCTCGTCGTCCACGGCCGCATCAGCGCCCCGGAGAAGGACTTCGTCGGCTGGGTCTACGCCGACCCGGCCGGCCCCGAGCACAACACCGTCAACTGCTCGGTCGCCGACCTCGAACTGACGGTCGAACGCCCCGGCCTCCCGCCCCGCGAGCTGACCCTCGCCGCCGCCGGCGCCTACGAGCTCGGCATGCGCGAGACCGACCACGGCATCCCGGTCCAGCCCTACCCGGACGGCTGAGCGCGCGGGCTGGGATGGCGGCGACGGGGGCGCGGCGCAACTGGCTGGTCTGGCTCGCGGTGGTGCCGGTCGCACTCTGGGCGCTGGTCCGCCTGCTCGGCTTCGGCCACGGCTTCCCGCTGGAGGCGATGATGGCATTCACGCCGTGGATCGCGGTGCTGGCGCTGCTCGTCACCGGCATCGCGGTCGCCGCCGAGAACTGGGCCGCCGCCGCGCTCGTCGACCGGCTGCACCCCGACGTGCTCAGCGTCGAGGAGCTGACGCCCAAGTTCGCCCGCCGGCTGCGCGCCGCCGGCCTCGAGGAGCGGCTGCCGCAGACCGTGCTGGAAACGCGCCGGTCGGCCTCGGGCGCCGGCCTCTACTCGAACCTGCCGCTGCGCAAGCTGCCGGCGCCCGCCCGCTTCGGGTTTCGGATGCCACGGGCGCGGCTGCAGCTCCCCGACGGCCGTGCCGTGCGGGTCGTCGGCGTCCACCCCTACCCGCCGCAGGGCCGCGACTCGACTGCCGCCTGGGAAGAATCGCTGGCCAGCCTGCCGAGCGCCGGCGCCGGCCTCGTCCCGACCTTCCCCCGCGCCTTCCACACGATCCCGCCGATCACGATCGACCACGTCCTCGCCGACCGTCGCCTCGGCATCGTCGAATACGCGGTCGAGGAAGTCCCCGGCTCCGACCACCGCGCCGTCTTCGCCGTCCTCCGCCTGCCCTGAGGACACCCGGACAGGGTTCGGGGAGGCTTCAGCCGAGCGCCGACCAGCCGTTCTTGGCACGCGCCGCGTCGATCGGCCCCTTCAGCTGGGCGTCGTCGATCTGCGCCCGCAACGAGCCCGAGCGATAGGTGCTGCGGTCGCCGGCGTAGATTTCGTCGAGCTTGCCGAGAGCAAGGCGGGCGAGCAGGTCGTGCTGGCTGGAGAGAGCCAGGTTGGCGTGCAGCCGGTCGGCGGCGTCGGCGGCGAAACGGGCGAGGGCCTCGGTCTGCATGCTGGCCAGGACCAGGTTGCGGTGGTGACAGCCGACCGTCGGCTTGCGCCGCGGCGGCGGTGGTGCGCCGGGCACAGCCGGCTCGACCGCGAAGTTCTCGGGGCTCCAAATCGCCCGCCCGCGGGCGGCGCCGTAGAGGAAGTGGGAAGTGGGGCCGGTTTTCTTCCCTCCGACCGCCGCCTCGCCGAGCGGCCGTGGCTTCTCGCTGCGCCAGATCGAGCTGAACGAGGTCACCGCGTGGAGGAAGAGGTGGGCTCCGGTCGCCTCCACGGTGGGGTCGAAATCAGTCGGCTCGCCCGCCGCTGTGGTCAGGGAGAAGACCGAGAAGCCGTCGCTGGTCGCGCCGGCGATGGCCTTGACCGCCTGGGGGCGAAGCGCGGCGAGCCCGTCGGCTGCGAGATCGTCGAGGCGCCGCTGGGGGCCGCCGGGGGAGGTGGAGAAGCAGGGCTCGCGGCGCAGCTGCACGATCCGGTCGGCGACTTCCGCGAGGCTGCCCCAGTCGCCCGCGAGCGCGAGGTTGATGACGAGCGTTCCGCCCCAGTGGTGCAGGAACCCTTCGGTCGCGGCTCGCGTGTCGTCCCCGTCGGCGAGAAGCTCGAGCGGCTGCCCCGCGCTTCGCAGTGGCACCAGGAAGCGGAAGACGTCGCGCACCGGGGCGCCCTCGAGCGTCGGGCTTCGGCCCAGGTAGAACTCCCAGAATTTCTGGCGTTCGGTCACCGGCCAGGGCGAGGTCAGCGGCCCGGTTTGCTCCCTGCGCGCGATCGCGACCGTCTCTTCGAAGGAGGTTCGGTCCAGCGCCATCGTCTCGACGAGGCTCTCGCGCGGGAGCCAGTGCTGGTGCCAGAGGACGCTGAACTTGACCCGCCTGATCGTCATCGAGTTATCATCCTGCCGACTGTTTGTTTCGTAAGGAACCCACCGGCGAAAGACCGTGGGCGTTCCGGGGCGTCCGAGAGGACGCACACGCCGAAACATCGCGGCTCCTTCGGGGAGCCGCACCTTTTTCCACGGTCATGCCTCCCTCGCGATCACGCTGGCGCCGAGCGGTTCGATCTTGCTCTTCTCCACCAGGCTCAGCGACGCCTGCCCACCTTCGCCGGCGAAGGAAACGGTAAGCAGCCCTCGCCGTTCACCCTCGGCGAGGGCACCGGCGAGCGCGGCGGGGTCGTGCCCTTTGTCCAGCTGGTGACGAATTCGCCGGTCGAGATCGGCGTCTGCGGTTCCGGTCCAGGTGTACTCGATGAAGGGCGAGACCCAGGTGGAGGGACGGGTTTCACTGAACGGCTGCACGAGGAAGCGGTCGGCGCTGCCTCCGCCGGCGCCGGCAGCGAGTGCGACGGAGATCCGCGGGAGCTTCAGGCGCAGGCCCTGCCGAGCGAGCTTGCGCAGCAGGTCGAGGGGTTCGTCGCCGGCTGCCGGCACGCGTGAGGTCCGCAGTCGGTTGCGCAGGGCGATCGTCGGGAAATAGGCCACCGCGCCGACGACGACGGAGCCGATCCAGACGACGACCACGTCGCGAAGCCCGTAGCGGCCGAGCAGGTCGATCCCCACCCGGCTCGCGATCGCGACGGCGGCGATCGAGAGAAGGACCGCCAGCAGCCAGTACTCCGGTTCCTTGAAGGGAAAGGGGAAGGACTCGCCGTCCCATTCTTGGCGGCCGATGCGCAGGCGCCAGAGGAGGCTGGCCATGGCGAGGATCAGGAAGCCGGGCAGGATCAGCACCGACGGGATCCCGAGCACGGTCAGCAGTTCGGCCTCGCCGGCGACCCCGACCTTGGCACTCTGGGTGGCGACCAGGTTGAAGGGCACGCCGCCGACCGTGGCGACCACCTCGAAGACCAGCTGGTGTTCGCCGGGGTCGACCTCGGAGTCCGCCTTGGCCTGAACCACGAGCACCTTGGTCTCGCCTGGCTGGACGGTGACGTTCCGCGGCAGGTTCTCGAACTCGATGAAGTCCGGTCCCGAGGCTTTCACCCTCCTCACGGTCAGCGTCTGCGCCGAGGTGTCCGTCACCAGCAGATAGATCGGTGCGGTTTCGTCCGAGCGCAGCGTTTCGAGGCTCGCCTTGACCGCGACCGTCGCCGCCTTTTCGGTTTCGAAGGGCGCCGGAGGTAACAGTTCGAGTGAGGTGGAGGCGGCCTGCCGAACCCCAGCCGCAGTGCGGAAGGTGGCGAGCAGGATGAGTGGGGAGAGTGGCCGGGCCGAGCTCCAGGCCGCGAGGTCGACGTTGACCACACGGGTTTCACCAGCCCGCAGCGTCGGCATGGTCTTGGGAGTGACCGTGGCGTCGGCCGGCGCTCGGCCGCTGGCGAGTGGGGTGAGGGTCACCCGCGACACCTTCGCCTCGCTGGTGTTGGTCACCAGTACTGTCGCCGACGCGCTCGCGTCGGGCGCGAGTTCCACCTTCGCCGGTACCGCTTGGATTTCGACGCTCGCGCCGGCGGCGACACCGGCCGCCGGGCCGCCGGCGGCGCCGAGGGCCAGCAGGACGACAGTGATCCCGCTCAGCGATTTAGGAGAAAAGAGGCCGATTAACCAACACTACCCCGACTTCTTGGAGACGACCTTCTGGAAGGCCATCCAGGTCGAGTAGCCGCCGAGCGCGACCTCGAGCTGTTCGCCACTCACCGTCGTCGTGCCGCCGGTGCCGACCAGCTTCGCTTCGATGATCCGCGGCGAGTAGCCGGTCTTGGTGATGAGGACCTGTTTGAGGCGGCCGTCGAGGTAGCCGCCGAGCTTCGAGCTGATTTCCGGGCCGCTGAATTTCAGCGTCCATTCGTGCAGCGGGCAGTCGGAGTCGTAGGGGTCGGGGACGCCGACCAGGTACGGGATCGCGGTGCCGAAGACGTTCTTGATGCTCTCGGTCTTGCCGCCCGAGCAGGCGGAGAAGAGCGTCTCGGCGATCTGGTCGCCGTACATCACGACCTGGCCGCGGGTCTGTTCGGCCGCCTGGTTGCTGCGCGCGTACTCGCTTTCGAGGCCTTTGTAGACCTGGCTGCGGGTGTCGTTGTAGAGGTCGAAGCCGTTGCCGTCGCGGCCGGCGGTGAGGGCGAAGGAGCGCGAGGCGACGGCCTGCGCCTTCAGCTCCGCCAGCGGCCAGGAGGGCGGCGACTCGTTGGGGATCACGCCCTTCACGTACTGCTCGACGGTGAGCGCGTTGACGACGTTGAGGCCGCCGCCTTCCGGCACCGTCTCCAGCGCGCCGCGGTAGGTACCGAGGCCGGCGATCGTGATCTTGCCGTTGCCGGAAGCGCGCAGGCCGTGGCCGCAGCGGGCGAGCCGTTTGCCGTCGCTGCTGCGCAGGACGACGGCGCTGCCGATCAGGTGCGCCTCGTAGTTGCGTTTCGGGTCGAGCTGGGTGCGGCAGGCGTTGGTCGCGCCGCTGAAGCCGACGTCGGCGCCGGCGGTGGTGAGCAGGACGCGGACGATGCGCGGCTTCGGCAGCGTCCCGATCGTCGTCCCCTTGTAGTAGTGGGCGAGGATGAAGCGGTAGCCGGCGCCGTGCTGGGCGTAGCCGTAGGCGCCGTAGGCGCTCATCCCGACCCCGTGTCCGAAGCCGCGCCCGTGCACGACCCAGTTGACCGCGGCCCGGGCGGAGGCGGCGAAGGAGGCCAGCAGCATCGCCGCGGCGATGCCGGCGAGGAGCCATCTGCGCGCGCTGTTCATCCTGATCGGCATCTCTGAAGGAACAGATTCAACGCTACGGAGTAGCGGCCTGCATCCCCGACTGTTTACTCTGGCTGTACAAGAGATTTCGAGGAGGACGACGATGGCGACCCAGACTTTCCAGGCAACCGACCACAAGCTCCTCGTCGCCGGCGAGTGGCTGGAGACGGGCGATTGGGACGAGGTGCGCAGTCCCTATGACGGCACCGTCGTCGGGCGCGTCGCCCAGGGCGACGCGGCGCTCGTCGACCGCGCCGTGCGCGCCGCCCATGAGGCGTTCGAGACGGCCGACTTCCCGCAGTGGAAGCGGGCCGAAGTGCTCGACCGCGCCGCCCGGCTGGCGGGTGAGCGCCAGGAGGACCTGGCGCAGACGATCGCGGCCGAGGCGGGCAAGCCGATCAAGACGGCGAGCGTCGAGGCCAGCCGTTGCGTCGACACGCTGACCTTCTCCGCCGTCGAGGCGCGCAAGCTGACCGGCGGCACGGTGCCGATGGAGGCCTCGGCGGGCGGCGTCGGCAAGCTCGGCGTGATGCTGCGCGTCCCCTACGGCGTGGTCGGCGCGATCAGCCCCTTCAACTTCCCACTCAACCTCGTCGCCCACAAGCTCGGCCCGGCGATCGCCGCCGGCAACGCGGTGGTGCTGAAGCCGGCCGGGCAGACGCCGATCACGGCGATCAAGCTGGCCCAGATCCTGCTCGACGCCGGTCTGCCCGAGGGCTGGCTCTCGGTCATCCCCGGCTCGGGCTCCAGCGTCGGCAACGCGATCGTCTCCCACGAGCTGGTCAAGGCGATCACCTTCACCGGCTCGGCCAAGGTCGGCTGGGGCATCCGCTCCTCCGTCCCCCACAAGAAGGTCAACCTGGAGCTCGGCTCCAACGCGCCGCTGATCGTCAACGAGGACGGCGACTGGGAGGCGGCCGCCGACAGAGCGCAGATCCACGCCTTCGCCCACGCCGGCCAGGTCTGCATCTCGATCCAGCGGATCCTCGTCCACGAGGCGCTCGCCGACCAGTTCATCGCCCGACTTGTCGCCAACGTCGAGAACCTGGCGGTCGGCGATCCGCTCGACCCCGCCACCGACGTCGGCCCGCTGATCACCCCCGGCGACCGTGACCGGGTCAAGCAGTGGATCGAGGAGGCGGTGGCCGCCGGCGCCGAGCTCCTGACCGGCGGCGAGCTGGTCGACGAGGGCCGCTGCCTGGCCCCGACCCTGCTCAAGGCGCCGCCGCGGGACACCAAGGTCTGGTGCGAGGAGGCCTTCGGCCCGGTGGCGACGATCCACACCTTCTCCTCCTTCGAGGAGGGCCTGGCGATGGCCAACGACTCCAAGTTCGGCCTGCAGGCGGGCGTCTTCACCCGCGACGTCGGCCGCGCCATCCAAGCCGGCCGCACCCTCGAGTTCGGCGGCGTCATGGTCAACGAGGTCCCCGCCTTCCGCGCCGACCAGATGCCCTACGGCGGCGTCAAGGAATCCGGCAACACCCGCGAGGGCCCGGCCTTCGCCGTCTACGAGCTCACCGAGGAGCGGTTCGTCACGTTGCAGGGCTGAGCGCCCCCGGCGCTCCCCCTGACGTGGCAGTCCTTTTCCGCGAATAGTCCGGAAAAGGACTGCCACATCCCGGCGGGTGGGAGAGCGGAGCGTGGTTGCTCAACCACACGACCCGCACGTCCCGCAACTGAGACCTGAGAGGGGGAGGGTGCTCGCCGCCCTACCTGCCCATGGAGGGTGGCGAGCACCCTCCCCGTCACGCCAGCCCTGGAATCGCCCCTACCGCGACGTGGTAGTCATTTCCATTCCATAAGAACGGAAATGACTGCCACGGCGTGCCGCCTACTCGTGCGGACGGGCCATGCGGCGGTGGTCCAGGGCCTCCTCGAGGACCGAGGGCTCGACGCCCTGCTCGAGGGCGACCTCGCGCAGGGAGCGGCCGGAGTTGGCTGCCTCCTTGACGATGTCGGCGGCGCGGTCGTAGCCGATGTGGGGGTTGAGCGCGGTCGCCGTCGCCAGCGTCGCCTCGGCGTGGCGCTCGGTCATCTCCTCGTTGGCCTCCAGGCCGGCGACGCATTTCTCGTCCAGCAGGCGCGAGGCCGAGGCGAGCAGCTTGATCGAGTCGAGCAGGTTGCGGGCGATCAGCGGCACCCGCACGTTGAGCTCGAACTGGCCCTGGCTGCCGGCGACGGTGATCGCGGCGTCGTTGCCGATCACCTGGCCGGCGACCTGAATCACGACCTCGGGGATCACCGGGTTGACCTTGCCCGGCATGATCGAGGAGCCCTTCTGCAGCTCCGGCAGGCGCAGCTCGGCGAGGCCGGCGCGCGGCCCCGAGCCCATCAGCGCCAGGTCGTTGGCGATCTTGTTGAGCGAGACGGCGTAGACCTTGAGCGCGCCCGAGAGCTCGACCAGGGCGTCGCGGTTGCCCTGCGCCTCGAAGCGGTCGAGCGGCTCGGAGACGGCCAGGCCGGTCTCGGCGCCGATCTTCGCCAGGACCTTGGCGGCGAACTCGGGGTGGGTGTTGAGCCCGGTCCCGGTGGCGGTGCCGCCGAGCGGGACCTGGCCGACGCGGCGCAGCGTCGCCTCGACCCGCTGGATGCCGAGCCGCACCTGCGCGGCGTAGCCGCCGAACTCCTGGCCGAGGGTGACCGGGACGGCGTCCATCAGGTGGGTGCGGCCGGCCTTGACGACGTCGGCGAACTTCTTCGCCTTGGCCTCCAGCGCCGCCTCCAGCGCGCCCATCGCCGGCAGCAGGTCGTGGGTGACCTCGTCCAGCGCCGCCAGGTGGACGGCGGTCGGGAAGACGTCGTTGGAGGACTGGCCCATGTTGACGTGGTCGTTGGGATGGGCCCCGTCACCGGCGAGGTTGGCGATCACCTCGTTGGCGTTCATGTTGGAGGAGGTGCCGGAGCCGGTCTGGAAGACGTCGATCGGGAACTGGTCGTCGTGCTCGCCGCCGGCGACGGCCTTGCCGGCGGTCGCGATCCGCTCCGCCAGGTCGCCGTCGAGCAGGCCGAGGTCGCCGTTGACCTCGGCCGCCGCGGCCTTGACGCGGCCCAGCCAGCGGACGACGGGGACCGGTACCCGCTCGCCCGAGACGGGGAAGTTGTCGACGGCTTTGGTGGTCTCGCCACCCCAGAGCTGCTCAGTCAAAACAAGCCTTTCGTGGAAGATCGGTGGGGGCCTGGAGGGTATTCCTCCGCCGGGAATTAGGCATCCCTAACGCAAATGTATTAGGGTCACCTAATGGATGCTCCGGCTGCTTCGACAAGCGAGCGCTCGGCGGCGCGCCTGCTGGCCGAGCCGGGGATCGGCCACGACGAGGCGCAGTCGGCGCTGGCGGCCGCTTTCTCGGTGACGGCGCTGGCGTCGCCCCGCGCCCGCCTCGACGAGGCCTCGCTGCCGCTGTTCGGCGCCGCCTCGCGCTGCGTCGCCGGCCAGGCCGAGGCGCTCGCCGACGCCCTCACCAACCAGCTCTGCCTCTGCCCCGAGCGCCGCGACCATCGGGCGCTGCTGATCGACCACGCGCTCACCTGCCGCGCCGCCCACCCGCTGCAGATCGCCGTGATCGGCCACGAGCTCGGCCGCCGCGCCGGGCTCTCGACCTTCGTCGCCAGCTACGGCGGCGAGCCCTGGACCGTCGTCAACGGCGAGGAGGGGCTGGCCCTGGTCGGTCCCGCCACCGTCGCCGACCGCCCGACCGCAACCGACCTCGTCCCCCGCTGCCCCCACCAGATCGCCGCCGCGGTCCTGCGAGAGATCGAGCGCAGCGGCCCAGCCGACGCCGCCGCCCGCGCGACCCGTCTCCTCCACGCCCTCCCCGTCCGTCCCTGCCGCCGCCGCTAGCCGGTTTCGCGGCCGGCGTCGAAGCCGCGCCGGTAGGCGGCGAGGAAGCTCGCCGGCAGCCGTTGGTCTGCCGGCGCGTAGCGGGCGGCGACGGTGAGGCGGCGGAGCAGCTCGGCGTGGATCCCTTCGGTCGCTTCAGCGCCCTTGGCGGCGGCGCCGAGCAGGTAGCCGAGCTCGACGTTCGCCTCGCCGCCCGGCTGCGCCCGCGCTTCCGCGTTCAGCTTCGTCGCCAGCTCGACCATCGTTTCGCCGACCGTCGCCAGGTCGCCGGCCTGCTGGTTTTCGGCCAGACACTCGGAGATCGGCGTTTCGCCCAGCAGCCGCACCTCGCCCGGCGCCGCCGCCAGCGCTTCCCGGTAGACGCTCTCCGGTTCCAGGCAGGCGACCGGCGTCGAGTCGTCCTGCCGGTCGCTGCCGCAGCCGGCCAAAGCGAGCGCCGCCAGGCCAGCCACCGCAATTACACGAACGCGCACCGACGGAATCCTAGGCCGACGGGACGATTTCGGGTGATAGTCGCCCGAAATCGTCCCGTCGGCGGCGGAGGTGCTCAGTCGCGCGGAGCTGCGGCGAGGCCGCCGGAGCGGGACTGGCCGTAGCCGCCGGGGGGGCCGGCCGGGGCTTTCGGGACGGGCGGCGTCGGCTTCTTCTTGCGCTTGCCGACCGGTGCGGCTTCGCCTTCGCCGGCGCCGACGGGGAAGACTTCGACCCATTCGGCGAGCTGGAATTGGGCCGCGGCGGCGTGGTTCCAGGAGAGGTGGAGATGGTGGCCGCAGCCGTGGCCGGCGTCGCCGTCGTAGCCGACCCAACGGAAGGGCGGCACCGGCTCGTTCTGGACCGGCTCGGCCCACAGCGCCAGCCGCGTGATCGGCGCCCAAGCGGCGTTGCAGACGGTGCCGCCGGCGGTGGGGACGAGGTCGACGGCGAGCCCGTTGTAGTGATCGGAGCCCTTGGTGTGGCATTCGTCGCAGCCGACGTGCCTGCCGCTCGGCAGCGGGCCCGAGTAGCCGTCGGTGACGAAGATCGGGTACCGCTTGGCGATCCAGCGCAGGTCGGGGAGGATGCGGCGGTCGACCATGTCGCCGGGTTCGTGCGGGATCGAGGCCGGGATCGGCACGATCCTCCCCGCCGCGTAGACGATCCGGGTCGAGGAGGGCGGCGCTTCGGCCGCGGTGGCCTTGGCGACGCCGAGGCAGAGCAGCAGCGGCGCCAGCGAGGCGAGGGCGACGAGAAAGCCCGAAACTCGGCTTGCACGAAGAGGACTCACCTTCTCGCTATCGACGGCTGGGGACCCGACTTGAGTCCTGAGACGGATCGAATTCTCGATCCGGTCAGGCGAATGCTCAGCCGTTCTGCGCCCGGCGATAGGGTTGGCCGATGCCTACAGTGAGAGATGCAACGTTCGAACTCTTCCGTGCCCACGGGATGACGACGATGTTCGGCAACCCCGGCTCGACCGAGCTGCCGATGCTGGCCGAGTTCCCCGGCGACTTCCGCTACGTGCTGGGCCTGCAGGAGGCGGTCGTCGTCGGCATGGCCGACGGCTTCGCGCTCGCCTCGGGCAAGACCACGGTCGCCAACCTGCACACGGCGCCGGGGGTCGGCAACGCGATGGGCGCGATCTTCAACGCCCAGGCCAACCACTCGCCGCTGCTGATCACCGCCGGCCAGCAGGCGCGCGCGCAGATCACGCTGCAGGCCAACCTCACCAACCGCGACGCGACCCGGATGCCGCACCCGCTGGTCAAGTGGTCCTACGAGCCGCCGCGGGCCGAGGACGTGCCGCTGGCGCTCGCCCACGGCGCCCACCTCGCCTCGCTGCCGCCGCGCGGCCCGGTCTTCGTCTCGCTGCCGATGGACGACTGGTACGCCGAGGTCGACGAGGCCGACGCGAACGCCGCGATCGACCGCGCCGTCACCGGCCGCGCCGTCGCCGACCCCGACGCGGTGCGCTCGCTCGCCGAACGCCTCGAGGCCGCCGCCAACCCGGTCCTCGTCGCCGGCCCCGACGTCGACGCCAGCGGCGCCTGGGAGCTCGCCGTCGCCCTCGCCGAGCTGCAGCGGCTGCCGGTCTGGGCCTCGCCGGCGACCGGCGGCGTCCGCCTCGGCTTCCCCGAGGGCCACCCCAACTTCCGCGGCGTGCTGCCGCCGGCGATCGGCCCGGTCGGGCAGACGCTCGAGGGACACGACCTGATCGTCGTCCTCGGCAGCTCGGTCTTCCCCTACTACCCCCACATCCCGGGCCCGCTGCTGCCCGCGGGGGCGAAGCTCGTCGCCGTCACCAGCGATCCCGACGAGGCGGTGCGGGCGCCGATGGGCGACGCGATCGTCGCCGACGTGAAGCTGACCCTGGAGGCGCTGCTCGAGCAGCTGCCGGAGTCCTCGCGCCCGGTGCCGGAGCCGAACCCCGGCCCGCAGGAAATCCCGCCGACCGACCCGCTCAACGCCTCGACCGTCCACACCGCGCTCGGCGAGGTCCTGCCCGAGGACGCGATCGTCGTCCTCGAGTCCCCCTCCAGCACCCTGGCCCTGCGCAACCAGCTGCGGATCTCGCGCCCGGGCAGCTACTACTTCAGCGCCGGCGGCGGCCTCGGCTTCGGCCTCGCCGCCTCGATCGGGGTCCAGCTCGCCGAGCCGAGCCGCCCGGTCGTCTGCGTGCTCGGCGAGGGCTCGGCCCAGTACGCGATCACCGCCTTTTGGAGCGCTGTTGCCTACCAGGTGCCGGTCACCTTCCTCGTCCTGCGCAACGAGGAGTACGCGATCCTCAAGTGGTTCGCCGAAGTCGAGCAGGTGGCGAACGCGCCGGGCCTCGACCTGCCGAGGCTCGACGTCGCCTCCGTCGCCGAGGGCTACGGCGTCAAGGCCCACCGCGCCGCCGACCGCGACTCGGTCAGTGCCGCGCTCAGTGCCGCGCTCGCCTCCTCCCAGCCGGAGCTGGTCGAAGTCCCGGTGGCGCCGGGGATGTCGCTGTTCTGATGGAGGGGGAGTGATGGAGGCCGCGACCGCCCCGCCGCCGCCCGCGGCAGACCGCGCCCCCGACGCGCTCGCGGCCGGCGTCGCCCAGCCGCTGCGCGGTGAGCTGGAGAGCCTGCTCGGCGCCGACCGCGTCCTCTCCCGCCCCGGCGACCTCGTCCGCTACGCCTCCGACGCCAGCCCCTACCGCCTCTTCCCGCAGGCGGTGGTGATGGCCCGCGACGCCGACGACGTCGCCAAGGTGCTCGCCTTCGGTCGCGAGAAGGGCATCCCGGTCACCTTCCGCGCCGGCGGCACCAGCCTCAACGGCCAGGGCCAGGGCGACGGCATCCTGGTCGATGTCCGCCGCCACTTCGGCGGCGTCACCGTGCTCGACGAGGGCGCCCGCGCCCGGGTCAAGCCGGGGACGGTGCTCGGCCACGCCAACCGCGTCCTCGCCCCCTACGGCACGAAGCTCGGCCCCGACCCGGCCTCGACCGACGTCGCCACCGTCGGCGGCGTCCTCGCCAACAACTCGGGCGGGATGCGCTGCGGCGTCACCAAGGACTCCTACTCGACCGTCCGCAACCTCACCTTCGTCCTCCCCTCGGGGACGAAGATCGACACCGCCGCCCTCAACGCCGCCGAGGAGTTCGCGCTGGAGGAGCCGGAGCTGTACGCCGGCCTGGAGGCGATCCGCGACGAGATCCGCGCCGACGAGGAGCTGAGCGCCCGGATCCGGCGCAAGTTCGCGATCAAGAACACGACCGGGTACCGGCTCTGCGCCTTCCTCGACGCCGACGAGCCGCTGGAGATCTTCCGCCGCCTTTTGATCGGCTCCGAGGGGACGCTCGCCTTCGTCGCCGAGGCCGAGTTCGAGGCGGTGCCGCTGCCGGTGGTGACGACCACCGCCTGGATCCACTTCCCCAGCATCGACGCCGCGATCGCGCCGGTGCCCGACCTCGTCGCCGCCGGCGCCACCGCGGTCGAGTTGATGGTCGCGCCGGCGCTGATCACCGCCGCCTGGAACATGGTCGGCGCGCCGCAGGAGTGGAAAGAGCTGCCGCCTGAGTCGGCCGTGCTGCTGGTCGAGTTCGGCGCCGCCGACGCAGCCGGGCTCGACGCCTACGTCGCCGCCGCCGGCGAGATCCTCGCCGGCCACGAGACGATCAAGGCGATCGAGTTCACCCGCGAGCTGGAGGAGATCGAGCTCGCCTGGCGGGTGCGCGAGGGGCTGCACGGGCTGATCGGCAAGCTGCGGCTGCCGGGCACGGCGCTGATCGTCGAGGACGTCTGCGTGCCGCCCGAGCGGATCGCCGAGGGCGCCCGCGACCTGCAGGCGCTGCTCGGCGAGCACGGCTTCCTGCCCGGCGTCGCCGGCCACGCCTCGGCGGGGAACCTGCACTTCATGCTGACCCCGGACTTCGCCAAGCAGGAGGACCTCGACCGCTACGAGGCGTTCATGAACGGCCTGGTCGAGCTGGTCGTCGACAAGTACGACGGCTCGCTCAAGGCCGAGCACGGGACCGGCGTCAACATGGCTCCTTACGTCGAGCGCGAGTGGGGGAAGAAGGCGACCGAGCTGATGTGGCGCTGCAAGCAGCTCGCCGACCCCGACGGCGTGCTCTCGCCCGGGGTCGTGCTGAACCGTGACCCCGGCGCCCACCTGCGCAACCTGAAGACGACGCCGGCGGTCGAGGAGTCGGTCACCTCCTGCGTGGAGTGCGGCTTCTGCGAGCCGGTCTGCCCGAGCCGCAACCTGACGACGACGCCGCGCCAGCGGATCGTGCTGCGTCGGGAGATCGCGCGCCAGCCCGAGGGATCGCCGCTGCGGGCGGCGCTCGAATCCGAATGGCGCTACGAGGTGCTCGACACCTGCGCCGCCGACGGCTCCTGCCAGCTCGCCTGTCCGGTCGGGATCGACACCGGGGCGATGGTCAAGGGCCAGCGCGCCGAGCGCCACTCCGAGCGCGCCGAAAAGGCGGCGCTGCGGCGGGCGCGGCGCTGGGCGACCTTCGAAGGCGCGGCGCGGGCCGGGCTGCGCGTCGGCGGCCCGCTGGCGCGGCTGACCAGGCGCGGCGCGGCGCTGCCCAGCGGCGCCTCGAGCAAGCTGCCGGCGACGCTGCACGCGGGCGCCGCCGCCGTCTACCTGCCCTCCTGCACGAACCGGATCTACGCCGGCTCACCGGTCGCAGCGCTGGTCGAGGTCTCGGCCCGGGCGGGGCTGCCGGTCTGGATCCCCGAGGACGTCGCCGGCACCTGCTGCGGGCTGCCCTGGAGCTCGAAAGGGTTCACGGCGGGCCACCGTGAGAAGGCGAACGAGATGGTCGAGCGGCTCTGGCGCTGGAGCGGGGAGGGAGCGCTGCCGATCGTGATCGACGCCGCCTCCTGCACCGGCGCGGCGATCGATCCCGGTGCCGGGGTGCTGAGCGAGGAGAACGCCGAGCGCCTCGCCAAGCTCGAGCTGATGGACTCGGTCGCCTGGGCCCACGACCGCCTCCTGCCCTGGCTCGAGGTCGGCGAGAAGGTCGGCTCGGCCACCGTCCACCCGACCTGCGCGACCCGCCACATGGGCCTCGCCGGCCGCCTCCGCGCCCTCGCCGGCACCCTCGCCGAGGACGTCTACATCGCCCCCTCGGCGACCTGCTGCGGCTTCGCCGGCGACCGCGGCATCTCCCACCCCGAGCTGACCGAATCCGCGACCCGGCCCCAGGCCGAAGAGCTCGCCGGCCGCCACTTCGACGCCCACCTCTCCAACAACCGCACCTGCGAGATCGGCCTCACCCGCGCCACCGGCGAGCCCTACGAGTCGGTCGTCATCCTGCTCGAGCGCCTGACGCGGCCGCGCTGACGCTCAATCCCAGAGAGTGGGGAGAACCTGGGAGGGCTCGTGCCTTGGGCGCGGGTGCCGACCATCTCGAGATTCCGCGGAGTGCAGATCCGGATGTTCTTTGACGAGGGCGTCCACGAAGGACGACCGCACTTCCATGCGGTCTACGCAGAGGACTTCGCCGTTTTCGACGTCTCGAGCCAGGAACGTATTGCTGGCGAGCTCCCGCCTCGAATCGAGCGATGGGTGCGCCGCTGGGCAAGGCTGCATCGACAGGAACTGCTGGAGAACTGGGAGCGCGCCCGTTCGGAAACGGCACTCTGTCCCATACCGCCCCTGAAATGATTTGTCTACACTGAGCGCATGGCTCCCATGGTCATACTCCCCCCCAAATTGGTCGAGGCCGTCCCCCTCGACAGCTATCGAGTCCACCTCGAATTTGCCGATGGCCTCGCCGCCGACGTCGACCTCTCCTATCTGGTCGGTCGCGGGCCGGTCTTCGAGCCCCTGCAAGATGTGGAGTTCTTTCGCAAGCTGCGAATCCACGAGTGCGGCGACACCATCGAGTGGCCCAACGAAGCCGACATCGCGCCGGAGACGCTCTACGACCACGTCCAGCGCGCCGTCTACGAGCGGCGCGCGGCTCGGTAGCTCTCAGCCGCCGGTTTCGGCGTCGAGGTCGGCGATCAGCGCCCGGGTCTTGGCGTCGCTCTCCATCCGCTTGTCGAGCAGCGGGTTGATGATCCCGCGCAGGGCGGAGACGTAACGCCACCACTTGGGGACGAAGACGCGCGGGGCGCGTTCCTCGATGCCGCGGACGAGGCCGGCGCCGGCCTCGGCGGGGGTGATCCGCTTCAGCAGGAAGTCAGGTGACAGATCGCGGACGCGGTCGGCTTTGGGCTGGGCGAAGGCGTCCTGGACGAGTTTGGTGTCGACCCAGCCGAAGTAGGCGACGGTGGCGCTGGCGCCGTGCGGCGCGAGCTCGACCCGCAGCGCCCGGCCGAGCTGCTCGACGCCGGCCTTGGCGACCGCGTAGGGCGTGTTGCCGAAGCCGTTGGCGAAGGCGTAGACGGAGGAGACGACGACCATCTGCCCCTGGCGCTTGACGATCTCCGGCAGCGCGGCGCGGACGGTGCGCCAGACGCCGAGGATGTCGACCTCGAAGACGCGCTCCCATTCCTCGCCGGAGATGCCGCGCACGGTGGCGAAGTCTCTCTGGGCGATGCCGGCGTTGGCGACGGCGACGTCGAGGCCGCCGAACTTCTCGACCACGGCCGCGACCGTGGCCCGCATCGCGCCCTCGTCGGTGACGTCGCCGGCGAGGCCGATGGCGCGCGGCCCGATCCGCTCCGCCGCCTCCTGCGCCTGCGTCGCATCGAGGTCGAGGACGGCGACCGAGGCGCCGCGCATGTGCATCTGCCGCGCCGTCTCGTAGCCGATCCCCCGCGCCGCGCCGGTGACCAGCGCGACCTTGCCGTTCAGGCTGTAGTCCCCCATCTGGGGGGAGCCTATCGGCCGCCGGCCGGTTTACGCGGCCCGGGGTGGGAGGCACCGACGCGACCCTCTCGTCCTTCGCCGCCGACCGTTTTGCCGGCCCAGGCGAACCCGAGCAACGCGGAAGACTTCATTCTCGTCTGGTGATCGCGGGGGGTCCGGAGGTCGCTCACTCCTAAAATCCGGAGCTTCGTGCCCGGTTTCAGCCCAGTCGACCCGAAACAGTCGTTCCCCGCCCTCGAGGAGAAGGTCCTCGCGCGCTGGCGCGAGCGCGACGTCTTCGCCCGCTCGCTCGCGGGCCGCGAGGGGGCGCCGGTATGGAGCTTCTACGAGGGGCCGCCGACCGCCAACGGCCGGCCCGGCTCCCACCACGTCCTCGCCCGCGTCTTCAAGGACGTCTACCCGCGCTACCGCACGATGACCGGCTACCGGGTGCCGCGCAAGGCGGGCTGGGACTGCCACGGCCTGCCGGTCGAGCTCGAGGTCGAAAAGGACCTCGGCATCTCCTCCAAGCAGGAGATCGAGGAGTTTGGGATCGCCGAGTTCAACCGGCGCTGCCGCGAGTCGGTCTTCGAGTACGTCGAGGAGTGGGACCGGCTGACCGAGCGGATCGGCTTCTGGATCGACCTCGACGACCCCTACGTGACGCTGGAGAACGACTACATCGAGTCGGTCTGGTGGTCGCTGCGCCAGCTCTGGGACAAGGGGCTGCTCTACGAGGGCCACAAGGTCGTCCCCTACTGCCCGCGCTGCGGCACCGCCCTCTCCTCGCACGAGGTCGCGCAGGGCTACAAGGACGTCGAGGACCCCTCGATCTACGTCCGCTTCCCGCTGCTCGAGAAGG
The DNA here is from genome assembly GCA_048498975.1 of Actinomycetota bacterium. Taxonomy (GTDB): domain Bacteria; phylum Actinomycetota; class Thermoleophilia; order Solirubrobacterales; family 70-9; genus VAYN01. The sequence goes on along the minus strand of JBEHWY010000033.1, from coordinate 6,293 downwards.
ACGGCTCCGACGCCGGTGCCTCGCTGCTGGTCTGGACGACGACGCCGTGGACCCTGCCCGGCAACGTCGCCGTCGCCGTCGCGCCCGAGGTCACCTACGTCCGCGCCGAGCTCGACGGCGAGCAGCTGATCCTCGCCAAGGCGCTGCTGGGGAAGGTGCTCGGCGAGGGCGCGAAGGTGCTGGAGGAATTCCCCGGCGCCGAGCTCGTCACCCGCCGCTATCGCGGCCCGGTCTTCGAGCTCGCCGACGGCGGCCCCGCCGCGAGCGGCGGCCTCGAGCACGGCTTTGCCGAGCCCTTCCAGGTGGTCGAGGGCGACTTCGTCACCACCGAGGACGGCACCGGCCTCGTCCACATCGCGCCCGCCTTCGGCGAGGACGACTACGCGGTCGCCGCCGCCAACGGCATCTTCGACCCGACCCGCCACGCGACCCTCTACAACCCGGTCAAGCTCGACGGCAAATTCGACCGCCGCGTCGTCGGCTTCGAGGACCGCTTCGTCAAGGACCCCGAGGTGACGCGGGCGCTGATCGCCGACCTCGACCGCCGCGGCCTGCTCCTCCGCGAGCAGGTCTACGAGCACTCCTACCCCCACTGCTGGCGCTGCGCGACGCCGCTCCTCTACTACGCCAAGTCGAGCTGGTACGTGGCCACCTCCGGCGCCCGCGAGGAGCTGCTCGCCAACAACGAGACGATCGGCTGGCACCCCGAGCACGTCAAGCACGGCCGCTTCGGCAAATGGCTGGAGAACAACGTCGACTGGGCACTCTCGCGCGACCGCTACTGGGGGACGCCGCTGCCGATCTGGGAGTGCACGGCGGAGGACTGCAGCGGCCGCTTCTGCGCCGGCTCGGTCGCCGAGCTGCGCGAGCGCTCGGCCCGCGGCGAGGTCCCCGACGACCTGCACCGCCCCTACATCGACGCCGTCACCGTCCCCTGTGAGAAGTGCGGCGGCGAGATGGAGCGGGTCAAGTCGGTGATCGACACCTGGTACGACAGCGGCGCGATGCCCTTCGCCCAGTTCCACTACCCGTTCGAGGGCGAGGCGGAGTTTGCCGAGCGCTTCCCGGCCGACTACATCTGCGAGGCCCAGGACCAGACCCGCGGCTGGTTCTACACGCTGCTCGCCGAGTCGACCCTGCTCTTCGAGGAGTCGAGCTTCCGCAACTGCGTCTGCCTCGGCCTCATCCTCGACCCCGAGGGTCAGAAGATGTCGAAGAGCCGCGGCAACGTGGTCGACCCCTGGGAGGTGCTCGCCACCCACGGCGCCGACGCCTTCCGCTGGTACTACCTGGCGACCCAGCAGCCCTGGGCCGGGTACCGCTTCTCGGTCGAGACGGTCGGCGAGGCGGTGCGCCAGTTCATGCTCCAGCTCTGGAACACGTACTCCTTCTGGGTCCTCTACGCCAACGCCGAGGACCTCGGGCCGGAGGACTTCGCCGGCGCGCCCGAGCCCGCCACCGACCTCGACCGCTGGATCCTCTCCCGCCTGCAGGGCACCGTCGCCACCGTGCGCGAACGGATGGACGACTTCGACTGCACCACCGCCGGCCACGCGATCGCCGCCTTCGTCGAGGAGCTCTCCAACTGGTACGTGCGGCTCTCGCGGCGCCGCTTCTGGGAGGGCGACCGCGCCGCCTTCGCCACCCTGCGCCACTGCCTGCTGGAGACGGTGGCGATGCTTGCCCCGTTCACGCCCTTCCTCGCCGACGAGATCCACCTCAACCTCGCCGGCGGCGCCGACGGGGAGACCGGCGAGCTGCCCGATTCGGTCCATCTGCGCGACTTCCCCGAGCGCGACGCGAGCCTCGCCGACCCGGATCTGGAGGCCGGGATGGAGGCGGTCCGCCTCACGGTCGAGCTCGGCCGCGCCGCCCGCGCCCAGGCGAAGGCGAAGGTGCGCCAGCCGCTGCGCCGCGCGGTGATCGTCGCCAACGAGGCCGAGCGCGAGGCGATCGAAGCTCGCGCCGAGCTGGTCACCGCCGAGCTCAACGTCAAGGAGCTCGACTTCGTCAGCGACGAGGGCGAGCTGGTCAGCTACTCGGCCAAGCCCAACTACCGCACGCTCGGGCCCCGCTTCGGCAAGAACATGCCGCAGGTGGCGGCCGCGGTCGCGGCGCTCGACGCGGCCCACGTCGCCGCGGTGCTCGCCGAGGGCGGCGAGGTCGGGATCGCGATCGACGGCGTCGACCACAGCCTCGCGGCCGAGGACATCACGCTGGCGCTGGCGCCGCTGGAGGGCTATGAGGTCGAGGCCGAGGCCGGCCACGCCGTCGCCCTCGCGCTCGAGCTCGACGAGGAGCTGCGCCGCGAGGGCCTGGCGCGCGAGATCGTCCACGCCGTCCAGATCGCGCGCAAAGAGGCGGGGCTGGAGATCACCGACCGGATCGAGCTCGGGCTCGGCGGCGACGAAGACCTGCTCGAGGCCGCGCGCGAGCACCAGGCCTACCTCGCCGGCGAGGTCCTCGCCACCGCTGTCGCCTTCGACGGCAGCGGTGATGGCGCCGGGGCCGAAATCGACGGGCGCCAGCTACAAATCGCGATTAGGCGGGTTTAGGTGGATATCCGCCGTTTGCTCACCATTCCAGTCGTGGTGCTGGCGCTGGCCTTCGCCGCGCCTGCGTTCGCGCATGCCGACGCCGGCGGGGCCGAAGCAGGGACCGGATCGGCGTCGGCGGGCGTAAAGGAATCGATGGGGGGCAAGGAAGGCAAGAAGAAAGAACCGATCGAACCGCCGGGGCCGCCGCCGCAGCTGCTGCTCTTCCACGGCGGCTCCTTCCTCTTCGAAGACCCCTCCTTCGAGCCCTCGACCGCCGAACGCGCCGAACAGGCCGGCTTCGTCCCCCACTACGTCACCTACCCGCTCGACAACATGCCCGAAGCCGTGCTGACAGCGCGGGAAGAAGCGCGGCGGCTGCGCGAGAAGTTCGGCGTTGCGCGTGTTTACGCCTACGGCTCCTCGGCGGGGGGGACGCTGGCGACGCTGCTGGCCGGCGACGGGCTGGTCTCCGCAGCGGCCGCCAAGGCGCCGGTCACCGACCTGGTCGGCTGGGAATGGCCGCTGCAGGCCTATGGCCCCGACTACTACGAACAGGTCGACCTCGGCGAAACCGCGCGCTACCGGCTCTCGCCCATACGGCGGCCGCAGAAGAGCCCGCTGCTGATCTACCAAGGGCGCGGGGACGACGTCGTGCCGCCCGCGATGAACGAACAGTTCGCCGCGAAGTTCAAGCGCGTGCACCTGTGGGAGGTGCCGGGTGGCCACACAACCGAACGCCTGCGGCCGTGGCTGATCAGCAAAGCGATGGGGTGGCTCGAACGCACCGCGAGAAGTCAGTGGCGGGCGCTTGCCTGGCGCGAAGGCCGACTCGAATTCACCACCGTCGATGAATCCAAAAAGTAAAGAGGGGGGCGGGGGAGGCTTCCGCACCGACATCGAGGGCCTGCGGGCGGTGGCGATCATCGCCGTCCTGCTCTGCCACGCCGGCATCCCGCTGTTCGCCGGCGGCTACGTCGGCGTCGACGTCTTCTTCGTCATCTCCGGCTTCCTGATCACCCGCCTGCTGCTCGGCGAGCTCGGGCGCAGCGGCGGGATCTCGATCCCGCGCTTCTACGCCCGCCGCGCCAAGCGCCTGCTGCCGCTCTCGGCGCTGCTGCTCGGCAGCGTCGCGATCCTCTCGATGATCCTGCTCTCGCCGCTGCGCGCGGTCGAAGTCTCCGGCGACATCGTCAGCTCCGCCCTCTACATGGCGAACTGGCACTTCGCCGCGCAATCGGTCGACTACTTCGCCCAGGACATCGAACCGAGCCCCGTCCTGCACCTCTGGTCGCTGGCGATCGAGGAGCAGTTCTACCTCGTCTGGCCGGCGCTGATGCTGGGGGCGACCTGGTACCAGCGGCGCAAGGGGCGGCCGGTCCGCGGCATCCTCTGGCTGACCCTGACCGTCCTCTTCGCCGTCTCGCTGGTGATCGGCATCATCTTCACCAACGACCAGCCGGCCGCGGCCTACTTCTCGACCTTCGGCCGCGCCTGGGAGCTGGCGCTCGGCGGCGGCCTGGCGCTGCTCGGCGCCGTTCGCCTGCACCGCGCCGCCGCCGTCGCGATCGGCTGGGCGGGGGTGGCGGCGATCCTCTACGCGGCGATCGCCTTCGACGCGACGACGCCGTTCCCCGGCGTCGCGGCGCTGGTGCCGACGCTGGGCACGGCGGCGCTGATCCTCGCCGGCTCCACCGTCTACGAGCAGGCGAAGGCCGCGCCCGCCTCGGCGCTGTCGCTGCGCCCGGTCCGCTACGTCGGCCGCATCTCCTACTCGTGGTACCTCTGGCACTGGCCGGCGCTGGTCTTCGCGGCGGTGATCTGGGGCCCGCTCTCGGCCATCGCCGGGGTCGCCGTCGTCCTCGCCTCGCTGCTGCCGACGGTCCTCACCCACCACTTCGTCGAGGACCCGGTGCGCCGCTCGCGCGGCCTGGCGCGGATGCCGGCCCGGGCGCTCGCCCTCGGCGCCGCCTGCATGGCCTTCGCCGTCGGCGCCGGCGTCTGGCTCGAAGAGTCGCAGCCGACGCTGCACACGGCGCCGATCTCCAAGGTCCCGGGAGCGGCGGCGCTCGCCTCGGAAATCATCCCCCAGCAGCGGGCGACGGCGGTTCGCCCGAACCCGCTCAACGCCCGCGCCGACCGCTCGCGCGCCTTCTACGACGGCTGCCTGGTCGGCATCCCCGCCACCAACTCCGGCAAGTGCCTCTACGGCGACCCGAACGGCAAGCGGACGCTGATCCTGTTCGGCGATTCGCACGCGCTGCAGTACTTCGCGCCGATGGAGGCGCTCGCCGAGAAGAACCACTGGCGGCTGATCGACCTGACCAAGGCCGAATGCACGCCGGGGGAAGTGAAGATCCGCAGCATGGTCGAAGACCGCGAGTACTCCCAGTGCGACGCCTGGCGGGAAAAGGAGCTGCAGCGGATCGAAGAAGCCGGCCACAACGCGACGCTGGTGATGGCCGGCGACACCGCCTACACCGCCTACGGCCCCGACGGCGAAGAACTGAGCGGCGAAGCCAACGCCGCCGCCCTCGAAGAGGGCTACAAGAAGACTCTGGCCCGGGTCATCGCCGCCGGCCTCGACGCGGTCGTGATCCGCGACACCCCGGCCTCAGAAGAAGACATCCCCAGTTGCGTCTCCGAGGACCTCCAGAACCTCGAATCCTGCGCCTTCAAACGGGTCCACGACCCCAACATCGAATTCGACGTCCGCGCCGCCAAGAGCACGCCCGGGGTGCACCTGATCGACATCACCGACGAGATCTGCCCCGGCGACCTCTGCCGCGCCGTGATCGGCAACGCGCTGGTCTACCGCGACAAAGCGCACCTGACGGCCACCTTCGCGCGGACTTTGGCGCCTTGGATCGAAAAAGGGATCAAGGAATCGTTCTAGTGCCGGCGTGGGCGCTCGGAGTCAGGGTTCTTGGGTTTGAACGGGAGGGTCGGGTGACCCTCTTCACTCGCCTACCTACGTGAGTCGGCTGCCGCCTGCCGAGGATCGCGCTCTGGCGTAGCGGCGCAAAACGTGAAGAGGGTCACCCGACCCTCCCCAACGAAATCCAGGTCCCTGGCTTCGGAAGCGCGAAAGGCGGCGCAGATCGAATTCCGGGTCTGCTTCCGAAGTCCCGGAGTTCCCGGTCCCGCGGGAGAGCTTCCGTCCTTCGGGGGCCTCGGAGATGGACGGCAGCGGGCGCCGCGCCCAGGAGTGCTGGTGAGACGAACCGCGAATAGCGCGGGTCCTGGATATCCGGTTCGCTCAGGCGGGCCTTGCTGCGGAAGATTTGTCGCCCCAGGACCCGCTCAATCTTCCGCAGCAGTCCGCGCGGGTCCCATTCAGCGACGGATGCGCCGCGCACCTGACGCAACCGGATACTCATGAGCGCGGGTTTCCTCGACAGCGGCGGCGGCTAGGACTATTGCCGGCAGTGGGCGGCCCGAAGCACCCCCCAGGAAGGTAGGTGCGCCGGGACACCCGCCTCTAGTCCCCGCCCCGAGAAGTCGTGGTTCCTTTGTCCTCCATATGCGGACAAAGGAACCGCGCGATGGGGAGAACGCCGTCCTCTCAATCCCGTGGTTCCCTTGTCCTGCCCAGGCGGACAAAGGAACCACGGGATCTCGCGCGCCTGAACCTGGGGAAACGGTTTGACCTGGGAGGGGGAGGGTGCTCGCCGCCCTAACTGCCCAGAGAGGGTGGCGAGCACCCTCCCCCGGCAGCGGCCGGTCGTGGGATCACTCAGCTACGCCAGAGCGCGCAGC